>NZ_JBAKHV010000060.1:0-34218 GCF_036906775.1 Micromonospora sp. CPCC 205561 | reverse complement strand
ACCACTACGCCCAGTGGGAGCAGCAGGCCGCCGACCTCGTCGCCCAGCACTGGAACAACTGACCAGATCAACTGAACGAACACGCTGGCCGGCACCCCCACACGGGGTGCCGGCCAGTCGCATCTTCGGGGCCGTCGGCGGCGGCCGTCCCGCCGGACCCGCGTCCTGCCCGGGCGTACAGTCGGGCGGTGGAGCGTACCGAGAGAATGCCCGCGCAGACCCGACCGCCCGGCGTGGCCACGGCCGATCCCGGCAGCGTCCTGCTGCCCGGCCACGACGTGCCGCTGGGGCGCTACACGACGGTCCGTCGGCTGCTCCCGCAGCGACAGCGGCGGATGGTCGGTGCCTGGTGCTTCGTGGACCACTTCGGCCCGGACGACGTGGCCGAGCGCCCCGGCATGGAGGTGCCGCCGCACCCGCACACCGGCCTGCAGACGGTGACCTGGCTCCTCGACGGGGAGATCATGCACCGGGACAGCCTGGGCAACGCGCAGCCGATCCGCCCCGGTCAGCTCAACGTGATGACCTCGGGGCACGGCATCGCGCACTCCGAGCGTTCACCCGAGCGGCATCCGCCGCTGATGCACGGCGTGCAGCTCTGGGTGGCCCTGCCCGACCCGGCCCGCGCCGGTGACGCCCACTTCGCCCACCACGCCGACCTGCCGCGCTGGCGCGACGGCGAACTGGACGTCACCCTGCTGGTCGGCGAGCTGGCGGGAGCCCGGTCCCCGGCCGTGACGTACACCCCGCTGCTCGGCGCGCAGCTGGAGCTGGGCGGGCCCGCGCCGGCCACGCTGCCGCTGCGCCCCGACTTCGAGTACGGGCTGCTGGCCATGTCGGGAGCCGCCGAGGTCGACGGGGTGCCGTTCGCCCCGGGGTCGCTGCTCTACCTCGGCAGCGGCCGGGAGCGCCTCGCCGTGACGGGCGAGCCGGGCAGCCGCCTGCTGCTGCTCGGCGGGGCCCCGTTCGAGGAGCCGCTGGTGATGTGGTGGAACTTCGTCGGCCGCTCGCACGAGGAGGTGGCCGCCGCCAGGGAGGACTGGATGGCGGGGCGGCGCTTCGGCACCGTCGCCGACGACGACGCCCCGCCGTTGCCGGCCCCGGCACTGCCGACCACCCGGCTCAAGGCCCGCGACCGCAGCGGCGGCGTACGGGCCTGAGCGGGCCGGACGGCCGAGCCACGAGGGGTACGGTCCCAGGGCCGGCCCGAGGTGGCAGAGCACGGGCGGTTGTCAGCACCCGCCAGGCCGGTCGCGGCGCCGGCGCCCCGGGGACGATCCGGCGCGGTGTACGCGGAGCTTAGGGGTTGACGCCGAGAGTGTGCTCGCCCACACTCTCGCCGTAATCACCCGAACGGATGATGTTGCGTCGTATGATGGTCGAGGCAGCGATGCCCGCCCGGTTCGGGCGTGCATCGACCGCCCGGTGGTCGGGGCCCGGTTCGGGCCCGACCGGCCACCGGACAGGTTCTGCGTGGCGCCCCGGTCGCGGTTCGCGGCAGGGGCGCCCGCCTGTCCGGCCCTCACGCCGCCAGCCATCGGCGGGCGGCGGCGCGCCCGGGTCCCCGGCACACCGCCGATCGGCTTCCCACCGCGTACATCGAGCGACGCGCGCGTCCGAGCCCCGCGCCCGCGGCGTGCCGACGACCAGTGACAGCCCGGTTCAGATGCCGCGCAGGTGCTGCGACACCCGCTGGTGCTGCTTGTCCCGGGCCTGGGCCGCCCGCTGCGACGCGTCGATCTCGGGCGCCGCCTCGATGCCGGCCGAGCGGGCCACCTCGGTGCCGTTGGCGTAGTCGACGGGAGGCAGCGCCCGCAGCGCGCGCAGCACGTCGGGCGGGGCTCCCTCGCGTTCGGCCTCGCGTACCACGTCGTCCTTCTCGGCCGGGTAGTCCAGGCTCGACAGGTACTGCAGCACGTCGGCGTAGCTGGCCATGGTGTGGGCTCCTCCGGGCGTAGATCCGGTCACGACCGGCCGCGGTTACCCGTCCGGCGGGCCGTCACGCGCCCACCCGGCGCGGAGATCCGCCCCGTTTCCCGCCCGGGCCAGCGGGTACGCGCAGGCCCCGACGCAGCCCAGGGGGTACGGATGAACTACGACACCTTCGTCGACCAGGTCGCCCGGCGCACCAGCGCCTCCTCCGAGCAGGCGGTGGCGCTGACCCGCGCGACGCTGGAGACCCTCGCCGAGCGGCTGACCGGCGGGGAGGCGCTGGACCTCGCCGCGCAGCTGCCCAAGCCGTTGCAGCTCGTGCTGAACCCGAGCCCGGGTACGGAGTGGGCGGAGCGGTTCGGGGCGGCCGAGTTCGTCGCGCGCGTCGCGCTGCGGGCCGGGGTGGCGGAGCCCGCCGCCCGGGACGCCGCGCGGGCGGTCTTCGTCACCCTGCGCGAGGCGGTCAGCGGCGGCGAGTTCGACGACGTGGTGGTCCAGCTGCCGCGCGACTACCGGGACATGGTCGAGCCCGCGATGGCGCCGGGCGTCCCTCTGCGCCGCTCCTGACGGCCCCGGCGTCCGACCGCCCGACGGCGCCGGCCCTTGCCCGCCCGTCCCGGGTGACGACGTGCGGGGACCGGGCGGCCGGCGGCGGGGTCAGGCCACGGCGCCCGTGGCGCGCAGGCCGGCGATGCGGGCCGGGTCGAAGCCGGCCTCGGCCAGCAGCTCGTCGGTGTGCTCGCCGGGCCGGGGCGGCGGGCGGCGCAGCGCCGTCGGGGTGCCGGAGAAGCGGGGCGCCGGGGCCGGCTGGGTGACCCCGTCCCGCTCCACGAAGGTGCCCCGGGCCGCCAGGTGCGGGTGCCCGGGCGCCTCCCGCCAGTCGAGCACCGGCGCGACGCAGGCGTCCGAGGAGCCGAGCAGCGCCGTCCACTCGTCCCGGGTCCGGGTCCGGAACAGTCGCGCCCACGCCCGGCGCAGCGCCGGCCAGTTCGCCGGGTCGGCGCGGTCTAGCGCCTCGTCCGGGTGCAGCGGGAAGCCGGTGAGCCGGACCAGTTCGGCGTAGAACGGGGGCTCCAACGCCCCGACGGCCACGTACCGGCCGTCCGCGCACTCGTAGGTGTCGTAGAAGGGGGCGCCGCCGTCGAGCAGGTTCACCCCGCGCGGGTCCTGCCACATGCCGAGTCGACGCAGCGCGTGGATCTGGGTGCTGAGCACCGCCACGCCGTCGACGATCGCCGCGTCGACCACCTGCCCACGCGCGCCGCCGCGCACCGCGTACAGGGCGGAGACCAGGCCGAGGGCGAGCATCATCCCGCCGCCGCCGAAGTCGCCGAGCAGGTTCATCGGCGGCACCGGGCGCTCGCCCGCCCGGCCGATGCCGTGCAGCGCGCCGGTGAGGGCCACGTAGCCGATGTCGTGCCCCGCGTACGGCGCCGCCGGGCCCTCCTGGCCCCAGCCGGTCATCCGCCCGTAGACCAGTCGGGGATTCACCGCGAGGCACTCCGCCGGGCCGACGCCGAGCCGCTCGGTCACCCCCGGGCGGAAGCCCTCGATCAGCGCGTCGGCGTCGGCGACCAGGGCCAGCACCACCTCCCGGCCGCCGGGGGACTTCAGGTCCACCGCGACCGAGCGGCGCCCCCGGTTGAGCAGGTCGGGGTGCGGGGTGCCGAAGGCGTCCGGGTCGACCTCCGTGGCCCGGTCCACCCGCACCACGTCCGCGCCCAGGTCGGCCAGCATCATCGCGGCGAACGGGCCGGGCCCGATGCCGGCCAGCTCGATCACCCGTACGCCGGCCAGCGGGCCGGCCGGGACGTCCTCGGTCATCGGCACACCATAGGCGTCGGGCGTTTGCGGCGTAAGGGGGCGGGAAACCCGCCCGCCGAGACGCGGGAGGTGGCGTGGCCGACGACCGGATCAGGGTGGCCGTCCTGCACGGTCCCGGTCGGCCGGACGCCGACGGCGTCAGCGACTACGTGACACGCCTGGTCGGGGCCCTGGCCGAGGTCGGCGTCGAGGCGACCCCCGTGCCGGTCCGCCCCGACGGGGAGCGCGGCGGCTGGCGGGCCGCCACCGTCCGGGCCGCGCGTCGGGTCCACGCGCTCGCCCCCGACGTGGTGCACGTGCAGTTCGCGCCGTCGGCGTACCGGTTCTCCGCGCAGCCCGGGCTGCTGCCGTGGCGGCTGCCCCGGCGGGTGCCGCTGGTCACCACCCTGCACGAGTACGGGTGGTGGGCCTGCCCGGGCTGGCTGCCGGGCCGACTCTGGTCGGCGCTGGAGCGCAGCCGCTGCTGGGACCGGGAGTCCGGCCGGCTGGTGCCGGCCAGCGCGGCGGTGATCGTCACGAATCCCGGCCACGCCGACGTGGTACGCGCGCGCACCGGCCGCGCCGCCACGCACATCCCGATCGCCCCGAACGTCGTCGACGCCGTCGGCGCGGCCACCGCCGGGGCGCGCCTGCGGGCGGGGCTGGGGGTGCCCGAGGGCGCCCCGCTGCTGGTCTTCTTCGGCTTCGTGCACCCGGTGAAGGGGCTGCGGTACCTCATCGAGGCGCTGCCCGAGCTGCGGCGCGTCCAGCCGGACCTGCGGCTGCTGGTGGTCGGCGGGTTCACCTCGCAGGCGCTGCCGCAGCGCGAGGCGCGGGCGTTCCGCGCCGAGCTGGTCGAGCTGACCCGCCGCTGCGGGGTGGCCGACGCGGTGACCTTCACCGGGCACCTGCCGGCCGACCGGGTCTCCGCCGCCCTGCACGCCGCCGACGTCGCGGTGCTGCCGTTCACCGCCGGGGTGAGCACCAAGAGCGGGGCTCTGCTCGCCGCGCTCGCGCACGGCGTGCCGACGGCGGTGACGGAGCCCGACGGCGGCGACGGCGAGCTGCGCGGCAGCGGGGCGGTGGCGGTGATCGGGGGCCGCCGCGACAGCGCCGCGATCGTGCGTACCGTCGGCAGGCTGCTGGCCGACCCGGTGCTGCGCCGCCGGCTCGCCGAGCGCGGGCGGGCGTTCGCCGCCGCGTACTCCTGGCCGAGGGTGGCCGCCGCCCACCGCGACCTCTACGCCCGCGCGTCGGGACGTGCCGATGCCTGAGCGGTACGCGGACATCCTGGTGGTGGACCTGCTGGGCGGGATCGGCGACCTGCTGATGCTGCTGCCGGCGGTGCACGGCCTGGCCCGCCGCAATCCCGGCGCGCGGCTGCGGGTGCTCACCCACGACCCGGGGGCGGAGCTGGTGCGCGCCGACCCGGCCGTCGCCGAGGTGCTCACCCCCCGGCACGGCCGGCCCGGCGCCGAGCGCGAGGCGGTCGTCGAGGCGCTCGCGGCCACCCGGCCGGACCTCGCGGTCAGCACCACCCGCTACGACGGCATCCCCGACCTCATCGAGGCGGCGGCCGGACGGGCCGTGACGAACCTCTGGCGCGACCCGCCGCCGCAGCAGCCGGTCGGCGACCGCTACCTGGAGATCCTCTGCGCCGAAGGGCTGCTCGGCGCGCGGGACCGGGCCGCCCGCCCCCGGGTGCACCTGAGCGACGAGGCCGCACGCGCGGGGGAGCGGGCCGTGGCCCGGCTGGTGGGCGAGCCCCTCGCGCCGCCGGTGGTGCTGGTCACCGACGCCGGGATGGCGGTCAAGCGTTGGCCGGAGCGCAACTGGCGGGGGCTGGCCGGCGAGCTGACCCGGCGCGGCCACCCGGTGCTCACCGTCGGCACGCCCGCCGGCGACCCGCTCGGGGTGCCGCTGCCCCGCGCCGGCCTGCCCGTCCTGGCCGGCCAGTTCGCCGCGGTCGGCCGCCGCGGCGGGGTGGTGGTCGGCCCGGACACCGGACCGGTCCGGCTCGCGGCCGCCGCCGGGAGCGCGACGGTGGCGCTCTTCGGCCCGACGGACGCCCGGCGGTACGGGATGGGCGGCGCCGACCTGCAGGGACTGCCCGGCTGCCCGCACCGCCTGCCCACCGCGATCACCGAGCAGCCCTGCTGGTGGCAGGCGCGCTGCCCGCTCGACGCGGCCGGCCCGGCGTGCATGGCCGACCTCGACGTGGACGGCGTACTCGCCGCCGTCACCGCCCGCTGAGCGCCCCGCGACGCCCGGCGTACATCGAAAGCAGGACGCGGATCTCGGCGGCCGGCAGGATGCCCGGCCGCGACGACGCTGCGACGGTGGAGGCGTGACGACGAACTCCGCGCCGACCAGGGCACCCGGTCGACCCGGCGGCGCGCACCGCCGCCTGCCCCTGCCGGACGTGCTGCGGGGGGTGGCGATCCTCGGCACCCTCGCCACGAACGTATGGATCTTCGCCACCCCGGGCGCCGAGGCGCGGTTCCTGACCGACACCACCGCGATCTCGGCGGTCTCCGTCGGCGCGGCCGAACCGGTCGCCGCCGTCGTCGAGGGCACGTTCCGCTTCCTCGCCAACGGCAAGTTCCTCGCGCTGCTGACCATCCTGTTCGGCGTGGGCCTCGCCATCCAGCACCGCTCGGCCGCTGACCGGGGCCGGTCCTGGCCCGGCGGGTACGGGTGGCGGGCCCTGCTG
Source organism: Micromonospora sp. CPCC 205561 (assembly GCF_036906775.1). NCBI lineage: Bacteria > Bacillati > Actinomycetota > Actinomycetes > Micromonosporales > Micromonosporaceae > Micromonospora > Micromonospora sp. CPCC 205561. The sequence continues at coordinate 27,770 of NZ_JBAKHV010000060.1, read as the reverse complement.
CTGTTCGTCGAGGGCACCCTGCACTTCGTCCTGGTCTTCGCCTTCGACGTGCTGATGGGATACGCGCTCGTCGCGCTGCTGGTGGCGTGGCTGCTGGCCCGTTCCGGGCGGGTCCAGCGGGTGGCCATGTACGCCGCCGGCGCCCTGCACGTGGCGCTGATGGCGCTGCTCACCCTGGCCCTGGCGGCCGCACCGCCGGGCACGCCCGCCGACCCGGCCGCCCCCGCCGCCGACGCCCGGGTGTTCACCGTGGGGAGCTGGGCCGACCAGGTCGGATTCCGCCTGGAGAACTGGCTCGCCCTGCGTGCCGAGCCGATCATCAGCTTCGGCCTGCTGGTCTTCCTGTTCCTGCTCGGTGTCCGGCTGTCGCGGGCGGGCGCGTTCGACCCGGACGCCCGGGGACGGGCCCTGCGGCGCCGGCTGCTCGTCGTCGGCCTGGGTGTCGGGTTGCCGCTCAACGCGGCCACCACCCTCGCCGGGCCGGAGTTCTTCCTGCTCGACCGGTACGTGTGCGCGCCGGTGCTGGCGCTGGGTTACCTGGGGCTGGTCGGGGTGCTGCTGGACCGGGTCCGTCGGCCGGGGCCGGTCACCGCGGGGCTGACCGCGGTGGGGCGTACGGCCCTGTCCTGCTACGTGGCGCAGAACGTGCTCTGCGTGCTGGTCTGCTACGGGTGGGGCCTCGGCCTGGCCGGGGCGTGGCGGGGCGCGTCCCCGTGGTGGGTGCTGGGGCTCTGGGCGTTCGTCGCACTGGTCCTGGCGCTCGCGGCGCGCTGGTGCCTGCGCCGGTACGGGCGGGGCCCGCTGGAGGCGCTCCAGAAGGCGGCCCTGCGCCGGCTGCCGGCCCGCTGAGCGCCCGGGCGGGCTGGTGACGGCCGGCGCGACGCGCTTCGGGCGGGTCCCGTTTGCCGAGCCCAGGGGCCTGACCTAACCTGGTCGCACGAGGGGAGTACTTCCCACGAGCCATCCCGGTCAGTACGGCGTGCCGGAGCACGCCTCGGGTGGCTGCCCACGAAACGTGGGTGAAGGAGACCTCGAACATGACAGGGTGTTCGAGGAGGCTCCATGTCCGAATTGCCATACCTTGCTGCAGAGATCCAGTCGGTCGGCACCCCCACGCTCTGGGGCGTCACGATCGCCGCCGTGCTGGGGCTGCTGGTGCTGGACTTCCTGGTCACGCGAAAGCCGCACGAGGTCTCGATGCGCGAGGCGCTGGGCTGGTCGGCGTTCTACGTCGCCCTGCCGCTGGCCTTCGGGGCCTGGCTCTGGTCGCGCTACGGTTCCCAGCAGGGCATCGAGTACCTCACCGGCTACCTGGTGGAGAAGTCCCTCTCCGTCGACAACCTGTTCGTGTTCATGCTGCTGCTGGCGGCGTTCGCGGTGCCCGCCGAGCTGGCGCAGCGGGCCCTGCTCTACGGCATCGCCGGCGCGCTGGTGCTGCGGGCGGTCTTCATCGCCGTCGGCGCGGCGGCCCTGCAGACGCTGGACTTCGCCTTCCTGCTCTTCGCCATCATCCTGATCGCCACGGCGGTGAAGCTGCTGCGCGACGCCCTCTCGGGGCACGAGCAGGAAGTCGACATCAGCAAGATGCGCTCGGTGCGGCTGCTGCGCAGGTTCATGCCGGTCACCGAGGAGTACCACGGCCCGAAGATGGCCGTCCGCCTCGACGGCCGTCGTACGCTCACCCCCTTCGCCCTCGTGGTGGTGGCGCTGCTCGCCACCGACGTGGTCTTCGCCGTCGACTCGGTGCCCGCCGTGTACGGCATCACCGAGGACCCGTACCTGGTCTTCGCCACCAACGCGTTCGCGCTGCTGGGGCTGCGGGCGCTCTACTTCGTGCTGCACGCCGCGCTCAGCCGGCTGGTCCACCTCAGCTACGGCCTGGCGATCATCCTGGCGTTCATCGGCGTCAAGCTGGGCCTGCACTGGGCGCACGGCATCTGGAAGGGCGTGCCGGAGATCCCGACGCTCGCCTCCCTGGGCGTCATCGTCGGCGTCCTGGTGATCGTCACCCTCACCAGCCTGCGGGCCACCCGCAAGACCGGCCAGGGGGAGCGGGAGGTCGTCGTCGAGCGGCACTGAGCGTCACCCGCCCCGGTACGTTCCACCCGACCGCGCCCCGGCGCCCCCGCCCCGGTGCTACGACTGACGGGTGGGAATCGTGTCACCGGGCTTCCAGGGCCGGCCCCGCTCGGCGGAGCCGGCCCTGCCGCCCGGGCAGTACCTGACGCAGGACTTCCCGGTGCTCTCCGCCGGCCCGACGCCACGGGTGCCGCCGGAGACCTGGGAGTTCGTCATCTCCACCGAGTCCGGCGCCGAGTTCCGCTGGAGCTGGGACGAGCTGATGGCGCTGCCCCAGGAGACCCCGACGGTGGACATCCACTGCGTCACCCGCTGGTCGAAGCGGGACACCGACTGGCAGGGGGTCTCCCTGGACACCCTGCTGGAGGGGATCGACACCGCCGCGCGGCACGCGCAGGCCCACTCGTACGGCGGCTACACCACGAACCTGCCGCTGGCGGACCTGCGCGGCGGGCGGGCCTGGATCGCGCACCGCTACGACGGCGGGCCGCTGCCGGCCGAGCACGGCGGACCGGCCCGGCTGCTCGTGCCGCACCTGTACTTCTGGAAGTCCGCCAAGTGGGTACGCGGCATCCGGCTCACCGCCGAGGACCTTCCCGGCTTCTGGGAGACCGCCGGCTACCACGACTACGGTGACCCGTGGCGCGAGCAGCGGTACCAGGGCGATTGAGCGCGCCGGCGAGCTGGCGGGTGGCCCGGCTGCGCGAGCGTCGGGTGGAGTCCCCGACCGCGCACACCCTGCTGCTGGAGGTGCCCGGCTGGCCGGGGCACCTGCCCGGGCAGCACGTCGACGTGCGGCTCACCGCCCCCGACGGCTACCAGGCGGCGCGCTCGTACTCGCTGGCCGCCCCGGCCGACGGCGACCGGGTCGCGCTGACCGTGCAGCGGGTGCCCGACGGCGAGGTGTCGCCGTACCTGGTCGACGTCTACGCCGAGGACGACCCGGTCGAGGTACGCGGCCCGGTCGGCGGCTGGTTCGTCTGGCGGCCGGAGCAGACCTCGCCGGTGCTGCTGGTCGCCGGCGGGTCGGGGATCGTACCGCTGATGGCGATGGTGCGCGCCCGCCGCGCCGCCGGCAGCCGGGTGCCGTTCCGGCTGATCTACGCGGTGCGCACCCCGGCCGACGTGTTCTACGCCGACGAGCTGCGCCGCCGGGTCCGCGACGACCTGGGCCTGGACGTGGCGTACGTGTACACCCGCGAGGCGCCGGCGGGCTGGCGGGGCGAGCCGCACCGGATCGGGCTGGCGGACGTCAACAGCCACGGCTGGCCGCCGGAGCTGGAGCCGCTCTGCTACGTCTGCGGGCCGACCGGCTTCGTGGAGACCGCCGCGGACCTGCTCGTCGGGCTGGGCCACCAGAGCCGGCGGGTGAGGACCGAACGCTTCGGCCCGACCGGCTGAACGTCGAGGAGGAGCGGACGATGACCGACACGTCGTACCTGGACGGCAACATGCTCGACGGCCCGCTGCGCGAGCTGTTCGCCGTCGACCTGAGCGCCGCGACCGGGCGGTGCGAGCACTGCGGCACGCTCGGGCCGATGGCCGGCCTGCGGGTCTATCCGCACGCGCCGGGCCTGGTCGGGCGCTGCCCGAACTGCGCCGAGGTGATGCTGCGGCTGGTCCGCTCGCCCGACCACGCCTGGCTGGACCTGCGCGGGGCCACCTTCCTGCGGGTGCCGATGCCGCCGGACCAGCCGCACCCGCGCCCGCTGTGAGGGCGGCGCGCCGGGGGCCCGCCGCTTCGCGTCCCGCCACCGGCCCGTAACCCGCTGGACAACGGCGGGGGCCCCGGCCACAGTGGTTCGCCGTGAGGTATCTGCGGACGGCCGGTTCCGTCGCCATCCGTCGGCCCCGCCCGGTCGACGAGGACGAGTTCGTGGCGGCGGCCCGGCGCAGCCGCGACCTGCACCACCCCTGGCTCGCCGCCCCGGCCGACCCGGCGGCGTACGCGGCGTACCTGCGCAGGATCCGCCGGCGCGACCACGCCGGCTACCTGATCTGCGACCGGGACTCCGGGGCGATCGCCGGCTACGTGAACGTCAACGGGATCCTCATGGGCGCCCTGCGCGGCGGCTATCTCGGCTACGCCGCCTTCCTGCCGTACCACGGCACCGGGCACGCCTCCGCCGGCGTCGGCCTGGTGGTCCGGCACGCCTTCGACACGCTCGGCCTGCACCGGCTGGAGGCGAACATCCAACCGGGCAACGAGCCGTCCCGTCGCGTGGTCCGAAAGCTCGGCTTCCGGCTGGAGGGCTACTCGCCCGAGTACCTCTTCGTCGACGGGGCCTGGCGCGACCACGAACGGTGGGCCGTCACCGCGCCGGTGCCCGCCGGTGGGTAGGCCGGTGGCGGCCCACGGCCCCACCGACCCGTACGGCGCTCAACGCCCCGGCCGCCGCCCCTCGGCCCGCTGGATGTTCAGGCGTTCGAACCGTCCCTGCTTCTGCTCGACGCGCCGGCGCTGCCGGGGCGTGAGCCGCGTGCGGCCGCTCTGCCGCAGGTAGACCGGCTGGCGGTGGTCGTTGGACATCGGCATGCTCACGGCGCTGCCCTCCCGTCGGCTTCCGGTTGGTGGCTGTGGCGCCACCGTGCCCCCGGGGCGGGTGAGGCGACCCCACCCGCCCCGGGTGAGCGGTCGCCGCCCCGCACGATTCACCCGGAGCGGGTGATGACGCGCGGTGATCCTCCTTCCTACCGTGGGGACATGGCTGTCGCGCGTCCGACTCCCGCCGACCCGACCCCGGGCCTGCGGTCCGCCGCCCGGGACAGCGGCGACCAGCGGGCCATGCCGCCCGAGCTCGGCCCGAACTCGCTCGCGGTGCTGAGCGGCCCGACCTTCATGTACTCCGACCCGTGCGGTGACGTGCCCGCGGGCAGCATCGGCGGGCTGGTGCACCTCGACACCCGGCTGCTCAGCGGCTGGGTGCTCACCGTCAACGGCGAGGAGTTGCTGGTGCTGCGGGCCGAGACCATCGACCACTACTCCGCGCAGTACGTGCTGACCAACCCGGCGCAGCCCGACCTGCCGCCGGACAGCCTGGGCCTGCGGCGCCTGCGCTACGTCAGCGACGGCTTCCACGAGCGGGTCGAGATGGTCTCCTTCCGGCCCGAACCGGTCCGGATCGAGCTGCGGCTCTCCGTCGGGGTCGACTTCGCCGACCTCTTCGAGGTCAAGTCCGGCGTCCGGGACCGCTCCGCCGAGATCACCCGCAGCCACGCCGCGGACGGCTCGGAGCTGTGCTTCAGCTACGCCCGGGGGGAGTTCTCGGCCGTGACGCGGGTCTGCTGCTCCCGGCCCGCCGACCGGATCGAGGGCGACGACCTGATCTGGGACGTCACGCTGACGCGCGGGGAGGAGTGGCAGGTCGACCTGCACGTGCCACTGCCGCCGGGGATGGGGGTGGTGGAGCCGGTCCGGGGTGACATCGCCGACGTGTTCCACCGGCGCGCCGACGACCCGGTACGCCGTTGGACCCTGAGCCGGGCCGTGCTGCACAGCGACAGCGAGGCGCTGGAGCGGACGGTCCGGCAGTGCCGCGACGACCTCGCGGCGCTGCGGCTCGACATCGAGGTCAAGGGTCAGCGGATCATGCTTCCCGGCGCCGGCCTGCCCTGGTTCCTCACCGTCTTCGGCCGGGACACCCTGATCACCGCGTACCAGACGCTCGTGGCCGGGCCCGCGCTGGCCAAGGGCGCGCTGCTGGCGCTGGCCCGGTTGCAGGGCCAGAAGTGTGACGACTTCACCGACGAGGAGCCGGGCAAGATCCTGCACGAGGTGCGCAGCGGCGAGCTGACCCGGTCCGGGCAGAAGCCGTACGGGCCCTACTACGGCACCGCCGACGCCACCCAGCTCTGGTTGATCCTGCTCTCGGAGTACTGGCGGTGGACCGGCGACGACGAGACCGTCCGCTTCCTGCGCGGCAACGCCCTCTCCGCCCTGCACTGGATCGACCGGTACGGCGACCGCGACGGCGACGGCTACGTGGAGTACGCCACTCGCTCCCCGGAGGGGCTGGGCAACCAGTGCTGGCGCGACTCCCCGGACGGCGTCTGCTTCGCCGACGGCCGCCTCCCCGTGCTGCCGGTCGCCACCAGCGACCTGCAGGGCTACGCCTACGACGCGAAGCTGCGGCTGGCCGAGCTCGCCGACGGCCCGCTCGCCGACCCCATGCTGGCGCGCCGGCTGCGCACCGACGCCGGCACGCTCTACGAGCGGTTCAACCGCGACTACTGGATCGAGGAGCGCGGCGGTTTCTACGCGGTGGGGCTGGACGGCGACAAGAACCCGATCGACTCGAAGACCTCCAACATGGGCCACCTGCTCTGGAGCGGCATCGTGCCGCCGGAGCGGGCCGGGACGGTCGTGCGCCAACTGATGTCCGAGGACATGTTCTCCGGCTGGGGGGTCCGGACCCTCTCCCGGGAGGAGCGGCCCTACAACGCCCTCGGCTACCACCTCGGCACGGTCTGGCCGCACGACAACTCCATCGCGGCGCTCGGCATGGCCCGCTACGGCTACCGGGCCGAGGCGAACCGGATCGCCCTGGCCATGCTCGACGCCGCCGAGGAGTTCGGCTACCGCCTGCCGGAGGCGATGAGCGGCTACCAGCGCGACCGGCTGCTCTTCGCCGTGCCGTACCCGACCGCGTGCAGCCCGCAGGCGTGGGCGACGGGCACCCCGCTGGCCCTGGTCCGGGCGATGCTCGACCTGAACCCGGTGGACGGCCGGCTGGTCCTCGACCCCGACGTGCCGCAGGAGGTCGGGCGGATCTCCGCCGAGCGGGTGCGGGCGTTCGGGCGGTGCTGGGAGGTGGAGGCGGTCGGGCAGGCCGGGCACGTCCGGCTGGCCGAGTGCTGAATCGTCCGAACCGCCACGTTTGTCCCGCCCCGGGGTGGGAACGGTGCGGCAATGACGAGACCTCGTGTGGTGATCGTGGGGGCCGGGTTCGCCGGTTACCACGCGGCGAAGACGTTGAGCCGGCTGGCCCGGGGCCGGGCCGAGATCGTGGTGCTGAACTCCACCGACTACTTCCTCTACCTGCCGCTGCTGCCCGAGGTGGCCGCCGGCGTGGTCGAGCCGCGCCGGATCTCCGTGCCGCTGGCCGGGACGCTCGACGGGGTCCGGGTGGTCATCGGCGAGGCCGACCACCTCGACCTGCAGAACCGCTGGGTCGGCTTCACCCAGCCGGAGGGGGACCGCAACCGGCTCGCGTACGACCGGCTGGTGCTGGCCGTCGGCAGCGTCAACAAGCTGCTGCCGATCCCGGGCGTGACCGAGTACGCCCACGGCTTCCGCGGCCTGCCCGAGGCCCTCTACCTGCACGACCACGTGGTCCGGCAGATCGAACTCGCCGAGCAGACCGAGGACCCGGCCGAGCAGCAGGCCCGCGCCACCTTCGTCGTCGTCGGCGCCGGCTACACCGGGACGGAGGTGGCCGCGCACGGCCAGCTCTTCACCGACGAACTGGTCTCCCAGCGCCCCCGGCTCAAGATCCGGCCGAAGTGGCTGCTGCTGGACGTCGCGGCCCGGGTCCTGCCCGAGCTGGACAGGCGGATGTCGCAGACCGCGGACCGGGTGCTGCGCCGTCGGGGGGTGGACGTGCGGTTGGGCACCTCGGTGGCGGTCGCCACCGCCGACGGGGTCGAGCTGACCGACGGCGAGTACGTGCCCACCTGCACCCTGGTCTGGTGCGTCGGCGTACGCCCCGACCCCTTCGTCGCCGAACTGGGGCTGCGCACCGAGCGGGGCCGCCTGGTCGTCGACGAGTACCTCAGCGTCCCCGGCTTCCCCGAGGTGTACGCCTGCGGCGACGCCGCCGCCGTGCCGGACCTGACCCGGCCCGGGGAGATCTGCACGATGACCGCGCAGCACGCGCAGCGGCAGGGCAAGCTGGCCGCGCAGAACATCGCCGCCTCCTACGGGCAGGGGCGACGCAGGCCGTACAAGCACCACGACCTCGGCTGGGTGGTCGACCTGGGCGGCAAGGACGCGGCGGCCAACCCGTTGAAGGTCTCGCTGTCCGGGCTGCCCGCCAAGGCGGTCACCCGCGGCTACCACCTGCTGGCGATGCCGGGCAACCGGATCCGGGTGGGCACGGACTGGCTGCTCGACGCCGCGCTGCCGCGACCGGCGGTGCAGCTCGGCCTCGTCCCGGCCAACGCCGTGCCGCTGGAGAGCTCCTCGCCGGAGCTGGCCGGCCGGGCCCGCTGAGCAGCTCGCCGCGGTCCCGCGCGACGCCGGGGCCTGCCGCGTCAGCGCCGGTCGGCAGCGGCGTCCGTGGCGGGACGGGCCCCGGCGACGAAGGCGTCCAGCCCCGCCCCGTGCAGCACGCCGCCGGGCACCGGGTCCCGGGCGACCCGGGCCGCCAACCGGGCCACCGGCAGCCGCCCGGGGCGCGGCGCGGCGGCGAGCACCACGTTGCCGTACCGCCGCCCGCGCAGCATCCGGCGGTCGGCCAGCAGGCAGACGTCGGCGAAGACGGCCCGCAGGGTGGCGGCCTGGACCCGGGCGAAGACCAGCGGCGGCAGGTCGGTCACGTTGACCAGGTAGATCCCGTCGGGGCGCAGCGTCCGGGCCACCTCGGCGACGAACTCGACGCCGCGTACGTGCGCCGGCATCCGGGCCGCCCGGTAGATGTCGGCCAGCACCAGGTCGTTGCCGGCCGGCGGCGCGTCCGTCAGCGCGTCGCGGGCGTCCGCCACCCGGACGTCGATCCCGGCGGGCGGCGCCGGCAGCTCCCGCGCCACCAGCTCCACCACGGCCGGCTCGCGCTCCACGACCAGCTGCGCCGAACCGGGCCGGGTCGCGGCCAGGTAGCGCGGCAGGGTCAGCGCCCCGCCGCCGAGGTGCAGCACGTCGAGCGGGCGGCCGGGCGGCGCCGCCAGGTCGGCCACGGCGGCCATCCGCCGCACGTACTCGAAGTGCAGGTGGCGGGGGTCCACCACGTCGACGTAGGACTGCTCGACGCCGGCCGCGAGGAGCGTACGCCCGCTCGGCCGGGCCGGGTCGACGACCAGCTCCAGCCGCTCCGGGTCGGGCTCCACCCGTCGCAGGCTAGCCGAGCCGCCGGCGGGCCGGCGGGTCGCCCGCCGGCCCGCCCCGGGTCAGCCGCTCGCCATCCCGGCGCCCGCCTCGTCGATCGCCTCGTCGACGGCGTGGGCGAGCTCCACGTCCATCGCCGTGACCGCGTCGGCCTGCCGGGACCGGACGGTCAGCACGGCGGTGCCCGGGTCCGGGCGGCCGATCCGGGGGCCGCGCCCCGTCTGCTGTCGCAACCGGTCGAGGCGGTCCAGCACCCGGTCCAGGTTGTCCGGCGGCAGTTCGACCGTACGGCACAGCCCGTTGCCGTCGCCGGACCAGTACGGCAGCTCACGCAGCGCCTCCCGCAGGTCCGCGTCGTCCAGCTCCGGGGTGGCGCTGCTCGCGCCCACCAGCCCGCCGCCCGCCGCCGGCGGGTCCAGCAGGTCCCGCAGGCCGTCCGGCATCCGCAGCGACTCGACCAGGTCGCCGTCGTGGTCGGAGAGCGCCGCGACCGTCGCCTCCGCCTGGTAGCGGGCCTGCTCCGGCGTACGGCCGCTGATCCGGCCCACCTCGGCCAGGAAGCCGGGCAGGTCCCGGCGCCGCCGGATGCCGTCCACCGGCAGGACGTCGTGCAGCTTCGTCGGCACCGCCGAGAGCAGCCGGCGCCGTTCCGCCTCGTCGAGGGCCCAGGCCAGCACCAGCACGGTCGACTCGACCCCCACCTTGGCCGTCCGGAAGTCCGTCCCGGTGCGGCGGACGACGTCGTCGACCAGCGCGTGGTAGCCGATCGGGGTGCCCTCCGGCGGGTACGGGCCCTCGTCCGGCAGGGGACGCGGGGCCGCCGGTACGCCCGCCGGCGGCGGCGCCGGCCCGCCCCGGGTGCTGTCCGGTTTGTGGTTGATGCCGGCGGGCGGCGGCCCGGCGCGCTTGCCCCGGTCCAGGTGGGTGAGCTGCTTGGAGGCGCTCAGGCTGGCCCCCGTGTCGCTGGCCCGCATGCCGCGTTCGCGGGCCTGGCGGGCCAGCGCCCGGCGGCGCTGGTTGTCGCCCTCCATCTGCTTGCGCATGGTGACACCTCGCTTCCGCTGGTGTTCCCTCGCTTCCGCCGGTCGCCTTCCCACCGCTTCCGGCACCGAAACGGACGCCCGCGGCCGGGCCGGCGCCGTCGCGGCGGGGGCCGGGCAACCTCATCCCGCGGGGGTGAGGGCCCGTCACCCGGGCGGGGCGGACGATCGCGGTGGACCGGAGAACTTCCGACAACGCGGAAGGACAGGTCGTGATGAAGAGGATCGTCGAGATCGTTCCCGCCCGACCCGGGTGGTACGCCCGCTGGCGCCTCTCGCCCGAGGACACCCGGTGCTATCCGGTGAGCCTGTGGGCGCTGCTGGAGGAGGCCGACGGCTCGGGCCGCGAGGTGGTCGGGGTGGACTGCGTCGGGCAGTGGCCCGGAGCGGACGACAACGAGGCGGGTGGGGTGTTCGTCCGCTACCTCTTCCACACGCCCGACTCCGGCGCACCGGAGGACGCCGAACCGCCGTCCACGCGGCAGTTGCGCACCGACGGGCCCCGGCTGCAACCGCTCACCGCGCCCTGAGCCTCACTCCGGCCCCCGGCCCCTGGTCCCAGGGTCGGGGGCCACCCCGCACGCGTGACCCCGGCGGGCTCAGCCGACCTGCTGGACGTCGCCGTCGGCGGCGCGTTCGACGGCCAGCAGCTCGATCAGCCCGGTGCGGTCGAGCAGCTGCTGCAACTGCGGGCCGACCCCGCAGAGCCGGACCGCCCCCGTGCCGCCGCGATGGGCCGTCAGGAGCGCGCTGAGCCCGGAGGAATCGCAGAGACTGACCTCGCCCAGGTCGAACAGGAGCTCCTGGTAGCCGTCGCGGTGCAGCTCGGCGGCGGCGGCGACGAGCTCCGGGGCGGTGTCGAAGTCCAGCTCACCGCGCAGCCGGAGCCGGGCGCGCCCGGCGTCGAGCCGGGTGACCTCGATGGTCAACAGCTGGGCGGTCATGCCGTCATGCTCCCAGCCGCGGGCCCGCACGCAAAGCCGGGGCCGGGGATCGGCGTCACGCCCGGCTGGCGGGGTGTGCGGCGGCATCCTCAGCCGTCGCCGTCCGGTCGCCGGCGGGCCGGGCGAGCAGGCCCGTGACGCCCGTCATGTCGAGGATCGTCTCAAGGAACCGGGGCACGGCGTGCAGCCGCAGGACGGTGCCGCCCTGCTGCCCCTCGCGCCACGCGTGCACGATCACCCCGAGGCCGGTGCTGTCGATGAAGAGCAGGTCGGCGAAGTCGAGGACGAGGGCCGGTGGAGCCTCGACGAGGATCCGGTCCACCTCGGCCCGCAGCGGGCCGGCGGTGGTGTAGGCGAGGTCGCCCCCGACGCGGATGAGGGGCACGTCCGGATCCGACCGGTCGACGGCGACGCTCAACGGAGTCACCGCTGGTCCGCTCCGATGGGACAGCACGATCACGCCTTTCGCAGTCTGCCGAGGGGCAGGGGCGAGGGGATCGTAACAACCCCCGGCGGCCACCGCCCGGCACGCGACAGCCGGTCGCGCGACGGGCGTCGGGTGGCGGTCGGAGCAGGGCGGCGTAGGGTGGATCCAGAGACTTGACCGCGTGTGCCGCCTCACGGTGGTACGGGTTCGACAAGGAGTGGGGCTTAGCTGGTGACTGCTGCCGACGTCCGGGACTGGGATCCCGGCGACGGACGGATCTCCACACCGAGTGCCGTACGGGCCGCGGCGGGATCCGCCGACGCTCCGGCGCGCCCGGCCCCCGCGCTGCCCGTGCTGTCGCCCGACCGGGCGCACGCGACGCCCGACTGGTCGGAGGTCGTCGAGCACTTCCGCGAGGGCCTCGTCGTCTGCGACGCGCGGGGCGTCGTCCAGCATGTCAGCCCGGTCGCCGAGCGGCTCCTGCCCGAGGTCGCCGTGGGCGAGCTGCTGGCGGTGGCCGGCATCGCGGGGCTGACCGGCGACGGCGGGTTCACCCACCACGGCCGCCGGCTGCGCGCCCGCCGGGTGCCGCTGTCGGTCGCGCGCTGCTGCTGGTACGTCGAGGACGTCACCGAGAGCGTCACCCGCGCCGACGCCCTGCTCGCCGAGCGGGCCCGTTCGGCGTTCCTGGCCGTGGTCGGCGAGAAGCTCGGCAACCCCCTGCACCCGGACCGGGCCGCCGCGGCGGTGGTCCGGCTGGCGGTGCCGACGCTGGCCGAGGTGGCGGTGCTGGTGCTGGCTCCCCGTTCGGGGCGGGCCCGCTGGTGGCGGGCCACCCGCACCGACGACGACGCTCCGGTGGTGGACAGCGGCGTGCTGAGCGCCGCCGACCTGCCGCCGGCGATCACCGAAGGGCTGGACGGCGCGGAGCCGCACACCGTCGACTGGCTGGTCGAGCAGGCCGTGGAGGCCGGCTGGCTGCCCGGGCTGGCCCCGGCGGGCTCCTGCGCGCGGGTGGTGCCGCTGCCCGGTCGGGACGCGCCGGTCGCGGTCCTGCTGGTGGCGCGCGGCCTCGTCCGCCCGTACGACGAGGACGACGTGGACCTGGTCCGCGCCTTCGCGGCCCGCGGCGGCGCCGCCCTGACCACCGCGCTGCTCTACCGCGACCAGGCCGAGGTGGCCGACACCCTCCAGGCGAGCCTGGTGCCGGTGGAGCCGGCCGAGGCGGCCGGGGTGCAGTGGGGCACCGCGTACCGGCCGGCCCAGGCCGGCCTGCGCATCGGCGGCGACTTCTACGGGTCGCACCGGCTGGCCGACGGCGGCTCGGTCTTCTTCCTCGGCGACGTCTCGGGCAAGGGCGTCGAGGCGGCGGTCTTCACCGGCCAGCTGCGCCAGTGCCTACAGGCGCTGCACCGGGTGGAGTCGCAGCCGGGGCGTCTGCTGAAGCTGCTCAACGACGCGCTGCTGGAGACCAGCCAGGCCCAGGGCCAGGGGCGGTTCGCCACGATGGTGCTGGGCGTGGTCCGGGCGCAGCGCGAGGGGGGCCTGACCCTCACCATGGCCGGCGGCGGCCACCTGCCGCCGCTGGTGCTGCGCGCCTCCGGCGAGGTCGAGCAGGTCCCGCTCTCCGGCATGCTCGTCGGCGTGGTGCCCGATCCCCGGATCGGCGAGGTGACCGTGCGGCTGGAGCCGGGCGAGACCTGCCTGCTCTACAGCGACGGCGTGACCGAGGCCCGCGGTGGCCGGCGCGGCGACGAGCAGTTCGGCGCGGAGCGGCTGGTGCACGCCGTGACCGACTGCCAGCGGATGCCCGCCCCGGCCCTCGCCGAGCGCGTCGAGCAGGTGACCTGCGACTGGCTGGCACACGGCGACCACGACGACATCGCCGTGCTCGCGCTGCGGGCGACGGGTCCGGGCGGGCGCGCGCCCCGGCACCTGCACGCGGTGCCCGACCCGACCGGGCCCGCCGACCCGAGGGAGAGCAACCCGTGACCGTCGGCCCGATCACCGGGGCCGTCCCGGCCGGTGCCTGGCCCCGCTACCTGGAGTGCCTCCAGGAGGCCGACGAGTACGCCGCCATCGAGGTGGCCACCGGGCTGCTGGCTGCCGGCGTGCCCGCCGAGCGCGTCCTGCTCGACCTGGTCGCTCCCGCCCAGGCCGAGGTGGGGGAGCGGTGGGCGCGCAACGAGTGGAGCGTCGCTCAGGAGCACGCCGCGACCCACATCAGCGAGCGGGTGGTGGCGGCGGTCGCCGCGTACGCCGACTCGCGGCCGACGCGGGGCCGGGTCGTGGTGGCGTGCATGGACGGGGAGTGGCATGCTCTACCGCCCCGGCTCGTCGCCGAGGTGCTGCGGCTGCGGGGCTGGCAGGTCACCTTCCTCGGCGCGAGCGTCCCCGCCGCGCACCTGGTCTCCTATCTGCACCGGCACGACGCGCACGCGGTGGCGCTGGCGTGCGCGTTGCCGATGCGGCTGCCCCACGCGCACCGCATGGTCGAGGCGTGCCGCCGGGCGGACGTCCCGGTGGTGGTGGGGGGCCGGGGCTTCGGCGTGGACGGGCGCTGGGCCCGGCGGCTCGGCGTCGCCTGGGCGCCCGACGCCCCGAGCGCCGCCGATCTGGTCGCCGACGAGCGCGCGCTGCGCCGGGTGGCGCCCGCGGAGCTGTCCCACCTGGCCGACGACGAGTACACCAGCCTGGCCAAGCGGCGCGGCGAGTTGATCGACGGGGCCCTGGCCGACCTGCGGGAGCGGGATCCCTCGACGCGCGACTACACCCCCGCCCAGCTGGATTCCACCGTCAGCGACCTCGGCTACATCGTGGACTTCCTGGCCGCCGCGCTCTATGTCGACGACGGTTCGCTGTTCGCCGAGTTCGTCGACTGGCTCGTCGAGATCCTCACCAGCCGCGGTGTGCCGGCTCCCGTGCTCGGTCTGACTCTGGAACACTACGGACGGGTGTTGCGCGACTTTCCCCGGGCCGCCCGGTTCCTCGACGCGGCCGGGGCCTCCGTGGCCGCGGTGGCCGCGGCGGGCGGCTCCCGGGACAGCTGACGCCGGTGCGGTCCTGCCCGTGGCTCCTGCTTATACTTGCTGCACTGCAAGCATCCGCCTGCGGTGGAGCGAAGGGGACCACGGGTGACGTTCACCGTCACGTGCGCCGACCGGGACGGCGGAGGGGCATGTCTTCGGCTGGCCGGTGAACTCGACCTGAGCACCGCGCCCGAGCTCAACTCCGTCATCGACCGGCTGGTCGAGGGCGGCGAGCGCCACCTGCTGGTGGACCTGTCCCAGCTCACCTTCTGCGACTCCACCGGCATCGCGGCCTTCGTCCGGGGCGACAACCGCGTCGCCGCCGACGGCGGTTGGCTGCGGCTGACCGGCGCCAGCGGCCGGGTCGACCGGGTGCTCCAGGTCACCGGGCTCGCCCAGGTGCTGAGATACGAGCCCGGCGCCGCCGACCCGGCGGCGCGGCACGTCGGTTGATGGGCTAGATTTCCCCGCCGGCACAGCGCCTCGAGGTTCCTCCGTTCCACCGACACGAAGCAGGTATTGATGGGTGCAGAAAGCCCTAGTCCGGTTCGCATCCTCGTGGTGGACGACGACCCGGGTGACGTGCTCATGATCGAGGAGGCCCTCGCGGACTCCGACGTCGAGAAGATCATCGACGTCGTCAGCGACGGCCAGGAGGCGATGGAGTTCCTGCGTCGCGAGGGGCGCCACGCCGACGCCCGGCGGCCGGACGTCATCCTGCTCGACCTGAACATGCCCCGGATGGACGGGCGGCAGGTGCTCGGCGAGGTCAAGAGCGACGAGGACCTGCGGACCATCCCGATCGTCGTACTGACCACCTCCAACGCCGACACCGACATCGTGGGCAGCTACACGCTCCAGGCCAACGCCTACGTGACCAAGCCGATCGACCTGGACGACTTCAACGACGTGGTGCACCGGATCGACGAGTTCTTCGGCCGGGTGGTCGTGCTCCCGAAGCGCTCCTAGCCGACCGGGCGCGCCGGCTGGGCCTGCGGGCGCCGCGGCTGCCCGGATCCCCGTGGCGTCCGCATGCTGAACATTTTTCCCGAACCCCCTCGGCCGTCCTGGCGAGCGCAGAGGATCCAGGGGAAGGGAAGCATCAGCTGCCTGGGGGGGGCGACAGTATGAGGTTCTCCGTCGTTGGGTCCGGCTACGACCAGCGGCAGGTCGATTCCTGCCTGGACGAGATCGGCGTCCGGTTGACCCGGCTCGCCGCCCGGGCGGAGGGCGCCGCCCGAGCCGGCCGCGTGTGGGACGAGATCCGCGACGAGGCGGCGGGGCTGCGCGGCCTGCTCCACCGGCTGGACCTCGGCGACCCCGGCCGCTCCGGGCGCGACGCGGGGGCCGCCGAGCGCGAGGCGGCCGACCTGTTGGCCCGGGCGCGGGTCGAACTCGACGCGGCCCGGGAGGAGGCCCGCCAGGTGCGCGAGCGGGTCTACGCCGAGGCGGTGCAGGCCCGACGGGACTTCGAGGCGGCGCTGTACGCGCGGCGCCGGCGCGCGGACCGGGTGGACCGGATCCTCGACGGCCTGACCGTCGAACCGGTCCCGGCGGACACCCCGACCGCCGCGGCGGGCGTGCCCGGCGGCGTGCCGGCGACCCGGATCGCCGGCGGCGGTGGCGCGGACGCGTCGAGTGATCCCCCGGGCGGTCGCGCCGGTATCCGCTGACCGTCGCCCGGAAGCGGGTGGTCAGGTCAGCGCGGCGACGACCGTCGTGGCCAGCCCCTCGTGCTGGGCGTACGCGTCGGGGTAGGCCGAGACCTGGACGGCCTGGGCCGCGCCGGCCACGCTCATCTGCTGCCAGCCGGGAACCTCTCGCAGCGCCTCGTAGAAGGCGCGTGCGGCGTACGAGGGGCGCATCAGCTCGCGGACGGTGCCCCAGCCGCTGCTCGGGCGCTGCTGGAACAGCCCCACCGAGTCGTGGTCCGAGCCGCTGCCCTGGTGCGGGTACCGGGTCGACTCCGGCAGCACGTCGCTGGCGAGGTTGTAGAGGCGGCTCTCCTGCATCGCCGTCGAGACGGCGACCACCAGGGCGCGGCGGGGCATCTTCAGCTCGACGCCCACGTCGACGATGATCTTGGCGTTGTCCATCTGGACCTGGGTGAGCCCGGCCACCGGGCGTGGGCGGGGCGGCTTCGCCGGCTTGCGCGGCGGCTTGCGGGTGGCAGAGGGCGTCGGCCTCGGCGACGGCGGGGGGCTGAGCGTCGGGGTGGGGGAGGCGGCCCGGTCCAGGGAGCGCGAGGCGCGGCCGTCGTCGACGGCCCGCTCGACCAGTGCCTCGGCCACGGGCTCCGGCGCGGCGTCGGCGTCGTCGCGCGTGCCGGCGAACGCGGCCACGCCGAGGCAGCAGGTCACACCGGTGGCGAGCGCGACCCGGACGGGGGTCGAGGCGAGCAGGCCGCCACGACGCTGCCGATCGGGAGCGCGGTGACGGCCGATCGTCCGTTCGGTGGAGGCGGGGTCGGCCGGGTGGGTGGCCGGTCGATCCTGGGTCAGCTTCTGGTCGATGGGGGCGTCGGGGTGCACCCGCCGAGGCTAGAAAGTCGATCCCGCTTTGCCATCGGCCTGGTTGGTGGCGTACGCCACAATTTGCGGCGATCCACCGGGAAAAACCCCTCAACGGGTCAGCAAAGCCGCCGATCGAGCTTATCCGCTATACCGTCCATGCCTGATATTCCCGCATAGGTCGGGCGAATCTTGGATCTTGTGGTGTCCGGCGCGGCGGCGGGGGACGCCCTCCACCGAACGGTGGAGCCGACCCCGTCGCTCGGGCCCGCCGCCGCTCCGCCGAGCGGGCGCCCAGCTCCGCCCGCACCGCGTCAGTGCCGGTCGCCCGCGCCGCCTCAGTGCCGGCCGTTCTCGGCCGGGGTGACGGTGAGCCGGTGCCGGCTGCCGTCGCCGCTGGAGAAGGGCCACAGCCGGTCCGCGTGCTCGACCAACTCGGCCAGCTGCTGGCGGGTGAGCCCCGCGGACGAGATGGAGGCGTGCACGTCGGCCCGGTACCGGCCGTCGTCGTCGCGGCCGAGCTTCGCCTCCGCGCGTACCTGCACGGTGTGCGCCTCGTCGGTTATCTCGCCCGCCGCCTCCACCGCGGCGTGGTGCAGGCACGACGCGAAGGCCGCGGCGAGCAGTTGCTCCGGGGTCAACCCCGAGCAGTGTGGCGCCAGTGGGGACGCGAGGGCCGTGGAGAGCCCTCCGTCGTCGGTGCGTACGTGGCCGCCCTCGGCGGTCGCGGTGGCCGTCTCGTTCAGCCAGGAGCTCGATTCCGGCATCGCGTTCCTCCCGTCGCTCACTCGCCGGACTTCCCGACGCCGGGGCGGCGAAACGCCGGTGGCCGGTCGGCGGCGGACGGAACCGCGTCGGCGGGAGGCGCGACGTGGAGCTGGGACGGGCTCAGCCCGCCCGGGTGGACCAGTCGGGGACCGGAGCCGCCTCGGTCGCCTCGGCCGCGGCCCGGTCGGTCCACGCCGACACCCCGCCGTCGCGCTGGCGGGGCGGCGTCAGCTGCCGTATCGGCACGTACACCCGGGCATCCACCGCCTCGGCCAGCAGCAACGCGGCCACCAGGCTGGTCGGCCGGTCGGCCGGGTCGTCGGCCAGGCAGTCCGCGCAGAGCTCGGCCACCTCCGGCGGCAGCCCCTCGATCTCCGGCAGCGGCGCCGGCGGTTGCCGCCGCCGCACGCCGAGCAGTTGGGTCGCCGTGTCCCCCCGGTACGGCAGTCGCCCGGTCAGGCAGTAGTAGAGCAGGACGCCGAGGGCGTACATGTCGGCGGCCGGCGTGGCCGGCGCCCGGTCCAGCTGCTCCGGCGCGAGGTAGGCCGGCGTGCCGACCACCATCCCCTCCGGGGACTGGTCCGGGGTGCCGGAGGGGGCGGCGATGCCGAAGTCGAGCACCTTCACGCCGGCGGGGGTCAGGATCACGTTGGCCGGCTTCACGTCGCGGTGCACGATGCCGTGCGAGTGGGCGGCGGCCAGGGCGGCGCTCACCTCGGCGCAGACCCGTACGGCGATGCGCCAGTCCAGCGGCCCGACCCGCAGGTGCGCGGCCAGCGTCTCGCCCTCGGCCAGCTCCATGACGATGTAGGGCACCCGGCCCTCGGGTCCCGTCCCGCAGGTGCCGAAGTCGTGCACGAAGGCCACGTTGGGGTGCACGAGCCGGGCCGCGGAGCGGGCCTCCGCGCGGATCCGCTCCAGGGAGGCGTCCTGCCCCTCCTGCCCGGGGGACATCACCTTGACCGCGACCGCCCGGTCCAACACCGCGTCGTGGGCCCGCCAGACCTCCGACATGCCGCCGATGCCGATGCGCTGTTCGAGCCGGTACCGCCCGTCCAGCGTTCTCATCGGCCGCTCCCTGCCTCGTGGCCCGTCCCACGACGGGTCGCCAAGGGTGCGGTACCCGAGCTCCGATCAGGGCAAACCGCCGGCGGATCCGGGCGGGCCGTCCCCGACTACGGTAGCTTGCGAGCCAGGGCGTCAGGCTCGGGTGTCGGGCGGTACGCGGGAGGACGGGCGCGCGGATGAGCGAGGTGACCGTACGCTTCGTCGGGGGCCCGGCCCACGACCTGGTGCGGGCGTTGCCCGCCGAGCCCGACGGCGCCCCGCCCGCGCACTGGATCCTGCGCCACCCCGACGGCGTCGCGGCGGCGCCCGGCGGCGGACCCGACCACCTCTACCGACGCGAGCAGCCCGTCGGTGGCGGCACCTGGACGATGCGCTTCGTGCACACGTACCCGGTGGGCATGACCGAATGAGGACGTCCGGGGCGGCCGACCCGGTGGCGGCGCTCAGTCGGCCAGCAGCTCGGCAAGGGCGCGCACGATTCGCTCGGCGTGCCGGCCGTCGGGGTCCTCGTCGGCGTTGAAGTCGGTGACGCTCATCCCGATCAGCCGGCCCGAGTGCACCAGCGGCCGGGCGAGCGCGGTCAGGTCGGCCCACTCCAGGCCGCCCGGCTCGGGGTAGCTGACGGCCGGCAGCGCGAGCGGGTCGAGTACGTCGAGGTCGAGGTGCAGCCAGGCCGGGGTCGTGCCGGCGGCGAGATCCCGGCCCGCCGAGGCCGCGTCGGGGCCGTGCAACCGGGCGGCCGCCACCAGGCGGACGGCCGGGTCGACCCGGGAGGCCTCCCTTCCCTCGGGGGCGACCCGGTCGAGCGGCCGGTGGCCGAGCACGTGCACCTGGTCGGGGTCGACCAGCGGTCCCTCCCGGTCGAGGACCCCCGCCGGGCCGTGGTCGGTGACGATCGAGAGGTCCATGTCCGCCGCCTCGCCGCTGGGTGAGGTCCGGCCGTCCTCGAAGTCCAGGTGGGCGTCGAGGAACCACAGGTCGAAGCCGGCCGGCAGCCCCTGCAACGTGCCCGGCAGGATCGCGCAGTCGCCGCCGAGCACCAGCGGTTGCCGCCCCGCGCCGAGCAGCTCCGTCACCCGTACGGCCAGCGCGCGGCTGGCGCGCCGCACCTGCTCGACGCCGATCACGCCGGTCTCCCGGTCCCGCACCGGGTCGGTGACCAGGGCGTCGACCTCGCCGGCGTCCGCCGCGCCCACCCGCTCCAGCAGCCCGGCGGCCCGCAGCGCCGCGGGGGCCCGCCGCTCGCCCCGGCCGCGTCCGGAGGAGTCGAGCGGGGCGTCCAGCACCGACCATCGCACCTTCGGAGGCTAGCCCGGTCGTGGCAGGCTGGGCGGCATGTACCGGGAACGTCCCGCCGGGTTCGCCGGCGCCGTGCTCTGGACCAGCGCCGCGGCGGCGGGCGCCGCGCCGACCCGGGTGCTCCCCGACGGCTGCGTCGACCTGCTCTGGTCGAGCCGCTCGGGGCTGGTGGTGGCCGGGCCGGACCGCACGGCCCACGTGAGCGGCGGCGGGCCGGCGCAGCGCTGGGTGGGGCTGCGGCTTCCCCCGGGCACCGGCCCCGCCGTGCTCGGCGTGCCGGCTGTCGAGCTGCGCGACCGGCGCGTCGCCCTGGCGGACCTGTGGGGCGAGCGGGAAGCCTCCCGGCTGGCGCGGCGGGTGGAGGCCGCCCCGGCCGCCGCGCTGGCGGAGATCGCCGTACGGCGGCTGCGCGCGGCCGGCGGACCCGATCCGCTCGGGGCCCGGGTCGCCGCCGCGCTGGCCGGCGGGGCCACCGTCGCCGCGACCGCCGCCGAGGCCGGCCTCGACCCGCGCGCCCTGCACCGCCGCTGCCGGCACCTGTTCGGGTACGGCCCGAAGACCCTGGCCCGGATCCTGCGGATGCGGCGGGCGCTGGCGTTGGCCCGAGCCGGCACCCCGCTGGCCGAGGTGGCGGCGCGGGTGGGCTACGCCGACCAGGCCCACCTCACCCGTGACGTGCGGGACCTCGCCGGGGTGCCGCCCACCGTCCTGCTGTCGCGCTGACCCCGCGCGGGCCGGGCGAGGCGCCCGAGGGGCCCGCGTGTCAGGGCCGGGGGAGCGGGGCGAAGAGGTCGACGGCGTTGCCGTCCGGGTCGCGCACCACCGCGTACCGCTGGCCCCAGAAGGCGTCCCACGGGGGCAGGTGGCCCGGGTGCCCCTCGGCCACCAGCTCCGCGTAGAGCCGGTCCACCTCGGCCGGGTCGGCGCAGCGGAAGGCGAGACCGGCCCCGCCACCGCCGCCGGGCTTCCAGTCGGGGTCGAAGGAGCGGACGGTCTCGGCGGTGTCCCAGGCCAGTCGGAGCCCTCCGGGCAGGGTGATCTCCACGTGCGGGTCGGTGTCGGCGTCGGCCGGGATGTCGAGACCGAGCCGCCGGTAGAAGGCGAGGGAGCGGGACAGGTCGCCGCTGACGATGCCGATGAGATCCAGTGTCGGTGCCATGGCCACCACCGTAGGGCCGCTCGCGCCGGCCGTCTTGAACGAAACGGACGCCGGACGGACTGCCGGGTGTGCCCCGCACGAACCGGACGACCGGCGTAGCGTGTAGACAAGTCCGGCTTTCCGGGCAAATCCCCCACGGGGTCATGCCCGCGTACGCCGGTGTCCAGAACGCGAGGGAAGGAGTGCCCGGTGGAACACCTGGCCTACCTGGACGCGGGGTCCGGCAGCCTGATCGTGCAGGCGGTGGTCGGCGGGGTGGCCGGCGCGGCGGTGGCGGCCAAGCTCTACTGGCGGCGACTCGTCGACCGGTTCCGTCGCCACCCCACCGACCAGCGCTGACCCGGGCGATGGCGACCTCCCGTACCGGCCTGCGTGCCGAGCCCGGCTCGTTCCGCGACCCCGCCAACCGGGTCTTCCACCTCGACGGCGAGGTGTTGCGCGGGCTCGACGAGCAGGCCGCGGGGCAGTGGCGCGCGCTGGCCGCCAGCACCTTCTTCCCGCCCCTGCTCGCCGCCGGGAAGGTCTGCGGCACCGAGGCGGTCGAGGCGCCGGGGGCACCCGCCGGGCAGCGGTGGGCCGCCGTGCTACGACACGAGCGCATCCCGTTCGTCTCGCACCCGTACGAGTGGTCCTTCAGCATGCTGAGGGACGCGGCCCTGCTGCACCTGGAGATCCTGCGGGCGGCGTTGCCGGCCGGGTTCAGCACGAAGGACGGCTCGGCCTACAACCTCCAGTTCCGCGGCGCGGAGCCGGTCTTCATCGACGTCGGGTCGTTCACCCCGGCGCGCGACGGCGAACCGTGGGCCGGGTACCGGCAGTTCTGCCAGACGCTGCTTTACCCGCTGCTGCTCGGGGCCCACCTGGGGCTGGACTTCCAGCCCTGGCTGCGGGCCCGGGTCGACGGCATCGAGCCCGACCAGATGCGCCGGCTGTTCGGCGGCGCCCGCCGCCTGCTGCCCGGGGTGCCCACCCACGTGCACCTGCACGACGCGATGCAGCGACGCAACGCGCGGGCCAGCACCGCCGACGTCCGGTCCCAGCTGCGGGCCGCCGGCTACTCCCGCGAGCTGACGCTGGCCACCGTACGCGGGATCGAGAAGCTCGTGCGGCGGCTGGAGCACCGCCCCCCGGCCAGCCACTGGCTCGACTACCAGCGCACCTGCGCCTACAGCGCCGAAGACCGCTCCGCCAAGGAGCGCTTCGTCGCCGAGGCGCTGGCCGACGGGGCGCGGCCCCGCCTGGCGCTGGACCTCGGCGCCAACGACGGCCGGTACGCCCGCCTCGCCGCCCGGCACGCCGACTACGTCGTCGCGGTCGAACAGGACCCGGCCGTGCTCGACGGGCTCTACCGGGACCTGCGCGCGGAGGGCGAACGGCGGATCCTGCCCCTGGTGATGGACCTCGCCGACCCGTCGCCCGGCGGCGGCTGGCGCGGCGCGGAACGGGCCTCGTTCGCCGACCGCGCCGGGGCGGAGGCGATCCTCGCCCTGGCCGTGGTGCACCACCTGGCGATCGGGCGCAACGTGCCGCTGCCCGAGGTGCTGGACTGGCTCGTGGGGCTCGGCGCACCCGGCGCGCGGATCGTGGCGGAGTTCGTCCATCCCGGGGACCCGATGGCCCGGCGGCTGCTCGCCAACAAACCCGAGGGGATCTTCCCCGACTACCGGCGGGCCGAGTTCGAGCGGCTGCTGGCCGCGCGCTGCCGCATCGTCCGCCGACTCGACCTGCCCTCGGGCACCCGGACGCTCTACGCGGCGGTAACGGGTGGCTGAGCCGGCGCCCGGCGGGGCGTCCGCGCCCGGCCCGACGCCCCGCCGGCCGGCGTGGCCCGGCCGGCGCTCAGCGCTCGGTCGGCGTGGCCGGCCCGACCGGCGCCAGGCGCCCGCCCGGCGCACCCGGCTCGGCTGGCGGAAGGAGCTCGGCCGGCTGGCCGAGCTGGCGGGCCTCCTCGGCCTCGTCGTCACCCAGCCGCTGCTGGACGTGCTCGGGCGCAGCCCCGACTTCTTCCTGTTCCACCGGGCGGAACCCGGCGAGATCCTGCTGCTGGTGGCGTCGGTCGCGCTGCTGCCCACCGTCGCCGTGGCGCTGCTCGGCGCGCTGTCCCGGCTCGCCGGGCGCGCCGCCCGCTCGGCGACGCACACCCTGCTGGTCGGGCTGCTGCTCGCCGCGCTGGCCGTGCAGGTCGGCCGGTACGGCACGCCGCTGCGGGGCGTACCGCTGCTGCTGGCCGCCGGGCTGCTCGGCGCAGCCGGCGCGGCCGCCCACCGGCGGTGGCGCGCGCCCGGGCGCACGCTGCGGCTGGCCGCGGCCGGGCCGCTGCTCTTCGTGGGGCTGTTCGTGTTCGCCTCGCCGACCTCGACGGTGGTGCTGCCCCGGGGCCAGGGCGGCGCCGCCGGGACGGCCGGGCCGGGCCACCATCCGCCGGTGGTCGTGCTGGTCCTCGACGAGCTGCCTCTGGTCTCCCTGCTCGGCCCGGACGGGCGGGTGGACGCCACCCGGTTCCCCCACTTCGCCGAGCTGGCCGCGGGCTCCACCTGGTACCGCAACGCCACCGGGGTCAGCGGCTGGACGCCCTACGCGCTGCCGGCGATGCTCACCGGCCGGTACCCGGAGCGCGCGGCGGCGCCGCACTACTCGCAGTACCCGGACAACCTCTTCACCGCCTTCGGCGGCCTCTACGACGTCCGCGCCGAGGAGAGCATCACCCGGCTCTGCCCGCCCAGCCGCTG
Organism: Micromonospora sp. CPCC 205561; assembly: GCF_036906775.1. Taxonomy (NCBI): domain Bacteria; kingdom Bacillati; phylum Actinomycetota; class Actinomycetes; order Micromonosporales; family Micromonosporaceae; genus Micromonospora; species Micromonospora sp. CPCC 205561. The sequence goes on along the minus strand of NZ_JBAKHV010000060.1, from coordinate 3,676 downwards.
CGAGCGGCCGGTCAGCCCGCAGCAGGGGACGGGCGTGCTCCTGCGGCGGGCGGGCGGGCTGCTGCGCCAGCTCGCCGCCCCGGTCGACAGCCGCGTCGATCCGGAGGACTCCTACCGGGAGCGCACGGCGGCGGAGGCGGGCATCGACGCCGCCGAGCCGGTACCGGCGGACCCGAAGTTCCGCTGGGACAGCCTGGACGACAACCAGCCGGCCCGGTTCACCGGCTTCCTGGCCGGGCTGCGCCCCGCGTCCCGGCCCACGCTGCACTTCCTGCACCTGCTGATGCCGCACTCGCCGTGGGCGTACCTGCCGTCGGGGGCGCGCTACGACGCCCCGGAGGACCTGCCGAGCGACGGTACGGGCTGGACGGAGCTGGCCCGCCGACGGCACCTCGCGCAGCTCGGCTACACCGACCGGCTGATCGGGCAGACCCTGCGGACCCTGCGGGCCACCGGCCTCTACGACCAGGCTCTGCTCGTGGTGACCGCCGACCACGGCGTCAGCTTCACCCCGGGCGCGCAGGGGCGCGGCATGGACGCCATCCGGACCGCACCCGGCGAGGTGGCCTGGGTGCCGACGTTCGTCAAGACCCCCGGCCAACGCGCCGGGCGGGTCGACGACCGGAACTGGCAGCACGTCGACCTGCTGCCCACCCTCGCCGACGAGGCCGCCGTCCGGCTCCCGTGGCCCGTCGACGGCCGCTCCGCCCGGCAGGCCCCGCGCGCCGAGGCCGGAAAGGTCTTCTACGACCGTCCCGGCGAGCCGACCCCGGTCGCCGGCGGCGTGCCGGCCCCCGTCGCGCCGCCCGCGCCCCATCCGCTGGTGGGCACCGCCGTCGGCGACCGCCCGCGCGGAGGCACCGCCCGCGTCGCCGACCTGGCCGCGTTCGCCGCGGTGGATCCGGACACCGGGCGGCTGCCGGCCGCCGTCTGGGGCGACGTGCCGGACGACGTACCCGACGGCACCCCGCTGGCGATCGCCGTCAACGGCCGGGTCGGCGCGGTCGTGCCGGTGGTTCCCCGCGACGCCGGTGGCCGCCGCTTCGCCGCCCTGCTCGCCGACGACCGGCTCTTCCGCGCCGGCGCCAACCGCCTCGACGTCCTCCGGGTGGCCGCCGACGGGTCGCTGCGCCGCCTCGACCTCTCCTGACGGGCCCGCCGGGCGGGCGGCGGAAGCCTCGGGACGGTAGCGTTCCCACGCCCCGTCCGGGGCCGCTCGCCCGGAATGGGCGGGTTTCCCGGCCCGCCGGTCGGGAAACGCGTGACGCATGCCTCACCCCCGAGCCACGACGGGCGGTATCTCCTCGGCCGTGATTACGGTAAAAGCGAAGGCAATTCAACGCAGATCTGCCGGCGAAGCGAGGGAAACATGACGGAAGTCAAGCTCGATCACCCCGGTGGGCAGCTTTCGATGCCGGTGCAATCCGCGGTCGAGGGCCCCGCCGGCATCGGAGTGGGCAAGCTGCTGAGGGAAACCGGGATGACGACGTACGATCCCGGCTTCGTCAACACCGCGGCGTGCTCGTCCGACATCACCTACATCGACGGCGACGCGGGGATCCTGCGTTACCGCGGTTACCCGATCGAGCAGCTCGCGGAGAAGTCCTCCTTCCTGGAGGTCTCCTACCTGCTGATCTACGGTGAGCTGCCCACCCAGCAGCAGCTGACCGAGTTCACCGAGCGGATCCGCCGGCACTCCCTGCTGCACGAGGAGATGCGCCGGTTCTTCGACGGCTTCCCCCGCGACGCGCACCCGATGGCGGTGCTCTCCTCGGCCGTCAGCGCCATCTCGACCTTCTACCAGGACAGCCTGGACCCGTTCGACTCCTCCCACGTCGAGATGTCCACGGTGCGGCTGATGGCGAAGGTGCCCACCATCGCCTCGTACGCGTACAAGAAGTCGATCGGCCAGCCGCTGCTCTACCCGGACAACTCCCTGGGCTACGTGGAGAACTTCCTGCGGATGACCTTCGGTGTGCCGGCGGAGCCGTACGAGGTCGACCCGGTGATGGCCAAGGTGCTGGACATGCTGTTCATCCTGCACGCCGACCACGAGCAGAACTGCTCCACGTCGACCGTGCGGCTGGTCGGCTCCAGCAACGCCAACCTCTTCGCCTCGGTCTCCGCCGGGGTCAACGCGCTCTTCGGCCCGCTGCACGGCGGCGCCAACCAGGCCGTGCTGGAGATGCTGGAGAAGATCCAGGCCGACGGCGGCGACGTCGGGTCCTTCGTCCGCAAGGTGAAGGACAAGCAGGACGGCGTGAAGCTGATGGGCTTCGGCCACCGGGTCTACAAGAACTACGACCCGCGCGCGGCGATCGTGAAGAAGGCGGCCCAGGACGTGCTCGGCCGGATGGCCAAGCCGGACCCGCTGCTGGACATCGCCATGCAGCTGGAGGAGATCGCCCTCGCCGACGACTTCTTCGTCTCCCGCAGGCTCTACCCGAACGTGGACTTCTACACCGGCCTGATCTACAAGGCCATGGGCTTCCCGACCAAGATGTTCACGGTGCTCTTCGCGCTGGGCCGGCTCCCCGGCTGGATCGCCCAGTGGCGCGAGATGATCAACGACCCGGAGACGAAGATCGGCCGGCCGCGGCAGATCTACACCGGCGCGCCCGAGCGGGCGTACGCCCCGCTCGGCGAGCGTCGACGCGCCGGCCCGTACGGCCGGCGAGGCCCCCGGAGCCGCCCGGGGCCGCGGCCCTTCCCCGTCTCGTGCTCCGTGCCGACCGCCCACGGCCGCCGGCGCGCGAGGGCCCGCCCCGTCGCCGTGGCGGCGGGAGCGGGCCCGGCGTACGGCTCAGCGCAGGCCGGCGGCGGCCAGCAGGTTGCCCTCGGCGACGGCCGGGACGGCGCGGCCCCGGGTCACCCGCTCGGCGGCGAACGCACCGGCGGTGGCCATCGCCCCCGCGTAGGCGGCGGCCGTACGCTGCGCGATGGCCGCCCAGCCGTACCGCTCGTGCACCATGACGCGGGCGCGGCGGGCGAGTTCGCGGGCCCGCTCCCGGTCCGACAGCAGCGCGTGCACGGCGTCGGTCAGCCCGTCCGGGTCGTGCGGCCGGAAGGTCATCCCGGTCACCCCGGGCTCGACGATCTCGGCGAGCCCGCCGGTCGCGGCGACGGCCAGGGGCGCGCCGGCGGCGGCGCCCTCCAGGGCCACCATGCCGAACGGCTCGTAGATGCTCGGCACGGCGAAGCAGTCCGACGCGGCCATCACGGCGGGCAGGTCGGTGCCGCCGAGGAAGCCCGGGAGGCTGACCGTGCCGCCGAGGCCCAGCCGGTGCACCTCGGCCTCCAGCTCGCCGCGGTACGGCCCGTCGCCGACGATGACCGCGCGCAGCCCGGGGTGCCGCTCGCGCAGCCGGGGCAGGCCGGCGATCAGGTGCTGCACGCCCTTCTCGTAGACCAGCCGGCCGGCGAAGGTGACCAGCGGCCCGTCCCCGGCGAAGTGGGCGCGCGCCTTCGCCACCGCGGCCGCCGGGACCCGCCAGCGGTGCGGCTCCACCCCGTTGGGCACCACGTCGACCCGGCCCGCCGGCACGCCGAAGAGGCCGGTCACCTCGTCGCGCATGTAGCCGGAGCAGACGATCACCCGACCCGACTCGCCGGCCAGCCAGTGCTCGACGCCGTGGATGGTGCGGTTCATCTCCTCCGGCAGCCAGCCCTGGTGCCG
>NZ_JBAKHV010000059.1:0-35506 GCF_036906775.1 Micromonospora sp. CPCC 205561 | reverse complement strand
ACCACTACGCCCAGTGGGAGCAGCAGGCCGCCGACCTCGTCGCCCAGCACTGGAACAACTGACACAGACCTTCCACGCAAAGGGGGACCGCCGGCCGGCACCGTTGACTCGGTGCCGGCCGGCGGCACCTCCGCAGCACGCCGACGGCCGGCCCCCGACACCCGGGACGCCGGCCGTCGGCGTGCCCGGCTACCGACGTGCGCGACGCCCGCACCGGCCGGCCCGCGTCGCCTCCCGGCCGGGTCGGTCGCCGCGTCGCTCTCCGCTGCCAGGGCGGCGCCGGTCACGCACCTCCGCAGGTGGGGCGGCGGGCTCAGCAGGCGGGGTAGAGGCGACGGGTGCCGACGCCGGCGGCGTACGCGGCCCGGTCGCTGAACCGGCAGCCGTAGCCCGGCGCGGACACGGCCGCCGGGTCGGTGACCGGATCGCCGGCGGGGCGGTTGCCGGTGCGTACCCAGGACGTGAGGTCGTCCCACGCGGCGCCCGCCTCGGCCGGGGTGAACTCGCAGTGCTGCGCGGCCCGGATGGCCCGCTGGACGACCAGCCGGCTGCGGCCGTGCCTCGCGGCGTCCCGGGCGTACGCCTGCTCCATCGAGAAGGGCACGAAGAGGTCGCCGAGGTTGTGCAGGCTGACCACCGGTGCGGTGGGCCGCCCGGCGATGCGCGGCACCTCGGTCAGGGTGGGCAGGATCCGCTGCCACGGATTCTCCGGGGCGACCCGCCGCACGAGGGAGTTCACGTCCACCGGGCTGCTCGGGCGGTACCGGGTGAGCAGGTTGGTGGCGAGCTGCCCCGGCCGCTCGCCGGGGGAGTCGCCGCCTTCGGAGACGCTGATCGAGAAGAGGAAGTCCTTCCAGACCGCGAAGGACGCCTCCGCGCCGGGCCGTGAGCCGCCCGAGCGGTCGATGGTGATCTCCCGCAGCTGCCTGCCGCGCGCGTTGGTGGTGTCCGGACCCGTCGGGGTGAGCCCGGCCAGCCCGAGGGCCGCCTGGATCCGGGGCACCGCGTTGCTCAGGTAGTCCGGCGGCGTCGGGTAGGCCGGCACGCCGGCGAGGGCCTGGGCGACCAGGTTGTAGTCGAGGAAGAAGTCCAGCAGCTGGTGGTCGCCGAGGACGCCGCACATCGGCAGCGCCCCGTCGTAGAAGCCGGGGAACTGCTCCAGGGACCGGGCGATGACGTAGCCGCCCATCGACACCCCGGCCGCGTACGTGCGGTGTGGGCGCCCCACCACCCGGCCGAAGTGGTCCGCCAGCGCCCTGGTGGTGAGCACGCCGGAGCGGATGTCGAACCCGTTGCGGTCGTACGACGAGGACGCCCACGCGTACCCCTGCTCCAGCAGGCGCTGGCGCAGCCCGAAGCCGGGCGGCTCCGGCGAGAGCACCTTCAACTGGCCGCGGTAGCCGTGCGCCCACATCACCAGCTCGCCGTTCCAGGCCGCCGGCACCTCGATGATGTAGCCGGCGTGCCGGTGCACGCCCTGTCGGACGGTGCTCGGCGCACCGCCCACCGTCAGCGGGGCCAGCGGCGGGTTGCTGATCGTGTAGCCGGGCAGTGGCTGCGTACCGTCGGAGTGCGGCTCGGCGGCGGCGGAGGCCGGCGCGCCGCCGAGCCCGGCGGCGACGGCCAGGGCGAGCCCGGCGGCCAGCAGGCGGCGGGCGAGACGGGCGGGTGAGGACGGCATCGTTGCTCCCCCTCGGACGGGCCGCCCGGAGCGACGGCGCGACGGTGCCTACCGGCCGGTAGCGAACTGAAGGTAGGTGTGCCGTCGAGCCCTGTCAATGCCACCGCTGACCGGGCGGTCAGATCAGGCCGTGTGCCAGCATCGCCTCCGCGACCCGGCGGAACCCGTCGATGTTCGCGCCGGCCACGTAGTCGCCGGGCAGCCCGTACTCCTCGGCGGTGGCCCAGCAGCGGTCGTGGACGTCCCGCATGATCGCGCGCAGCCGCTGCTCCGAGTCGGCGAACGTCCACGAGTCCCGGCTGGCGTTCTGCTGCATCTCCAGGGCGCTCACCGCCACCCCGCCGGCGTTGGCCGCCTTGCCCGGCGCGAAGCGCACCCCGGCCCGGCCGAGGACGCGCACGGCCTCCGGCGTGGTCGGCATGTTCGCGCCCTCCACCACCGCGACGCAGCCGCCGGCGACGAGGGCCGCGGCCTCCGCGCCGCCGATCTCGTTCTGCGTGGCGCACGGCAGCGCCAGCTCGCAGGGCACCTCCCAGACGGTACGGCCGGAGACCGCGACCGCGTGCGGCACGACCCGGGCGTACTCGTCGAGCCGGGCCCGCCGCTCCTCCTTCAGCTCCCGCAGCAGCTTCAGGTCGATGCCCTTCTCGTCCAGCAGGTAGCCCGTCGAGTCGGAGCAGGCGACCACCCTGCCGCCGAGCTGGTGCACCTTCTCGATCGCGTAGATCGCCACGTTGCCGGAGCCGGAGACCACCACCCGCTTGCCGTCCAGGCCGTCCCCGGCCTGCCGGAGCATCTCCTCGGCGAAGAAGACCGCCCCGTAGCCGGTCGCCTCGCGGCGCACCTGCGCGCCCCCGTACGCCAGGCCCTTGCCGGTGAGCACCCCCGACTCGTACCGGTTGGTGATCCGCTTGTACTGACCGAACAGGTAGCCGATCTCCCGGCCGCCCACGCCGATGTCCCCCGCGGGCACGTCGGTCTCGGCGCCGATGTGCCGGTGCAGCTCCGTCATGAAACTCTGGCAGAACCGCATCACCTCCCGCTCCGAGCGCCCCTTCGGGTCGAAGTCCGCGCCGCCCTTGCCGCCGCCGATCGGCAGCCCGGTCAGCGCGTTCTTGAAGATCTGCTCGAAGCCGAGGAACTTCACGATCCCCAGGTAGACCGACGGGTGGAAGCGCAGCCCGCCCTTGTACGGGCCGAGCGCGCTGTTGAACTCCACCCGGAAGCCCCGGTTGACGTGGATCCGGCCCCGGTCGTCCTCCCACGGCACCCGGAAGATGATCTGTCGCTCCGGCTCACAGATCCGCTCGACCACCTGGGCGTCGCCGTACTCGGGATGCCGGGCCAGCGCCGGGCCGATGGTCTCCAGCACCTCGCGTACCGCCTGGTGGAACTCCGGCTCGCCCGGATTGCGGGCGACCACGCTGGCGAACACCGTCTCCACGCTCTCCGGCATGCCGACACGTCCCTTCGTTGCCGCGGGTAGCCCTCGTTGCTACCACCCCGCACGGGGGTACCCGGCAACCGTCCCGGGATACGGACCGGGGCCCTCGTCCGGTTGACTGTGGGCGTGGACGAGTCGATCTGGGACGCGGTCCGGGCCACGCGCGGCTGGCTGGACGCCGCCAACGGCACCGGACGGACCGAGCTGACCTGCCGGATCCTCAAGCTGACCGAGGAGGCGGGGGAGGCGGCCGGCGCCTGGATCGGCCTGCTCGGCCAGAACCCGCGCAAGGGCGCCACCCACACCCGCGAGGACGTGGCGGCGGAGTTGGCGGACGTCGCGTTCACCGCGCTGGTCGCCATCGAGAGCCTCGGGCTGGACGCCCGCCTCGTGCTCGACGCGTGCGCCGGCAAGGTCCGGGCGCGCGTCGGTCCGCCTCCCGGCTGAGCCGCGGGCGCCCGACCGGCCCGCCGGGATCACCGGCGGGCCGGGGACGTCGCCCTCCCTCCGCTCACAGCCCGTGCCGGCGCTCGCCCAGCACCAGGTCGCAGAGGCGCGCCTCCGCCGCCGCGGAGAACGGCTCCCGGCGGGCCGCGACCGCCAGCCGGGTCTCCTCCGCGACGAGGTCCGCGTTGATCTGCGCCGCCGCCACGGCGCCCGCGGCGGCGGCGGCACCGACCTGGGCGGCCGGATCGGTCACGTTGCCGGCGACCCACACGCCGGGCACGTCGGTACGGCCGGCCGCGTCGGCCGGGACGTGCTCGCCGACGCCGGCCGGGTGCTCCGCCGGCCGCAGCCCCAGCGCCGCCAGGAAGCCGGCGCGCGCCACCATCCGCGACGAGACGGCCAGCGCCTCCCGGCCGACCAGCGTGCCGTCGCGCAGCCGTACGCCCGCGAGGCGGTCCGCGACGACCTCCAGCGCCGCGACCTCCCCGGGAACCACGCGGATGCCCCGGGCCGCCAGCTGCTCCGCCTGCTCGGCCGTCGGCGGCGTGGTGCCGCAGAAGTACGTGACGTCCGCGCTCAACTGCCGGAACAGCAACGCCTGGTGCACCGACATCGGCCCGCCCGCCAGCACGCCGATGGCCCGGTCGCGCACCTCCCAGCCGTGGCAGTACGGGCAGTGCAGGACGTCGCGGCCCCACCGGGCCCGCAGACCGGGCACGTCCGGCAGCTCGTCGACCAGCCCGGTGGCCACCAGCAGCCGACGGGCCCGGACCCTCCGGCCGTCGGTCAGCGTCACCGCGAACCCGTCGTCGTCGCGCGCCACGGTGTCGACCTCGCCGGTCGCCACCTGGCCGCCGTAGCCCCGGACCTCCGCCCGGCCGCGCTCCAGCAGCTCGGCCGGCGCGACGCCGTCGCGGGCCAGCAGCCCGTGTACGCCCCCGGCCGGGGCGTTGCGCGGGGCGCCGGAGTCGATCACCGCCACCGTCCGGCGCACCCGGGCCAGCATCAGTGCCCCGCTGAGCCCGGCGGCACCGCCCCCGACGACCACCACGTCGTACCCGTCATCCAGCTGATCGGTCATCGTGACCACCTCCCGCGCCCACCATCCGCGAGCGCGGCGTCAGTGGCAAACAATGTTGCCGACATGGCAAACTGTTGGCATGGACGACGAACTCGACCAGGCCCTCGGCGCGGTCGGCCCCCGGCTGCGGGCGCTGCGCCGGCAGCGGGAGACCACCCTGACCGACCTGTCGGCGGCGACCGGCATCTCGGTGAGCACGCTGTCCCGCCTGGAGTCCGGCACGCGCCGGCCCACCCTCGAACTGCTGCTTCCCCTCGCCAAGGCCCACGGGGTGACGCTCGACGAGCTCGTCGGCGCTCCACCCACCGGCGACCCGCGCATCCACCTGCGCCCGGTGAACCGGCACGGCATGACGATGCTGCCGCTGACCCGCCGGGCCGGCGGCATCCAGGCGTACAAGCTGGTGCTCCCCGGTGGCGGTCGCCGGGGGGAGCCCGATCCGCAGACCCACGAGGGCTACGAGTGGCTCTACGTCCTCAACGGGCGGCTGCGCCTCGTCCTCGGCGAGCAGGACCTGGTGCTGACGCCCGGCGAGGCGGCCGAGTTCGACACCCGCGTGCCGCACTGGTTCGGCTCCGCCGACGCCGAACCGGTCGAGTTCCTCAGCCTCTTCGGCCGGCAGGGCGAACGCGCGCACCTGCGCGCCCGCCCCCGCGGGCAGCAGGCCCCGCCACCCGAGGGGGAGTGACTCCCGCGTGCCGAGCGGGCGCCGGCCGGCGGCCCGGTGTCGTGCCGCCGAGCGGGGCGGCGCCGTCGACGCGGGCGGGTCGGCGTGCGGGGACGCCGACCGGGCCGCGCCGCCCGTTAAGCCGCGCGTCGACCGCCGGGCCGCGTCGACCGCGGGGCCCGGCGGTCGATGGCTCAGCGGCCCACGTAATCGCGCAGGTGGCGGGCGGTCAGCGTGTCGCCGCTGGTGACCAGCTCCGCCGGGGTGCCGGTGAAGACGATGCGGCCGCCGTCGTGCCCCGCCCCCGGACCGAGGTCGATCAGCCAGTCGGCGTGCGCCATGACCGCCTGGTGGTGCTCGATGACGACGACCGTGTTGCCGGCGTCGACCAGCCGGTCCAGCAGGGCGAGCAGCTGGTCGACGTCGGCCAGGTGCAGCCCGGTGGTCGGCTCGTCCAGCACGTAGGTGCTGCCGCTGTCGGCCATCCGGATTGCCAGCTTGAGTCGCTGGCGCTCGCCGCCGGAGAGCGTGTTGAGCGGCTGGCCGAGGGTGAGGTAGCCGAGCCCGACGTCGACCAGCCGGTCGAGGATCGCCCGCGCCGGGCCGCCGGGGAAGAAGTCCCTGGCCTCGGCGGCCGGCATCGCGAGGACCTCGCTGATGTTCTTGCCGCGCAACCGGTAGGTGAGCACCTCGTCGGTGTAGCGCCGCCCCTCGCACCGCTCGCAGACCGAGGCGACGCCGGCCATCATCGCCAGGTCGGTGTAGACCAGGCCGATGCCCTTGCAGGTCTGGCAGGCACCCTCGGAGTTGGCGCTGAACAGCGCCGCCTTGACCCCGTTGGCCTTGGCGAAGGCGGTGCGGACCGGGTCCAGCAGGCCGGTGTAGGTGGCCGGGTTGCTGCGCCGGGATCCCCGGATGGGGGACTGGTCGACGATGACCACGCCCTCGCGGCGGCGCAGCGACCCGTGGATCAACGAGCTCTTGCCGGAGCCGGCCACCCCGGTCACCACGGTCAGCACGCCGAGCGGGATGTCGACGTCGACGTCGCGCAGGTTGTGCAGGTCGGCGCCGCGGATCGACAGTAGGCCGGACGGCCGGCGTACCTCGTCACGCAGTCGCACCCGGTGGTCGAGGTGGCGGCCGGTCAGGGTGTCGGAACGGCGCAGGCCGGCGACGTCGCCGGTGAAGCAGACCCGGCCGCCGGCCGTGCCCGCCCCCGGCCCGAGGTCGACCACGTGGTCGGCGATAGCGATCGTCTCCGGCTTGTGCTCGACGACCAGCACCGTGTTGCCCTTGTCGCGCAGGCGCAGCAGCAGGTCGTTCATCCGCGCGATGTCGTGCGGGTGCAGGCCCACGGTCGGCTCGTCGAAGACGTACGTGACGTCCGAGAGGCTGGAGCCGAGGTGCCGGACCATCTTGACCCGCTGCGCCTCGCCGCCGGAGAGGGTGGCGGATTCACGGTCCAGGCTGAGGTAGCCCAGCCCGATCTCGACCAGCGAGTCGAGCACGTCGCGCAGGTTGCCGACCAGCGGGGCCACGGAGGGGTCGTCGATCGCGCGTACGAAGCCGGCCAGGTCGCTGATCTGCATCGCCGAGCACTCCGCGATGTTGCACCCGGCGATCCGGGCGGAGAGGGCCGCCTGGTTGAGCCGCGCGCCGCCGCAGTCGGCACAGGTGGTGAAGGTGACCGCCCGGTCGACGAACGCACGGATGTGCGGCTGCATCGACTCGCGCTCCTTGGCCAGGAAGAGTCGCCGTACCTTGACGGCCAGCCCCTCGTACGTCCAGTTGTTGGCCCCCATCTTGATCTTCGTGGCCGGCTTGTGGAGGAAGTCGTGCCACTGCTCGGGCGTGTAGTCCTGGAGTTTCGCGTCCGGGTCGAACAGGCCCGAGCCGACGATGGTCTGCCAGTACCACGAGTCGACGGCGAAGTTGGGCACCTTGATCGCGCCGTCGTTGAGCGAGCGCTCCACGTCGACCAGCTCGGCCACGTCGAGGTCGGAGACCCGTCCGAGCCCCTCGCAGGTCGGGCACATGCCCTCCGCCAGGTTGAAGCTGAACGCCCCCGCCCCACCCACGTGCGGGGTGCCGAGCCGGCTGAAGACGATCCGCAACATCGCGTACGCGTCGGTCGCGGTGCCGACGGTGGAGCGCGAGTTGGCACCCATCCGCTCCTGGTCGACCACGATGGCGGCGCTCAGGTTGCGCAGCGAGTCGACGTCGGGCCGGCTGAGGTTCGGCATGAACGACTGGAGGAAGGCACTGTAGGTCTCGTTGATCAGACGCTGCGACTCGGCGGCGATCGTGCCGAAGACCAGGGACGACTTCCCGGACCCGGAGACCCCGGTGAAGACGGTCAGCCGACGCTTGGGGATGTCGACGGAGACGGAGGCGAGGTTGTTCTCCCGCGCCCCGCGTACCTCGATCATGTCGTGGCTGTCGGCGGCGGACCGTGCTGGCTGCTGCATGCGAACCCTTCGCGAGATCGTGGGCGGAGCTCCGCCCGGACTGCGTCTACGGAGGTCAGACAGCCTTCAATTCTCTCATTCACCCACTCGTGGAGGGTTTCCCGTCGTCACAGGGCTGACACGGGCCGCAATGACGGGAAAAGTCTCAAACGACCATGGAGGCGGTAGGGTGGCCCGGTGGCGGATCCGGGTCGGCGTGCCGGGCGGTGGCGGGCGGTGGACGTCGCCGCGACCGCCGGGATCTCCGTACAGCAGGTCCGCAACTACGTCGATCTCGGCGTGCTGCCGCCGGTCGAGCGCACCCCCGCCGGCTACCGCGTCTTCACCGCCACCCACGTGCGGGCGCTGGCCGTGGCCCGGCGGATGGCCGAGGGGCACGGCTGGGCGCGTACCCGGGAGATCATGGCGGCGGTGCACCGGGGCGACCTCGCGGCGGCGCTGGCGGCGCTCGACGCCGGCCACGCCGAGCTGGACCGCGAGCGGGCCGACATCCGGCGGGTGCTGGGCGCCTTCGAGACCGTGGTGACCGGCCCGGCGGCGGTCCCGTCGGCGCCGCGCCGCGGCGTGCGCATCGGCGAGGTCGCCGACCTGGTCGGCGTGCGCACGTCGCAGCTACGGCTCTGGGAGGGGCGCGGGCTGCTCCGGCCGGTGCGCGAGCGCGGCACCAACTACCGGGTCTACGACGTGGCCGAGCTGCGCGCCGCGCAGGTCGTCGCGCTGCTGCGCCGGGGGGCGTACCCCTTCGACATCATCACGGCCGTGCTCGACGAGATGCGCTCCACCGGCAGCGCGCAGCGGGTGCGGGCGGAGCTGGCCAGGCGGGAGCAGGAGCTGCAACGGCGCAGCCTGCGGCGGCTGCGCGCCTCGGCGGCGCTGCACGACTACCTGCGACACCGCGACCCGGGCATGCCGGCCTGACTCAGCGCAACACCAGCAGGTCGAGGTGGTCGACGACCGGGCCCGTCGCCGTGTCGGCCGCGGCCCGCAGCCGGGCCAGTCCGGCGGCGTACTCCTCGTCGGTGATCAACTGGAGCGGGGTGTGGGCCCGCCGGTCGAGGCACTCGGCGTACTCGGCCAGCGACGCCGCCGTGGTCTGCGCGACCGGCTCGACGGTGCTGACGGTGAACCCGGCCGCGGCGAACACCGCGCGCACCCGGGCCAGGTCCGGATACGTGTCGAGGACCCGCACGGCCTCCGGGAACCAGCGGAACAGCTCGATCCGGTGGTGCCGGCCGGGGAAGGGCGAGCGGATCAGCACGGGCGCGCCCGCCCGCAGCACCCGGCGCAGCTCGCGCGCCGCCGCGTCGAGGTCCGCGACGTGGTGGACCACCGTGGACAGCCAGGCGCCGTCCACGGTGGAGTCGCGCAGCGGCAGCGCGACGGCGTCGCCGGCGAGCAGCGGCCGGTGTGCGGCGCGCGCCCGCATCGCGCCGGCCGGCTCGACCCCCACCACCCGCAGGCCGAACCAGTCTGTGAAGGCCGCGGCCCAGGCCCCGGTGCCCGCGCCGACGTCGAGCACGGTGCTGCCAGTACGCGGGCGCAGGTGCTGCTGCACCGCGTGCCGCCAGCGCTCCAGGCCGCCGCGCGGCACCTCCCGGGTGCCGGCGAAGGCCGCCGCGTCGGTGTCGTCGTAGGAGATCAGAGCCACGGCCATCACCTCGCCACCGTCGCCGGGGAGTCCGGGCGATCGTCACCCGGTTCTAGTCGGTGGGGGACGCCGCGGGCAACAGCTTGTGAGCCAACCGACTGGCGGGCGGACCGACGACGCGCTGCGCCTGCGGCCGAAGACCGGCCCGCGCCGTGGGCCCGCCCGGCCGCGCGCGGCCAGCGCCCGGCGCCCGCGTGGTCACGGCCCGGCGGGTCACCAGTTCCCGGTCGCGTCGAGCCGCGCGAGGTAGGGCAGGCGCCCGTGTTCCGACCACCATCCGGCCGCGCCGCGGGCCCCGTCGGCCACCAGCGCCGGGAACTCCTCCGGTACCCGCCAGCCCATCGGGAACGGGTGCGTCCTCACCTGGTCGGCAAGGAACTCGACCATCGCCCGGTCGTCGGCCGGCTCGGCCCGGACCCGCGAGGAGCCGCGCTCCGTGGAGGTGACCACCCAGTCCCCGCCGTCGCGTCGCTCGGCGGTGAACCTCGGCTCGACCTCCCAGGCGATCCGCCCCTTGTCCAGCTCGACGTGGTCGAAGGGAGCGTTCCAGAGGCGGGCGTCGCGCAGCAGCCGGACCAGCCCGAAGGGCTCCCAGCCGACGCCGAGGCGGCTGACGAGCGCCAGCCGCAGCACCGTCCGGCACGGGTAGGGGCGCTCGCACTCGGCGCAGGACAGGCCGGCGCCCCGCCCCGGTTCGTGCGGCGCGAGCGCCTGGCCGAGCAGGAACTGGTGCACGCCGACGGGCTCGCCCGGCCGCTTGAGTTGCGCCAGGTGCAACATCAACAGCTGGTGGAAGCGGCGCGCGTCCTCGGGACCGGCGAAGGGCGGTACGGGGATCTCCGGCACGACGACGACGATGTCACACGCCGGTCGGCGACCCGCACGCGGTTCGCGCCCGGGGATGGGCGGACGGTCACGGTCGTGGCGTCACGGTGAGCAGGACGGCGGCGTCGGTGACGGCGTGCAGCGCGTGTCGCAGCGGCGGGACGACCATCAGGTCGCCGGCCTCGCCCACCCAGGACTCGTCGCCGGCCACCAGGCGCACCTGCCCCACGAGCACCTGGAGCGTCGCCTCGCCCGGGTTGTCGTGCTCGTCGAGGCGACGACCGCCCCGCAGGGCGAGCAGGGTCTGCCGGAGCCGGCGGTCCCCGCCGCCGTGCACGGAGCGGGCGGCGCGTCCGCTGGCCGCCTCCCGCGCGACGGCGAGCTGCTCTTCCGCGAGGCGGGTCAGCGAGAGGGCTTCCATTGTCGGTCCCTTCGGTCCGGTGCCGGACGGGCTCGCGGGGCGGGCCGTCGGCACGGCGGTGCTCGTGTCATCCGGTGGGAGAGCGGCCTGCCTCTCCCGACTCCCAGTCTCCGCCCAGGGCACGCCCGCCGGCAGGGCCGATGGTCCCGGACCCGCCCCGCTCGGCCGACGTGACGCGCGCGGCCGGGGGAGCGGGCGAAGCCGGCCCGCGCCGGGCGGCCCGCGACTAGGGTGCGGGGCATGAAGGTTCGGCTGCTGGCGGCCACGGCGGCCGCCGTCCTGTTCGTCGCCGGCGTACCCGTCCCGGCGGCGGCCGCCCCGGTGGGACCCACCGCCCCGCTGCCGGCCGGGCCCGGCGTCGCCCCGCCGACGCCCTGCCCGAAGGCGCCCGCGCCCCGGGTGTCCCGCCCGCCGCGCCCGTCGCCGCCGCCCGCCGTGCCGGCGGAGCGGGCCGTGGGCGGCCCGGCGCTGGCCACCGCCGGTCTGGTCGTCCCGGCGGGGGTCGCCCGCCCGCCGGCGGTCACCGCGAGCTCGTGGCTGGTCGCCGACCTGGACACCGGCGAGGTGCTGGGCGGCTGCGGCCCGCACGAGTACGGCACCCCGGCCAGCGTGCAGAAGCTGCTGCTGGCCGCCACGATGCTGCCCCGGCTCGACCCGCGGCAGGTCGTCACCGTCACCGCCGGGGACATGGACATCGAGCCCGGCTCCTCGGCCGTCGGGCTGGTCCGCGGCGGTCGGTACCGGATCGAGACCGTCTGGCTCGGGCTGCTGCTCCAGTCCGGCAACGAGGCGGCCAACGTGCTGGCCCGCCTCGGCGGCGGAGCGGACGGGGCGGCCGGCGGCGTACGGGCGATGAACGAGGAGGCGCGCCGCCTCGGCGCCCTGCAGACCCACGCGGTCACCCCGTCCGGCCTCGACGGGCCGGGGCAGTTCACCAGCGCGTACGACCTGGCGCTGATCGCCCGCGTCTGCTTTGCCGACCCGACCTTCCGGCGGTACGCGCTGACCGGGACGCACCGGATCCCCGCCCAGCCGGCGCAGCGGACCAGGGGATTCGAGATCCAGAACGAGAACCAGCTCGTCCACCGCTACCCGGGCGCACTCGGCGGCAAGACGGGCTTCACCGACCTGGCCCGGCACACCTACGTCGGGGCGGCCGAGCGGGGCGGGCGACGGCTGGTGGTCACGCTGCTCGGGGCCGAGCCGCGGCCCGCGCGGGGCTGGGAGCAGGGAGCAGCCCTGCTCGACTGGGGCTTCGCGCTGCCCCGGGGCGCCGCCGTCGGCCGCCTCGTGGAGCCGGGGGAGCTGACCGCCCCGGCGGTCGACACGCCCCCCGCCACCTCGGCCGCCGGCGATCCGCGCCCGGCGGCGGCCAGCGGTCCGCTCGACGAAGGGCTGGCCGGCCGGTGGCCGCTGGCCGCGCTCGCGGCGGCGGTGGTCGGGCTGCTGGCCGTCGCGGTGCTCCGGCGCCGGCGGGGCACGGGGCGGCGCGGCACGCCCTGACCGGGTACCGGGCGCGCGACGGCGGGCGGGTCGGATCGACAACCGCCCGCCAGCTCCATAGACTCCGGTCTCTCTGGTGCCACGAGTCCCGGGAGGATCCCCGTGCCGAGCGAACCCCGCCCGCACCCCGTTCCGACGTCGATCTCGGCAGGCCGCGCAGCGGCCCGTACGCTCACCCGCCTCGCCGGGACGGCACTGGCGACGACGGCGCTGGTCGCCGCCGGTGGCGCCGCCGCGGTGGCCGCGCCCGGCGCGGCGTCGCCGGCGGCCCCCGCCCGCGTCACGCCCGGCCCGTGCGCCTACACCGCCACGCCGGAGGACCCGGCGGCCCGCCCGGTCCCGCTGCCGCCCGATCCGCGCCGCACCCCCGACCGGGGCACGGTGCGGGTGACGCTGCGGACCAACCAGGGGCCCATCGGGCTGACCCTCGACCGGGAGGCGGCGCCCTGCACCGTGCAGAGCTTCCTGCACCTGACGCGGCACCGCTTCTACGACCGGACCTCCTGCCACCGGCTCACCGCGTACCCGACGCTGCGGGTGCTCCAGTGCGGCGACCCCTCCGGCACCGGCTCCGGCGGCCCCGGCTACCGGTACGCCGACGAGCTGCCCACGGACCTGCCGCCGGCACCCACCGACCCGACCGGCGTGCGCCGGCTCTACGCGCGCGGCACGCTCGCCATGGCCAACGCCGGGCCCGACACCAACGGCAGCCAGTTCTTCCTGGTGCAGGCGGATTCGGCGCTGCGTCCCCACTACACCGTCTTCGGCTCGATCGACGCCGCCGGCCTGGCCACCCTCGACCGGATCGCCGCCGGCGGCATCGCGCCCACCGCCGAGGACCCGGCGCCGGTCGACGGCGCGCCCGCCCTGCCGGTGGAGATCCACCGGGCGCTCCGGCACCACCACCCGCACCGCTGAGCCCGCGACGGACCGTACCCGCCGTTTCCCGGGCCGGCCCGCCCGCGCGGGCGGGCCCGGCGCGACGGCCGGGACGGCCGACGGTCGCCCGGCGACGGGCCGACGCGCGGTCGCGTCGGCGAGCGGTGACCGGCCGAAGTTCCGGAACGCTACCGGGAGCCCTCGGACGTCAGGCCGCCGGCCGGGCCCCGTCGGGGCGGGTCGGCGCCGGTCAGGGCCGCGACGCGGGGGCCGTGCTGTCGCGGACGACGAGGTTGGTGGCGAGTTCCACCCGGGGCGAGTCGATGCCGTCGCCCTGCGCCAGCCGCAGCACGGTCCGGGCGGCCAGCCGCCCCATCTCGACCAGGGGCTGCCGGACGGTGGTCAGCGGCGGTGAGGCCCAGCGGGCCTCGGGCAGGTCGTCGAAGCCCACCACGCTGACGTCGTCCGGGATGCGCAGGCCGCGGCGGCGGACGGCCTCGTAGACGCCGAAGGCCATCTGGTCGCTGGCCGCGAAGATGCCCGTCGGCGGCTCGTCGAGGTCGAGCAGGGCAGTGCCGGCGGCGAAGCCCGAGGCGTGGTAGAAGTCGCCCGGATACACCAGCCGGTCCTCCACCGGCACCCCGGCGGCCTCCAGCCCGGCGCGGTAGCCGTCGAGGCGCGCCCGGCTGCACAGCAGGTGCGTGGGCCCCGCGACGAAGCCGATCCGCCGGTGCCCGAGCGACAGCAGGTGCTCGGTCGCGGCGAGCCCGCCCGCCCAGTTGGTGGCCCCGATGGTCGGCACGTCGGTCGCGGGCACGCCGGCCGGGTCGACGACGACCACCGGCACGTTGAGGCGGCGCAGCTGCGCGTGCAGCGGGGGGCTCAGGTGCGAGGTCACGAAGATGACCCCGTCGGTGGCCCGGGCCCGCAGGTTCTGCAACCACTGCCGCGCCGCGGTCGGTTGCCGGTGTATCGCGGAGACCACCGTGCCGACGCCCGCGCCGTGCCCGACGTCCTCGACGCCTCGGATGATCTCCACCGCCCACGGGCTGTCGAGGTCGTTGAAGACCAGGTCGACCAGGCCGGCGCGGCTCACCGTCCGGCTGCCGCGGCGCTGGTAGCCGTGGTGGCGCAGCAGCTCCTCGACCCGCTCGCGGGTGCCGGGAGCCACGTCCGAGCGCCCGTTGAGCACCCGCGACACGGTCGGCACCGAGACCCCGGCCTCCCGCGCGATAGCGGTGATGGTGATCCTGCGCCCGTCGTCGCCGTCCACCCGCGTCTCCTTCACCGGTCGGAGGACCGACCGTACCTGTGCCCACCGAAAAACGTCCGGAACGGCGGGGCCGCTCCACCGGCTCATCTTGCCCCACGATCGGGGGTTGACGACACGGCAGGTCGGTTCTAGCGTTCGGACGAGTTACGGAAGAATTCCGGAAACTTGTCGGACGCCTTTCGGTCGTCGCGCCGGCGGCGACGTCCCCCACCACACCCCCACCACGAGAGGTCGATCATGACTTTACGCACGCGGCTCACCCGGGCCGTCGCGCTCGGCGCCGCCCTCGCGCTGGCGCTGCCACTGGCCGCCTGCGGCGACGACGACCCGGCCGCCGGTCCGGACGAGATCCGCATCCTGGTGTACGGCGACGCCACCAACAAGGTCGAGACCCAGCTCGTCGAGACGTTCAACAAGACGTCGAAGGTCAAGGCGGTGCTGGACACCATCCCGGGCGCCGACTACCAGACCAAGCTCCAGACCATCATCAACACCAAGCAGGCCCCGGACGTCTTCTTCAACTGGGGCGGCGGCAGCATCGCCCCGTTCGTCAAGGCCGACCTGCTGCTGCCGCTCGACGACATGATCGCCAAGAATCCGGGGCTGAAGCAGAACTTCCTGCCCTCGGTCTTCAACACCGCCATCGTCGACGGCAAGGCGTACGGGGTGCCGATGCGCGGCACCCAGCCGGTGCTGCTGTTCCACAACAAGAAGGTCCTCGCCGACGCCGGGATCACCCCGCCGAAGACGTGGGACGACCTGCTGGCCGCGGTGCGGACCCTCAAGGCCAAGGGGATCACCCCGATCGCCCTCGGCGGCGGCGACCAGTGGCCGACCCAGATGTGGTACCAGTACCTCTACGACCGGGTGGCCGGCCCCGAGCTGTTCGCCAAGGCGCTCGCCGGCGACAAGAGCGCCTGGGAGAGCCCGGAGAGCCGCCGCGCCCTGGAGCTGCTGCGCCAGCTGACCGACGCCGGCGCCTTCGGCACCAACTTCGACTCGGTCAAGTTCACCGACGGTGGGTCGCCCACCCTGCTGGCCAGCGGCAAGGCCGGCTTCGAGCTGATGGGCTCGTGGAACTACTCCACCCACAACGACGCCAACCCGAAGTTCGCCGCCTCGGGGCTCGGCTGGTCCGCGTTCCCGAGCGTCCCCGACGGAAAGGGCGACCCGCGCAACGTGGTGGGCAACACCAACAACTTCTACTCGGTGTTGAAGAAGACCCGGCACCCGGAGGCGGTCGCGGAGTTCCTGAAGCTGCAGTACTCCGACGACTTCGTCAAGGCGCAGCTGTCGATCGGCAACCTGCCCACCACCACCAGCACCGACAGGTTCCTCGACACCGCCGCCAACCCCGACTACCTGAGGTTCCAGTACGACCTGGTCAAGGAGGCCCCGTCGTTCCAGCTCTCCTGGGACCAGGCGTACCCGCCGGCGGCCACCACGGCCATCCACCAGGCGGTGCAGCAGTACTGCAACGGCCGGACCGACGCGGACGGCTTCATCAAGGCCATGCAGTCCCTGCAGGAGGGCTGACCGCGACCATGTCCACCACCACCCTCGCCGCCCCCACCGTGACGGAGCGGCGGCGGGCCGGACGAAGCCCGGGCGGCCACGCGGTCAGCCGTCCGGGCTTCGCGTGGGCCCTCCCCGCGACCCTCTTCTTCGGCCTCTTCGCCATCGTCCCGCTGGTCCTCGTGGTCGTGCTCAGCTTCACCAGCTGGGCGGGGCTCGGCTCGCCGGAGTACGTCGGGCTGGACAACTGGCGCCGGCTCGCCAGTGACCCCGTCATGCTCGACAGCCTCTGGCTGAGCGTCCTGCTCACCTGCCTCGGCGTGCTGGTGCAGACGCCGCTGAGCCTGCTGATCGGGGTGTGGGCGGCCGGGCGGCAGCGCAACCGCGCCGTGCTCTCCGCCATCTTCTTCCTGCCGCTGCTGCTGTCGGCGACCGCCGTCTCGGTGCTCTGGCGCGCGCTGCTCGACCCGAACTTCGGGGTGCCCGGGCAGGCCGGCTGGCTGTTCGGCGACGGCAACCTCTTCGGCAGCCGCACCGGCGCCATCGCGGTCCTGGTCTTCGTCAGCAGCTGGCAGTTCATCCCGTTCCACTCGCTGATCTACCAGGGCGCGGCCCGCGCCGTGCCGGGCGTGCTCTACCAGGCCGCCGAGGTCGACGGGGCCGGCCGGTGGGGGCAGTTCCGACACGTCACCCTGCCGCAGCTGCGCAACGCCATGGTCACCTCGGTCGTCCTGATGGTCGTCGGCGGACTGACCACCTTCGACACGGTGCTGATCCTCACCCAGGGCGGCCCGGGCACCGACACCACCATCACCGCCTACTACATGTACGAGCAGGCGTTCCGCAGCTTCGACTTCGGCGCCGGGGCGGCCATCGCCCTGCTCCTCGTCGTCGTCGCCACGGTCATCTCGCTGATCGTGGTCCGGGCCTCCGGCTACGACAAGATGCGCAGCACGATGGAGGGCCTGTGACGCGGCACCGTCCGAACTGGCTCGCGGGGCTCGGCGCCCTGCTCTGGCTGCTCCTGGTGGGCCTGCCGATCTACGTGATGGTGGCGATCACCGTGCAGACCCGCGAGGGGTACGGCCGCAACGGCCCGCTCGCCCCGCCCGACACCTTCACGCTGGAGAACTACACCGGCGCCTTCGACGAGGGCTTCGGCCGGTACCTGCTCAACACCCTGGCGGTGACCGCGAGCGTGGTGGCCATCGTGCTGCTGCTCGTGCCGCCGCTGGCGTACGCCATCGTGCGCAGCCGCAGTCGGCTCACCTCGCAGGTCTTCCGGCTGTTCCTGCTGGGCCTGGCCATCCCGGCGCAGGCGGTCATCGTGCCGATCTTCTACCTGATCAGCCAGGCCGGGCTCTACGACAACCTGGTCGGCGTCATCCTGCCCACCGCCGCGTTCTCGCTGCCGGTGTGCGCGCTGATTCTCAGCGGTGTCATGCGGGACATCACCTCGGATCTCTACGAGGCGATGGCTATCGACGGCGCCAACCCGGCGCGGGTGTTCCTGCAACTGGTGCTGCCGCTGTCGCGCGGCGGGATCGCCACGATCGCGGTCTTCTCCGCCTTGCAGGCGTGGAACGGCTTCCTGTTCCCGCTGATCCTGACCCAGTCCGACTCCACCAAGGTGATCACCCTCGGCCTCTACGACTTCCAGACCCAGTACGGGATCAACATTCCCGGTCTGCTGGCCGCGGTCGTGCTGTCGATGGTGCCCGTCCTGCTCGTCTATCTTTTCGCCCGGCGGGCCCTCGTGCAGGGGCTGATGGGCGTCGGAGGAAAGTGACCGACAACGTGACCCTGGACATCGGAACCGGCACCGCGCCCTGGACCGACCCGACCCTCGACGTCGCGACGCGGGTGGACGCCCTGGTCGCCGAGATGACCCTGCCCGAGAAGGTGGCACAGCTCTACGGCGTCTGGGTGGGCGCCGCCGCCGACGGGGGCGAGGTGGCGCCGTACCAGCACGAGATGGAGGAGCCGGTCGACCTGGACACCCTGCTCGACTCCGGGCTGGGGCAGCTGACCCGCCCGTTCGGCACCGCGCCGGTCGACCCCGCGCTCGGCGCGCTGTCGCTGCTGCGGACCCAGCAACGCATCATGGCGGCGAACCGGTTCGGCATCCCGGCCATGGCGCACGAGGAGTGCCTGGCCGGCTTCGCCGCCTGGGGCGCCACCGCGTACCCGGTGCCGCTGTCCTGGGGCGCCACCTTCGACCCGGAGCTGATCGGCCGGATGGCCGCCGCCATCGGCGCCGACCTGCGCCGCGTCGGTGTGCACCAGGGGCTGGCCCCGGTGCTCGACGTGGTGCGCGACGCGCGCTGGGGACGGGTCGAGGAGACCATCGGCGAGGATCCCTACCTCGTCGGCACGATCGCCACCGCGTACGTGCGGGGGCTGGAGTCCACCGGCGTGGTGGCCACCCTCAAGCACTTCGTCGGCTACTCGGCCTCCCGCGGCGGGCGCAACCTCGCGCCCGTGCCGATGGGCCCCCGCGAGCGGGCCGACGTGATGCTCCCGCCGTTCGAGATGGCGGTACGCGACGGCGGCGCGCGCTCGGTGATGCACGCCTACACCGACACGGACGGGGTGCCGTCGGCCGCCGACGAGCAGCTGCTGACCGGCCTGCTCCGCGACACCTGGGGCTTCGCCGGCACCGTGGTGGCCGACTACTTCGGCATCGCCTTCCTGCGTACCCTGCACGGGGTGGCCGGCAGCTGGGCGGAGGCGGCCGGGACGGCCCTCGCCGCCGGCGTGGACGTCGAGCTGCCCACGGTGAAGACGTTCGGCGAGCCGCTGCGCGAGGCGCTCGCGGCGGGCGCGGTACCGGAGGCGCTCGTCGACCGGGCCGTCCGCCGGGTGCTGACGCAGAAGGCCCAGCTCGGTCTCCTCGACGCCGACTGGAACCCGGTGCCGGCCGCGCTGGCCGGGGCGGACCTGACCGACCCGGACGCGGTGCGCGGCACCCTCGACCTGGACCCGCCGGCCAACCGGGCGCTGGCCCGCGAGGTCGCCGAGCGGTCCGTGGTGCTGTTGTCCAACGGCGGCGTCCTGCCGCTGTCCCGACCGATGCGGATCGCGCTGGTCGGTCCCCAGGCGGAGAGCCCCACCGCGGTGCTGGGCTGCTACTCGTTCCCCGCCCACGTCGGCCCCCGCCACCCCGAGGTGCCCGTCGGCATCGAGCTGCCCACCCTGGCGGCGGCGCTGCGCGCCGAGTTCGCGGACAGCGTCGTGGTCACCGTGCCCGGCGTCTCCGTCGACGGCGACGACACCGACGGGGTGGCGGCGGCGGTGGAGGCGGCGCGGGACGCGGACGTGGTGGTCGCCGCCCTCGGCGACCGCGCGGGCCTGTTCGGCCGGGGCACCAGCGGCGAGGGCTGCGACGCCGAGTCGCTGGCCCTGCCCGGGGCGCAGCAGTACCTGCTCGACGCGCTGCTGGACACGGCGACGCCGGTGGTGGTGACGCTGCTCGCCGGGCGCCCGTACGCCCTGGGTCGGGCGGTGTCCGAGGCCGCGGCGGTCGTGCAGTCGTTCTTCCCCGGCGAGGAGGGCACCCCGGCGATCGCCGGCGTGCTCAGCGGCCGGGTGCAGCCGCAGGGGCGGCTGCCGGTGAGCGTGCCCCGGACGCCGGGCGGCCAGCCGAGCACCTACCTCTCGGCCCGGCTGGGGCAGGCCAGCGACGTCTCCAACGTCGACCCGACCCCGGCGTACGGCTTCGGGCACGGCCTCGGCTACACCACCTTCGACTGGTCCGGGCTGGTCGTCGACGAGCCGGTGGCGGCCACCGACGGGGAGCTGCGGCTGCACTTCACGCTGCGCAACACCGGCACCCGGTGGGGCAGCGAGGTGGTGCAGGTCTACGCCCACGACCCGGTGGCCTCCGTGGTCCAGCCGGTGCAGCGGCTGATCGGCTACCTGCGGGTGCCGCTGGGGGCGGGCGCGGCCTGCCGGATCGACCTGGCCGTGCCGGGCGACCTCTTCTCGTTCACCGGGCGCGACGGGCGGCGCGTGGTCGAGCCGGGCGAGCTGGAGCTGCGCCTCGCCGCGTCCAGCACCGACCACCGGCTGGTGGCGGCGGTCGCGCTGCGCGGCCCCGCCCGGCACGTCGACCACACCCGGCGGCTGCACCCCCGCTTCGCCATCACCCCGTCGGCCGGGTGAGCGGTGGCGGCCCGGCGCTACGACGGCCACGAGTCGGCGCCGCGCTTCCCGCGCGTACGCCTGTCGCCGGAGCGGGCGCCCGACGGCCCCGTGGGCTGGTAGACAGGGGGCGTGGCCAGGCCAGTCCGGATCCACCGGCGAGCCCCGGGCGGCGGGGCCGCCCGTGGGCGGGCCGTCGCGCGGGGCGTCGCGGCGGCCGTGGTGATCGCGGCCCTCGCGCCCGGCTGCACCCGGTCCGGGCCGTCGCCACCGCCCGCCCCGTCGTCGCCCGCCTCCGCGGCGTCGCCGTCCGTCCCGGCGTCGCCGTCCGCGCCGGCGGCCACCCCGCGCGGGCCGGGCCTCGTCGTCCTCACCGACGTCGACCCGCGCATCCGCACCGACATCCGCTACGCCGGCGCGCACAACTTCGTCGGCCGGCCGGTCGCCGGCTACTCCGAACCGCTCTGCCTGCTCACCCGCCGGGCCGCCGAGGCGCTGCGCCGGGTGCAGGACGCCGCCCTGGCCCGTGGGCGCAGCCTGAAGGTGTACGACTGCTACCGCCCGCAGCGGGCCGCGGACGACTTCGTCGCCTGGGCCGGGCAACCCGCCGAGCAGCGGATGAAGGCCGAGTTCTATCCCCGGGTGGCGAAGTCCGAGCTGTTCGACGAGGGGTACGTCGGCGCCCCCACCGCGCACAGCCGGGGCAGCACGCTCGACCTGACCCTGGTCGACGTGCCGACCCCCGGCCAGCCCCCGTACGTGCCGGGCCAGCCGCTGGTCCCCTGCACCGCCGCGCGCGGGCAGCGGTTCGCGGACAACGGCGTCGACATGGGCACCGGCTTCGACTGCTTCGACCCGCTCGCGCACACCGACTCGCCCCGCGTCACGGGGGCGGCGCGGGAGAACCGGCGGCTGCTGCGGCAGCTGATGAGCGACGGCGGCTTCGTCAACTACGACCGCGAGTGGTGGCACTACCGCTACCGCGACGAGCCCTGGCCGGACACCTACTTCGACCTGCCGGTGGCCCGCTCCTCGGCCGAGCCCGCGGGCGGCTGAGCGTCGGCGGCGCAGCCCGCCGGGGCCGCCGGGCGCGGGCCGGTGACCCCTCGGCGGGCGGGAGGCGCCGCGCCACGGCCCGCCGACGTCCGGCATGATCGTTGTCGCGGCGGGTTCAACCGCGCGGGCGGGTGACGCCGGACGACGACCGCGCCGGCACGTCAGGGAGGGGAAGTCATGGCCACCGAACGGATCGGGCCGCCCGTCACCGGGGACGAGCGTGAGATGCTGCGCGCCTTCCTCGACTACCACCGGGCGACCCTCGCGATGAAGTGCGACGGGCTCTCGGACGAGGAGCTGCGCCGGCGGTCGATGCCCCCGTCCACGCTGTCGCTGCTCGGCCTGGTCCGGCACATGGCGGAGGTGGAGCGGGCGTGGTTCCGCCGGACCATCGACGGCGAGGACGTCCCGCTGGTCTGGTCGGACTCCGGCGACTTCCAGGTGGCGTACGACGCGGGCGGCGCCACCCGCGCCGAGGCGTTCGACGCCTGGCAGCGCGAGGTCGCCCACGCCCGCCGCATCGAGCGCGCGGCCGGCTCGCTCGACGTGACCGGCCGGCACGCCAGGACCGGCGAGGAGGTGTCCCTGCGGCTGGTGATGCTGCACCTGATCCACGAGTACGCCCGCCACAACGGCCACGCCGACCTGCTGCGCGAGGGCATCGACGGCACCGTCGGCGCCTGACCCCGGCCCGGCCGCCCGGCGCGGCGACGCTCAGCCGTCGGCCGCGCGCAGCGGCAGCCAGGCCAGCACGTCGCGGATCTTCGCGTCCCAGTACGCCCAGTCGTGCGTGCCGGGGGAGAAGTCCACGGTGAGCGGGACGCCCCGCTCGCGGGCCGCCGCCACGAAGGTCAGGTTGTCCTCGTACAGGAAGTCCTCGGTGCCGCAGGCGACGTAGAGCGCGGGCGGGTCGCCGCCCGCCGCCTCGCCGAGCAGCGCGACGGTGTCGTCGTCGGTGCCCGCGACGGCGCGCTCGCCAAAGGCGGTGTGCCAGACGCGCGGGTCCAGCGGCGCGGTCGGGTGGTCGCGGCGGGTCGCCACGTCGAGCGCGCCCGACAGGCTCGCCGCCGCCGCGAACCGGCCCGGGTCGCGCAGCGCCCACTTCACCGCGCCGTAGCCGCCCATCGACAGCCCGGCGACGAAGGTGTCCTCGCGGCGGGCGGAGAGCCGGAAGAAGTCGTGGCACACCCGCGGCAGCTCGGCGCTGAGGAAGGTCCAGTACCGGTTGCCGTGCTCCTCGTCGGTGTAGAAGCTGCGCCCCACCTGGGGCATCACCACGGCGAGCCCGAGTGGCGCCACGTACCGCTCGATCGAGGTACGGCGCAGCCAGATCGTGTCGTCGTCGGAGAGACCGTGCAGCAGGTAGAGCACGGGCGGGTCGCCCGCCGCCGCGCTGCCGGTCAGGCCGATCTGAGACGAGGTCCGCTGCGGCAGGATCACCGTCATCGAGGTGCCCATGCCGAGAGCATCGGAGTGGAAGTCGCAACGCATCAGGGCCACGGCCGTCGACCGTAGCGCATCCTCACGTCCAGTACAGGACCCGGCAGGCCGGCAGCCGGGCCGCGAGCTCGCGGTCGAACCAGGAGCGCAGCTCGGCCATGGTGTCGCGCGGGTAGACGTACTTGACCGCGCCGAATTTGCCGTACTTGCGGCTGCGGGTGGACTCGTCCATCTCCAGGCGCGTACGCGGGTACCAGCCGAGCAGCACCTCCTTGCTGCCCGGGGTGAACCGGTGGGTGATCAGCTCGGCGGTCAGGTCGAGCCCGGGCACCCCGTCGACGGCGCCGGCCACCGCGTCCAGCAGTTCGCCGTAGTGCTCGCGCCAGCCGGGCAACGGCATGATCGGCGCGACGGTCAGCCCCACGGGGTAGCCGTCGAGGGCGAGCCGGCGCAGCGCCCCGAGCCGGTCCGGCACCGTGGCCGTGCCGCCCTCCAGCCGTTCGCTGACCGGGCGGCAGTTGACGCTGAACCGGACCCGGGTGCGCCCGGCGTGCGGTAGCCCCACGAACGTGTCGACGTCGGCGTACTTGGTGGTCCAGCGCAGCTGCACCGGGGCGTCCCAGCCGGCGAAGTGCTGCACGGCCCGCCGCCAGCTGCCGGTGAGGTGCTCCAGGGCCAGCGGGTCGGTGTAGCAGGACGCCTCGAAGGTGGTGCCCTCGGCGGCCCGCCCGGCGCTGCGGCTGGTCACGGTGCCCCGCCCGGCGTACTCCGCCAGCCCGACGAGGATGTCGTCCAGGTCGGCGTAGACCCGCGTCACCGGCGGGCCGGAGAGCGAGCCGGCGAGGTAGCAGTACTGGCAGTGGGCCGGGCAGCCCTCGGCCAGGTCGAAGCGCCAGTCCGCGCTGGGCGCGATGGGTTGCAGCCTGCGGCGCGAGGGCGGGCTGACCACGATCGCCATGGTGGCCTTCGCCCGGGCGTACGTCTCCCGCTCGGTCTCGCCGCGGACGCCGGTGAGCCGGTTGGCGCGCAGCCGTTCCACCTCGATGCCCAGGGTCTCGACCCGGTCGGCGATCCGCCGGCCGTGCGGGTGGTCGAGCGCCGCCGGGGTGGCGACCACGCGGCGCGGCGTCCAGCGCCGCGCCGGCCGCGCCGCCGGCGCCAGCCCGGCCAGGTCGCGGGTGGGCACGCGTTCGCCGCTGGCGTCGTGCGGCGCGGGCGGTACGTCGACGGCCAGCGGCTCGTCGACGTCCACCGGTTCGGCCTCCGGCCTCATCCGGCGCGGTTACCCGCTGCGCCCGGCGGCAACCCCGCATCCTCCGTCGCTCGCTCAGCCCGGTGTCGACCTCGCCGGGCCGGTCGCGGCCCGCAGCCGGGCGTCGAGCGCGTCGAGGTCGGGGACGAACCACACGTGGCCGGAGCGGTTCGACTCGTGCACCAGGGCCCGCAGGGCCGCGCTGGAATCGAGGTGCCGGGAGATGTCGCCGACGACGACCAGCCGCAGCCGGTAGTTGACGAACTTCTGCATGATCTCGCCGGCGAAGCGGGTGCCGAGGGAGAAGAAGGACGGGTCGAGCCGGCTCGCGGGCACGGCGACCACCGTCGCACCGAGGAAGGCCGCGCCGATCAGGTCGAGGGCGTCCTGCTCGGTGGTGACCGGCGGACCGTCCGGATCGCAGACCAGCACCTGCGCCCCGACCCGCTCCTGGATCACGTCAGGCATCGTCGGTCTCCCCGGTGAGCAGGCTGTTGTCGCCGTCGAGCACGGCGCCGAGCAGGTGCAGCAGCTCGGCGGTGGCCGAGGCGCCGCCGAGTATCACGATCTTCATGCGGTTCCGCTCCTGGTCGTGGACGGTCTGGACGCGCAGCGGGTGCGACGGGCGGACGCCGGTGTTCGCGGCGGCCAGGACGAGCGTGCCCAGCCGGTCGGCGGCGGCCCGGTCGACGCCGTCGATCTGCACGATGCTCGACACCTCCGCCGCCGCGCCCCGGGCGGGCCGGGCCGGCGCGTCCCGCCCTGTCAGCGCGTCGAGGTCGGCGCGGGCGATGCGGTACTGCTTGCCGATCCGTACCGCCCGCAGCCGGCCGCCGCGGATGTAGCCGCGCACGGTACGCACGTGCAGGCCCAGCCGCTCCGCCACCTGTTCGACCGACAACATATCATCATTCATCGCACCCCAAACTACCCTGTGAAGGGGGCGATTGGGAGTGCTGGCCCGGTCGGCGAGAGTGTCCCGGGCCACAGCTCGGGTGTCCGGACGCGACGCGAACCAACTCCGGACCGCCGCCCGCGCGGATCGTCGGCGCGGCGCCGGATATCCGTTGCGGTGACTGTCCGGCCCGCCTACCGTGATCGACACAAGGTCAACCGAACGCCCCGGGGGAGTACGCCGTGTCGCAGCGCGCCCGCACCGACGCCACCTGGCTCGCGCCATGTGGCGGTGCCGCGCTGCCCACGGGGGAGCGGAACCCGGCCCGGCGCCGCCGCGAACGGGGACGGCAGCCGGGGTGGCGGCGCGACTAGCGCCAGCGCCGACCCGGCCGCCCACCCCACCAGGAGTCGGGCGGCTTTTTCGTGCCCCCGGACGACCGCGGCCCGCCCGACGGCGCGCCGGGCGCGGCGGCACTCCCACCGGACGGGCGGGCCCTTCCACTTCCGCCGGCACCGCGGCGACCAGCCGACGACACGAGGAGACGACGATGAGTTTCACCCCGCTCGCGGGCACCCGCGCACCGGTCCGGGTCTGGACCGACCCGTACGCCATCGAGCCGCAGGCCGCCCGGCAGCTGCGCAACATCGGCGCGCTGCCGTGGGTGCAGGGCGTCGCGGTCATGCCGGACGTGCACTTCGGCAAGGGCGCCACGGTCGGCTCGATCATCGCGATGCGGCAGGCCGTCTCCCCGGCCGCGGTCGGCGTCGACATCGGCTGCGGCATGTCCGCGGTCCGTACCTCGCTGACCGCCGCCGACCTGCCGGACGACCTCGCCGGGCTGCGCTCGGCGATCGAGGCCACGATCCCGGTCGGCTTCGCGCAGCGCGAGAAGCCGGTCGACCCGCGCCGGGTGCGGGGGCTGGAGCAGGGCGGCTGGGACGACTTCTGGCGCCGCTTCGCCGACCTCGACCGGCGGGTGGCGCAGCTGGAGACCCGGGCCCAGCGGCAGCTGGGCACGCTGGGCGGCGGGAACCACTTCATCGAGGTCTGCGTGGAGCAGGGTGGCGCCGACGAGGGACGGGTGTGGCTCATGCTGCACTCCGGCTCGCGCAACATCGGCAAGGAGTTGGCGGAGCGGCACATCTCCGTCGCCCGCCGGCTGCCGCACAACGCGGACCTGCCGGACCGGGACCTGGCGGTCTTCCTCGCCGGCACGGCGGAGATGGACGCCTACCGCCGGGACCTGTGGTGGGCGCAGGAGTACGCGCGGCGCAACCGGGCGGTCATGCTCGCCCTGCTCTGCGGGGTGGTACGTGAGCAGTTCCCGCGGGTGGGCTACGACGAGCCGATCTCCTGTCACCACAACTACGTGGCGGAGGAGAGCTACGACGGCGTGGACGTACTGGTCACCCGCAAGGGGGCGATCCGGGCCGGCCGGGGCGACCTGGGCATCATCCCCGGCTCGATGGGCACCGGGTCGTACATCGTGCGGGGCAAGGGGAACCCGGCCGCGTACTGCTCGGCGTCGCACGGGGCCGGGCGGCGGATGTCGCGGGCGCAGGCGAAGCGGACGTACAGCACCGCCGACCTGGCGGCGCAGACCGCGGGCGTGGAGTGCCGCAAGGACGCCGGGGTGGTCGACGAGATCCCCGGCGCGTACAAGGACATCACCCAGGTGATGGCGCAGCAGGAGGACCTGGTCGAGGTGGTGGCACACCTGAAGCAGGTCGTCTGCGTGAAGGGATGACCGGTGGCCGGCGCCCACGGGGGGTGGGCGCCGGCCGCCGGAAGGCTCCCGTACCACCGCTCGCCGCGGCCGCGGCGATGCCCGTAGAGTCTCGCCGTGACCGAGATCGACGCGCGGGTCGACCTGTTCCACCCGGCGGACCGGGTGTGGCAGGCATTGACGGACCTCGGGTTGCTCGCCCGGTGGTTCACCGAGACCGAGCCGATGGCGGGGGAGCGCGACCGGCTGCTGCTGTTCACGGCGGGGCTGCCCGGGTTCGACGCCGCCGTCGACGCGGCGGTGACCGCCCGGCGGGAGCCGGAGCTGGTCGCGCTGCGCTGCCTCGAGGGCGGCCGGCGCAGCCGGCTGACCTGCGAGCTGGAGCCCACCGCCGAGGGCTGCCGGCTCGTGGTGCGCGAGGTGCTGGAGCACGGCGACTGGCCCGCGGAGCAGCGGGCCCGCCGTGAGGAGTACTACCGGCAGGCGCTGACCGGGCGGCTGCCGGCGATCCTCGACTGGTTGGCGTTCCGGCAGGTCGACCTGCGGGCCGGCGCGGCCGGGGCGACCGCCGAGATGCCGGTGACCGAGGCGTTCGACGACCCGCCGGCACCGGCGGGCCGCTCCCGCTGGCCGCTGCTGCTGGCGGGGATCGCCGCCGCCGTGCTGGCCGCCGGGGCGGCGGTGTGGTTCGCGCTGCCGGCCGACCGGGAACCCGTCGCCGCACCGGACCCGTCGCCGTCGCCGTCGTCGAGCGCCACGGGCGCCCCGGCCCGTACGCCGAAGCCGACGCCCTCCGCCCGCCCGACGCGGAGCGCCACGTCCGCCACGCCCCGTCCGAGCCGCACCCCCACGGTGAGGCCCTCGCGTACGGCCGCGTCGACGGTGGCCCCGGAACCCGCGCCGAGGGCCCGCTACGAGACCGTGTCGACGGGGCTCTTCGGCTACACCGGGGAGGTGGTCGTCGACAACCCGGGCGGCGCGGCGGCGAGCGGCTGGACGGTGGTCGTGACGCTGGCCGAGGGGGGCACCGTCACCGAGGCCAGCGGGGCCGACTGGCGGCAGGAGGGGCAGACCGTGACCTTCACCGGGTCGCCCGTGCCGGCCGGCGGTTCGCGCTCGCTCACGTTCTCGGTCCGCGCCCCGCTCGCCAGGGCACCCGAGGGCTGTTCGCTGGGCGACGACCCGTGCGCGGGCCTCTGACGGCCGGATCGCGTACCCCGCGCCGGCCGGACGGCGCTGTTAGGATTGACGGCGACCGGCCGCTGGCGGTGCGGGGTCCCGGCGGCGGGTGGCGCCGGTGACGGTGCGGGTTCCCGGCCGCGGTGGCGGTGCGAAGTGCAGGACAGGGAGACCAGACATGGCGGGTGACGACGACATCTCCGGGTGACACCGGAGGTGCCCGGCGACCGGCAGGCGTTCGACCGCCGCCGTGGTCGCGGGCTGTCGTTTCCCGAAGCCCGTCCTCCCGGGCGCCTCGGCGCGCCCGCCTCACTTCAAGGGTCATCGCATGTCCGACGCGTTCGTCATCTGCTCGCGCCTCACCTTCTCCTGGCCGGACGGCACCCCGGTCTTCGCGGACCTGTCGTTCACCGTGGGCGCCGGCCGCACCGGCCTGGTCGCGCCGAACGGCGCCGGCAAGAGCACGCTGCTCAAGCTGATCGCCGGCGAGTACCGGCCGACCGGCGGCGCCGTGACCGTCGACGGCGTGCTCGGCTACCTGCCGCAGAGCCTTCCGCTCTCCGGCGACCTGACGGTGGCCGAGGTGATGGGAGTCGCCCCGGTGCTCGCGGCGTTGCGGGCCATCGAGTCCGGCGACGCCGCCGAGGAGCACTTCACCACGATCGGCAACGACTGGGACGTCGAGGAGCGCACCCGTGCCCAGCTGGACCGGCTGGGCCTCGACGACGTGGCACTCACCCGCCCCCTGCACACGCTCAGCGGCGGCCAGGCCGTCTCGCTCGGCCTGGCCGCGCAGCTGCTGAAGCAGCCCGACGTCCTGCTGCTCGACGAGCCGACGAACAACCTGGACCTCGACGCCCGACGCAAGCTGCACGCGGTGCTGGAGGACTGGAACGGCTGCCTGCTGCTGGTCAGCCACGACCGGGCGCTGCTGGACCGGATGGACCGAATCCTCGAACTCGACCGCGGCGAGGTCCGCTCCTACGGCGGGAACTTCGCCGCGTACGAGGAGTCCGTGCGCGCCGAGCGGGAGGTCGCGCAGAAGAACGTCCGCCACGCCGAGCAGGAGGTCAGGCGGGAGAAGCGGGAGATGCAGCAGGCGCGTGAGCGGGCCGAGCGTCGGGCCGGCAACGCCGCCCGCAACCTCAAGAGCGCCGGGCTGCCGAGGATCGTCGCCGGCGGGATGAAGCGGAGCGCCCAGGAGTCGGCGGGGCGCGCGAACGAGACACACGCCGCGCGGGTCAGCGACGCCCGGGCCCGGCTCGACGAGGCGGGTCGGGCCGTACGCGAGGAGCAACGGATCACGGTCGAGCTGCCCGGGACGAACGTACCGGCCGGGCGCACGGTCTTCCACGGCGAGCGGATGCAGGTCCGCTACGGCGAGCGCGACCTCTTCGCGGGTGAGGGCGTCGACCTGACCGTCCGGGGGCCCGAGCGGATCGCCCTGACCGGCCCGAACGGCGCCGGCAAGTCCACCCTGCTGCGCGTGCTCAGCGGCGACGTGGAGCCGCGGGGCGGTCGGACGAGGCGGGCCGACGGGCGGATCGCGTACCTGTCGCAGCGGCTGGACCTGCTCGACCCGGACCGTACGGTGGCCGGGAACCTGGCCGCGTACGCGCCGGCGATGCCGGCGGCGCAGCGGATGAACCTGCTCGCCCGCTTCCTGTTCCGGGGCGCCCGCGCCCACCTGCCGGTCGGGGTGCTCTCCGGCGGCGAGCGGCTGCGCGCCACGCTGGCCTGCGTGCTGTTCGCCGAACCGGCGCCGCAGCTGCTCCTGCTCGACGAGCCGACCAACAACCTGGACCTGGTCAGCGTGGGCCAGTTGGAGAGCGCCCTCAGCGCGTACGAGGGCGCGTTCGTGGCGATCAGCCACGACGAACGGTTCCTCGCCGCGATCGGGGTGGACCGCTGGCTGCGGCTGGCCGACGGGCGGCTGCTGGAGACCGCGGGCCCCGACGGCGTCGCGTCGCGGCGCTGAGCCGGGGCGTCAGCCGATGCGGTAACGGTCGCGTGGACGGCGGACACCGGCGGCGTGTGCGGGGCGAGGTTGCCGTTGTCGAGGAAGGTCCGCTGGGCGGTGTCGACCCGGGAGGTGTCCGAGCGGCCGGTTCCATCCTCGTCGGCCGGCGACGCGGTGCGGATCGTCCGGGCGCCCCGGCGGGCCGCTCGACGGGGCCCGCCGCGCTCCGCCCGCGCCGGTATGACGGTTCCGCTATGCCGCATGTCGGCGACCCTCGCCTTAGCATTCACGTACATCGATGACTGGCGGTGGCACGCCGCCGGCCGACTCAGGGAGTGCGTGTATGTTCCGACGACAACTGCTGCACGCGGCGACCGCCGCGCTGGCGGCGGTGCTGGCCGCGACCGGAATGCAGGTCGCCACCGACACGAGCGCGTCCGCCGCCGCCCGGACCGTCTACTACGACGCGAGTCGGGCCGGCGAGTTCCGCACCAACTTCGACCAGGCCGCGGCCATCTGGAACAGCCGGGTCAGCAACGTCCAGCTGGTCGCCCGCACGCCGGGCAACGTCACCATCTACGTCGACAGCGGCTGGCCGCGCGCGCAGGTCAGCGGGCTCGGCTCCGGCCGGGTCTGGATGGGCTGGACCGCCGTCAACCAGGGCTACGACCGCACCCGCATCGCCACCCACGAGATCGGCCACATCCTCGGTCTGCCCGACCGGCGTACCGGGCTCTGCTCCGACCTGATGTCCGGCAGCAGCGCGCCGGTCTCCTGCCGCAACGCGTACCCGAGCGCCGCCGAGGCGTCGCGGGTGGACCAGCTCTTCGCCGGCGGTCTCGCCGCGTCCGAGGTGCCCACCGGCACGTTCACCTGGAACGACAGCGACGACATCTCGCCGCAGGTGGTCAACGGCCGGCCGGCGAGCGAGAACTACCCGTGGATGGTGTACGTCTCCGGCTGCACCGGCACGCTGATCAAGGCCAACTGGGCGGTCACGGCGAAGCACTGCGGGACCCCCAGCTCGGTGCGGGTCGGCAGCGTCAACCGCAGCAGCGGTGGCACCGTGGTCCAGGTGGTCCGGGCGGTCAACCACCCCAGCGTCGACGTGAAGCTGCTCCAGCTCGCCAGCAGCGTCAGCTACGCCCCGGCGCCGATCCCGAGCACCTCGGGCGCGGTCGGCACCGCCACCCGGATCATCGGCTGGGGCCAGACCTGTGCCCCCCGCGGCTGCGGTAGCGCCCCGACCGTCGCGCACGAGCTCGACACCTCGATCGTCGCGGACAGCCGGTGCCTCGGCATCAACGGCCCGTACGAGATCTGCACCAACAACACCAACGGCAACGCGGGCGCCTGCTACGGCGACTCGGGCGGCCCGCAGGTGCGCCGGATCAACGGGGCCTGGGCCCTGATCGGCGCCACCAGCCGGGCCGGCAACAACAACTCCACCTGCGCCACCGGCCCGTCCATCTACGTGGACCTGCCGTCCATCCGTACCTGGATCAACACCCAGGTCGGCGGCCTGCCGGTCTGACGAACCGCCGGACGGGGGGTGCCGCACGCGGCGCCCTCCGTCCGCGCGCCCGTCGCCGGGGCGTCACCGGTGACCACCCCCGGTGCGGTACGGTGCCAGGCACATCGACCCCATCCGAGGTGAAGCATGCCCGCCGTGGCCGCGCTCGCGCTGACTCTCGCCCTCGCTCCCGCGCCCACGCCGTCGGCCTCCGGCGGGCCGGTCGGCGACCTGATCGGCGACCTCGGACAGGTCGTCGACGGCCTGCTCACCGGGGGAGGCCGGGGCAGCCCGAGCGCCTCCCCGACACCCGTCCCCTCCGGCTCGCCGGCCGCCCCCACGCGCCCGGCCGGCCCGTCGGCCGCACCGGCCGTGCCGAGCCCGGCGAGCCCGGCGAGGTCGGCGGCCGCCCCCGGTCGGGACCGTCCGGCCGCCGGCCCGGTCGAGCGGCCGGTCGAGCCGCCGGCCCCGGACGGGCAGGGCGGGGCGACCGGCGCTCCCTCATCGCTCGGTGCCCCGCCGCGCGGCGACGACGGGGCGGGACCGGACCCGTGGCTGGTCACCGGCCTGGCGCTGGGCGCCCTGGCGGTGCCGGTGCTGCTCGTGTGGAGCCGGCGGCGCAGACCCGCCGCGGGCCCGGTCGGCCCGGTCGGCCCGGCCAACCCCACACCAGATCCGGACGAGGAGCCGCTCGACGACAACGTCATCCGGCTGCCCACGAGCCTGAACGCCATCTACGAACTGGGCCGGCTGGACGAGCGACTGAGTCAGGAGCGCGACCGGCGGTCCTGAGTGTGCGCGGGCCGACCCGGGCGGGCCGCCGACCGGCGGTGTACCGGTAACCGCCCGGCGCGGCGATTTCCGGCCCACAATCCGGACGCGCATCGACACGGCGGTCCACATCGTGGATCATCTATCCCATGACCATCGGGTCCACGGACGCCCGTCCGCCCGCCGAGACCACCGACCACGACCAGGTCCCCGCCGGGGACCGGGGCAGCTGGGCGCGTTGGCGTTGGCCGCGACACGAATGGACGCTGGCGGTGCTCGGCGGGCTGCTGCTGGCGGTGGTGCTGACCTGGCCGACCATGCGACATCCGGCGAGCACGGTCCCCGGCGACATCGGCGACCCGACGTTGCAGGCGTGGCAGATGGCCTGGGGCGGGCACGCCCTGCTCAGCAACCCGTCGGGCCTCTGGCACTCGAACACGTTCTTCCCCGAGAGGTACACCTTCGCCTACAGCGACACCCTGCTGGGGTACGCCCCGGCGGGGATGCTCGGCTCGGGCTTCGAGGCCGCCCTGGTCCGGTACAACGTGCTGTACGTGCTGCTGCACGCGCTGGCCTTCGTCGGGGCGTACGCCCTGGCGCGGCAGCTCGGGGCGGGTCGGCTCGGCGGGGCGGTCGCCGGGGTCGCGTGGGCGTTCGCGCCCTGGCGGTTGGCGCACGCCGGTCACCTGAACATCCTCTCCAGCGGCGGCATCGCGCTCTGCCTGGCGATGCTGGCCCGGGGCCACGGCTGGTCGCTGCGGCACGGCTACCGCCCCGAGCGGCGGCGGCCGGGCTGGGCCCTGGCGGGATGGATCGTCGCCGCCTGGCAGGTCAGCCTGGGCTTCGGCATCGGGCTGCCGCTGGTCTACTTCCTGCTGGCCGCCGTCCTGGTCGGGGCCGGCGGCTACGGCTGGTCGTGGTGGCGGCGCGGGCAGCGGCCCGAGTTCGGCCGGCGGCTGCTCGTCGCGGACCTGGCCGGCGGGGCGGTCTTCGGCGCGGTCACGCTCCTGCTGGGCCTGGTCTACCTGCGGGTCGTCGACCTGAATCCGCAGGCCGAACGGACGCTGGCCTGGACGGAGATGTTCTCGCCGCCGGCGATCGGCTTCCTCACCGCGCCGGCCGACTCGTGGTTGTGGGGTGAGCGCCACGCCGCCGCCCGCGAGCAGCTGTCCTGGCCGCCGGAGATGGCCCTGCTGCCCGGGCTGACCGTGCTCGCCCTGGCCGTGGCGGGGCTTTTCGTCTCGGTCTACCCCGCCCGCCGCCGGGTCGTGGTGGGGCTCGGCGTGCTCGGCACGGTCCTGCTCGGCCTCGGCTCCACCCTGGGCGGCGACGGGGATCCCGGCTACCTGACGCTCTCCAAGCACCTGCCGGGCTGGGACGCGTTGCGCACGCCGGGCCGGATGATGCACTGGACCAGCCTGTTGCTGGCGCTGCTGGCGGCGGGCGCCGTGACGGTCTTCGCCACGGCGGTGCGGAGCTGGTCGGTGCGGGGCTGGCCGAGACACCTGGCGCCGGTCGCGCTGCTGGTGCCGCTGGTCCTGGTCGGGATCGAGGGGGTCAACCGGACGGCGCACCCCGTGGTGCCGCCCCCGCCGGCCGCCATGCGCACGGCCACCGAGCCGATGCTGGTGCTGCCCGCCGGCGGCGTGGGTGACCTCGTCTTCATGCTCTGGACCACCGACGGGTTCCCCCGCGTGACGAACGGGCTGGCCGGGTTCGAACCCGTCACCCAGGCACAGACCAAGGCCGCGACGGCGGCCTTCCCCGATGCCGGCAGCGTCGCCTACCTGCGGGGGATCGGTGTGCGGTCCGTGGTGGCCCTGCCGGGCTGGACCACCGGGACGCCGTGGGAGGGCATCGCGGCCCGACCGGTCGAAGGGCTCGGCATCACCCGGGAGGAGATCGATGGTGTGCTGGTCTACCACCTGTGACGGAACGGCCGGGCGCCGTCGCGGCGCCCGTCGGGCGGGGTGAGGCGGAGGTGCGCCTGTCGTTGGTGGTGCCCTGCTTCAACGAGGAGGCGTCGGTCGAGCGGCTGCACGCCGCGGTGACGGCCACGACCGCCGAGCTGTGCGACGTCGACGTCGAGGTGGTCTACGTCGACGACGGCAGCTCCGACGGCACCCTCGTGGCGCTGCGCCGGCTCGCCGCCGCGGACCCGTCGGTGCGGTACACGTCGCTGAGCCGCAACTTCGGCAAGGAGGCGGCGATGCTGGCGGGCCTGGAACGGGCCACCGGGGACGCGGTTGTCATCATGGACGCCGACCTGCAACACCCGCCGCGGCTGCTGCCCGACATGGTGGCGCTCTACCGGCAGGGTTTCGACCAGGTGATCGCCCGCCGGGACCGCCGTGGTGACCGGTTCCTGCGGATGCTGGCCACCCGCTCGTTCTACCGGGTGGTGAACTGGTGGATCGACGTGCGGCTGCTGGACGGGGCGGGCGACTTCCGGCTGCTGTCCCGGCTCGCCGTCGACGCGGTCCTGGCCATGCCGGAGTACAACCGCTTCTCCAAGGGACTCTTCTCCTGGATCGGCTTCCGGACGGTGGTGGTCGCGCACCGCAACGAGACCCGGCAGGCGGGGCAGAGCAGGTGGACCTTCGGCAAGCTCTTCAACTACGCGTTCGACGGGTTGCTGTCGTTCAACAACCGGCCGCTGCGGCTGGCCATCTACGCCGGCCTGTTCCTCACCCTCATCGCGGTGGTCTACATGGCCTGGGTGGTCGCCGACGCCGTCAACCGGGGGATCGACGTCCCCGGCTACACCACGATCATCGTCAGCGTGATCGGGCTCGGGGGCATCCAGATGACCATCCTGGGCGTCATCGGCGAGTACATCGGCCGGATCTACTACGAGACCAAGCGCCGGCCGCACTACCTGGTCCAGGAGACCGAGGACCTGGTCACGGAGACGGGGGAGGCGCCCCGGGTGCCGGACCAGCCGGCGGTGCGGTCGGCCGGGGGGACCCGGCAGGGCGTACCGGCCCGCGAGGACCTCTCCCGGCACCGCTCGCTGCGCCGCGCCGCCGGTGAGTCCGTGGCGGATGCGGCCCGGCAACGGGCGGTCGACGAGGAGGTCCCCGTCGACCGCGGCTGACCGCGCCGGGGGCACCCGCGGCGGGACGATCGTTCCCGGCTGGTCGCCGCGCCGTCAGGCGGTGGGCGACAGGCGGCGTTCGATGGTGACGGTGGTGCCCTCGGCGGTCGAGACCATCCGTACGTCACCGTAGGCGTTCATCAGCGTGGCGCCGCGCCCCCGGTCCATGGCCGGCCGGCGGTCCCGCCAGGTGCCGAAGTCCCGCACGGAGATCCGTACGGTGCCCTCGGCGACCCGCAGCCGCACCCGCACCTCGGGCCGCGTCGGGCGCTGCGCGTGCTCGACGGCGTTGTTGACCGCCTCGGAGGCGGCCAGCAGCAGATCCTCGACGGTGTCCGGATCGACGTCGAGGGCCTCCAGCGAGGCGCGCACGTCACGCCGCATCGCGGCGGCCGAGGTGGGCCGGGACGGGTACGTCCACCCCGTCTCCAACGCGGTGGGTTGCGCGGAAGCCGGGCGGTCGCCGCCGTCGTACGCCCGGTCGGCCTCCCCGCCGGCGGAGGGGCCCGACGCGGCCTCCGCGACGGACGCCACGCCCGGGGCGTCGCCCGCCGGGTCCACCGGCGCCCCGCCGGCGCCGGGGACCGCGCCGGCGGTCGCGTCGCAGCGGCCGCCCGCG
>NZ_JBAKHV010000058.1:0-35729 GCF_036906775.1 Micromonospora sp. CPCC 205561 | reverse complement strand
CTCCCACGAAACCTCCAGCAACAACCGCTGCTGCGGATCCATCGCCAACGCCTCGCGCGGCGAGATCCCGAAGAAGCCCGGGTCGAACTCCGCCGCCCCGTGCAGGAAGCCGCCCTTGTCGGCGTAGGTGGTGCCGGGGTTGGCCGGGTCGGGGTCGTAGAGCCGGTCGAGGTCCCAGCCCCGGTCGGTCGGGAAGTCGCCGATGGCGTCCACGCCGTCGGAGACGAGGCGCCACAGCCGCTCGGGGTCGTCGACGCCGCCGGGGTAGCGGCAGGCCATGGCGACGATGGCCACCGGCTCGTCGTCGTTGACGGCGGTCGGGGCGGCGACGGGGGCCGGCCCGGCGTCGGCGCCGAAGAGGCCGGTGAGCAGGAGCCGGGCCAGCACGACCGGGGTGGGGTGGTCGAACACGAGGGTGGTGGGCAGCGCCTGCCCGGTGGCGGCGGCGAGCCGGTTGCGCAGCTCCACCGCGGTCAGCGAGTCGAAGCCGAGGTCACGGAACGCGGTGGTCGCCGGGATGGCCGCAGCCCCGCCGTCGTGGCCGAGCACGTCGGCGGCGAGTTCCCGGACCAGGTCGGCGACGGCCTCCTCCCGCCGCGTCGGGGCCAGTCCGGCGAGGCGCCGGCGCAGGGTCGCCGCCGGGCCCTCGTCGCCGTCGTCGACCGCGAGGCCGCCGTCGAGGGCGGCCCGTGCCTCCGGTACGCCCTCCAGCAGTGGCCGGCGGCGGGCGGAGGCGTACGCGGGGGCGAACCGGGACCAGTCGACGTCCGCCACCGTCACGGTGACGTCGTCGTGGTCGAGGGCCTGCTGCAACGCGCCCATGGCCACGGTCGGGTCCATGGCGGGCAGGCCCCGGCGGCGCAGGTTCCGCTCGGCGTCCGCCGCGTGCATGCCGCCGTCGGCCCAGGGCCCCCAGGCGATGGCGGTGCCGGCCAGTCCGTCGGCGCGGCGCCGCTGCACCAGCGCGTCCAGGTAGGCGTTGCCGGCCGCGTACCCGGCCTGCCCGCCGCTGCCCCAGGTGGCGGCGATGGACGAGTAGACGACGAAGGCGTCCAGCTCCCGGTCGGCGAGGAGGTCGGCGAGGTGGGTGGCGCCGGCGGTCTTGCCGACGGTGACCTCGGCCAGCTCTGCCGGGGTGACCTCCGCCAGCGGGGTGGATTGCGCGATGCCGGCGGTGTGCACGACGGTACGCACCGGCGGGCCGGCGGCCTCGACCCGGTCGAGCAGCTCGGCGAGGGCGGCCCGGTCGGCGATGTCGCAGGCGGCGACGGTGACCCGGGCCCCGAGGCCGGTCAGCTCGGCCTCCAGCTCGGCGGCGCCGGGGGCGTCGGGTCCGCGCCGGCTGATCAGCACGACGTGTCCGGCTCCGGCGGCGGCGAGCCAGCGGGCGGCGCGGGCACCGAGCCCGCCGGTGCCGCCGGTGACCAGGGCCGTGCCGGTGGGCGTGAACCGGCGCGCCGGCGGGCGGTCGCCGAGGGCGGCGCGGACGAGGCGGCGGGCGAAGACGCCGGGGCCGCGTACCGCGAGCTGGTCCTCGCCGGTCGATCCGGTGAGGATCGCGGCGAGCCGGCTGGCGGCCCGGTTGTCGGGCTCCGGCGGCAGGTCGACCAGGCCGCCCCAGCGGTGCGGCGCCTCGACGCCGACCACCCGGCCCAGGCCCCAGATCGCGGCCTGCGCCGGATCGGTGAGCCGGTCGTACGATGCGGCGGCGACCGCGCCCCGGGTCACCAGCCACAGTGGCGCGGTCAGCCCGGCGTCGCCGAGCGCCTGTACGAGCGCGAGGGTGGCGGCCAGGCCGGGCAGGACGGTGCCGTCGGCGGCGGGCGGTTCCCCGGCGAGCAGGGAGACGACGCCGGCGGGTTCGGTGCCGGCGAGGGACGCCGCGAGGCCGGCCCGGTCGGTTTCCGGTTCGACGGTCAGCGCCAGCACGTCGGCGCCGGCACCGGTCAGCGCGGCCCGGACGGTCCGCGCCGCCGGGTCGTCGGCGCCGCCGGCGGGCAGGGCCAGCAGCCAGGTGCCGGTCAGCCGGGCCGGGGCGGGTTCGCCGGTCACCTGCCAGTCGGCCCGGTACCGCCAGCCGTCGAGCACCGAGTGTTCCTGCCGCTGCCGCCGCCAGTCGGCGAGGACGGGCAGCAGGGTACGCAGCGACTCGGCGGCGGCGGGGTCGGTGACGGCGAGGGTGTCCCGCAGCGCGTCGAGGTCGGCGCGTTCGACGGCCGCCCAGAACCGCCGGTCGAGGGCGCCGGTCCCGCCCGCTGCGGCCTCGTCGGCGGGCGCCTCGGCCGGCACCCAGTACTGCTGCCGCTCGAACGGGTACGTGGGCAGGCCGACGAGCCGGCCGGGCCGGTCGGCGAGGACGTCCGCCCAGCGCACCGGCGTGCCGGCGACGTGGAGCTGGGCGAGGGCGGCGAGCAGTGCGCGGCGGTCCGGGCGGTCCCGGCGCAGCACCGGCACCACCACGGCGGGGGCGGCGTCGCCGGCCTCGGCCCGGGCGAGGGTCCCCTGGATGCTGGCGGTGAGCACGGCGTCGGGGCCGACCTCCACGAAGGTGCCGACGCCGTGGGCGCGCAGGGTGCGTACGCCGTCGGCGAAGCGGACCGCCTCCCGGACGTGGCGCACCCAGTAGCCGGGGTCGGTGAGCTGCGCCGGGTCGGCCAGCTCGCCGGTCAGGTTGGACACCACCGGCAGGGTGGGGGCGCGCAGGTCGAGGCCGGCGGCGACGGCGGCGAACTCGGCGAGCATCGGCTCCATCAGCGGGCTGTGGAAGGCGTGGCTGACCCGCAGCCGCCGCACCTTCACCCCCCGGCCGGTCCAGAGTTCGGCCAGCTCGTCGACGGCCACGCCGTCGCCGGAGACGACGACGGCGTCGGGGCCGTTGACGGCGGCGACGGCGAGCCGGTCGGCCTGGCCGGCGATCGACTCGGCGACCAGGGTCTCGTCGGCGGCGACGGCGAGCATCGTGCCGCCGGCGGGCAGGGCCTGCATGAGCCGGCCCCGGGCGGCGACGAGGGCGCACGCGTCGTCGAGGGTGAGCACGCCGGCCACGTGGGCGGCGGTCAGCTCGCCGACGGAGTGCCCGGCGACCAGGTCGGGGGCCAGCCCCCAGGAG
Organism: Micromonospora sp. CPCC 205561; assembly: GCF_036906775.1. Lineage (NCBI taxonomy): Bacteria > Bacillati > Actinomycetota > Actinomycetes > Micromonosporales > Micromonosporaceae > Micromonospora > Micromonospora sp. CPCC 205561. The sequence continues at coordinate 32,620 of NZ_JBAKHV010000058.1, read as the reverse complement.
CCGAGCAGCCGGTGCAGCGCCACCTCGACGGCGAACAGCGCGGCCTGGGTGAAGACGGTCTGGTCGAGCAGCGCGGCCTCGTCGGTGCCGGCTTCGGCGTGCAGCAGCGGCTTCAGCGGCCGGGGCAGCCGGTGGTCGAGGTGGGCGCAGACCTCGTCGAGCGCCTCGGCGAAGACCGGGTACGTCTCGTACAGCTCCCGGCCGGCGCCGGCGCGCTGGGCGCCCTGTCCCGAGAAGAGGAACGCGACCCCGCCGCGTTCGGCGGCGGCACCGGTGACCAGGCCGGGGGCGGGCCGGTCGTCGGCGAGGGCGCGCAGGGCGGCGAGCAGGCCGTCGCGGTCGTCGGCGAGCACGACCGCCCGGTGTTCCAGGGGCGAGCGGGAGACCACCGAGGTCCAGGCCACGTCGCCCGGCCGCAGGTCCGCGTCGTCGGCGACGTACCGCGACCAGCGCTCGGCCTGGTGGCGCAGCGCGGCGCGGGTGCGCCCGGTGAGCAGCACCGGCGCGGGCGCGGGCGGTGCCGGCCGGTCGGCCTCGGCGCGGGCCGGCTCGGGCTGTTCGAGGATGAGGTGGGTGTTGGTGCCGCTCATCCCGAACGAGGACACGGCGGCCCGGCGCGGCCGGTCCACGGCGGGCCACGGCGTGGCCTCGGTGACCAGCGCGACCGCTCCGGCGGCCCAGTCCACGTGCGGGGTGGGCTCGTCGACGTGCAGGGTGGCCGGCACGATCCCGTGCCGCATCGCCTGCACCATCTTGATCACCCCGGCGATGCCGGCGGCGGCCTGGGTGTGGCCGATGTTGGACTTGATCGAGCCGAGCAGCAGCGGCGCGGCGTCGCCGCGCTCCCGGCCGTAGGTGGCGAGCAGGGCCTGGGCCTCGATCGGGTCGCCGAGGGTGGTGCCGGTGCCGTGCGCCTCGACCACGTCGACCAGGTCGGGGGTGAGCTTCGCGCCGGCCAGGGCCTGCCGGATGACCCGCTGCTGGGAGGGGCCGTTGGGGGCGGTGAGCCCGTTGGACGCGCCGTCGGAGTTGACCGCGGAGCTGCGGATGATCCCGAGCACGGGGTGGCCGTTGCGGCGGGCGTCGCTGAGCCGTTCCAGCAGCAGCATGCCGACGCCCTCGGACCAGCCGGTGCCGTCGGCGGACGCGGCGAACGACTTGCAGCGGCCGTCGGCGGCGAGGCCGCGCTGCCGGGAGAACTCGACGAACGGGCCGGGGGTGGCCAGCACGGTCGCCCCGCCGGCCAGGGCGAGGCCGCACTCCCGTTGCCGCAGCGCCTGACAGGCGAGGTGGATGGCGACCGACGCCGACGAGCAGGCGGTGTCCACGGTGACCGTGGGGCCCTCCAGCCCGAACGTGTACGCCAGCCGGCCGGAGACCACGCTGGCGGCGGTGCCGGTCAGCACGTACCCCTCGACGCCGGGCGCCCGGTGCAGCACGGCGGCGTAGTCCTGGCCGGAGGTGCCGACGAAGACGCCGGAGCGGCTGCCGCGCAGCGACAGTGGGGCGATGCCGGCCCGCTCGAACAGCTCCCAGGTGACCTCCAGCAGCAGCCGCTGCTGCGGGTCCATGGCGACCGCCTCGCGCGGCGAGATGCCGAACAGCGCGGCGTCGAACCGCCCCGCGTCGTGCAGGAACCCGCCGGAGGTGGTGTACGAGGTGCCGGCGTTGTCCGGGTCGGCGTGGTAGAGCCGCTCCAGGTCCCAGCCCCGGTCGGTGGGGAAGCCGCCGATGGCGTCCCCGCCGGACGAGACGAACTCCCACAGCTGTTCCGGCGAGGTGATGCCGCCCGGGTAGCGGCAGCTCATCGCCACGATCGCCACCGGCTCGGACTCCTCGGCGGTGACCTCGCGCAGCCGTTGGCGGGTCTGCTGAAGTTCGGCGACGACCCGCGTCAGGTACTCGCGCAGCCGCTCTTCGTCCGCCATGACATCTCGCTTTCTCGTGACACCACAGGTCCCCGGGCGGCTCAGGAGAGCCCGAGGTCCTGGTCGATGAGGTCGAACAGCTCCTGGTTGCTCGCCACCCGCAGCCGGTCGGCCACCTCGGCGGTCTCCTCCCGGCGTTCCTCGACCGTGCCGAGCCGTTCGAGCAGGCTGTGCAGCCGCATCGTGATGCGCACCCGGCCGATGTCGTCCGGGTCGCGCAGCGCGAGGGCGCTCTCCAACTGGTCCAGCTCCACGAGCGTCGGCAGCGCCTCCACCGACGCCTCGCTGAGCAGTTCGGCCCGCAGGTGTTCGGCCAACGCCTGCGGGGTCGGGTAGTCGAACACCACCGAGCTGGGCAGGATCAGCCCGGTCGAGCGGGCGAGCCGGCCCCGCAGCTCCACGGCGGTGAGCGAGTCGAAGCCGAGGTCCCGGAAGGGCCGGCCGGCCTCCACGGCGTACGGGCTGTCGTGGCCGATGACCTCGCCCGCGGCGGTGCGGATGAGGTCCACCAGCAGCCGCGCCTGTTCGGCCTGCGACAGCTCGCCGAGCCGCTTGCGCAGTTCGCCGGCGACCTGGTCGCCGTCCTCGGCGTCGGCGCGCGCCGCCGCGGCCTGGGCGGCCACCTCGGCGATCTCGCTGATCAGCGGCCGGGGCCGGGCGGAGGCGAACACCGGCGCGAAGCGGTCCCAGTCGATGTCGGCGACGGTGAGGGCGGTGTCGTCGCCGTCGAGGCCGGCGCGCAGGGCGGCCATCGCCGGTTCCCGGTCCAGCAGGGACACCCCGCGCCGGCTCATCGCCGCCGCGTGCGCGTCGGTCACCATGCCGCCGCCGGCCCAAGGCCCCCAGTTCACCGAGAGGTGCCGGGGGCCCCCGGCCGGCCGGGACTGCGCCCAGGCGTCCAGGAAGGCGTTGCCGGCGGCGTACGCCCCGTGGTCGCCGACGCCCCAGACGGCGGCGATGGAGGAGAAGTGCACGACGAGGTCGAGCGGCTCCGGGTCGAGGAACTCGTCCAGGTGGCGGGCGCCGGCGATCTTGCCGGAGACGACGTCGGCGAGTTCCTCCCCGGTCACCGCGGCGACGGGGTTGAGTCGGCCCACCCCGGCGGCGTGCACCACGGCGTGCACGGTCTCGCCGTCGGCGCGCAGCCCGCGGACGAGTTCGGCGACGGCGTCCCGGTCGGCCAGGTCGCAGGCCAGGACCCGGGCCTCGGCGCCGAGGGCGGCCAGTTCCGCCACCGCCTCGTCGGCCCCGGGGGCCGCCGCGCCGCGCCGGCTGACCAGCAGCAGCCGCCGCGCGCCGCGCCGGGCGAACCAGCCGGCGGCGTACCGGCCGACGGCGCCGGTGCCGCCGGTGACCAGGACGGTGTCCGGCGCCTGCCAGTCGGCCGGCGCCTCGGCGCGGGGCGCGCGGGCCAGCCGACGCAGGTACGTGCCGGAGTCGCGCACCGCGAGCTGGTCCTCGTGTCCGGCGGCGGTGAGCGCCGCCAGGACGTGCTCGGCGGCGGCCGGGCCCAGGATCGCGGGCAGGTCCAGCAGGCCACCCCAGTGCCGGGGGTGTTCCAGCGCGGTCACCAGACCGAGGCCCCACGTGGTGGCCTGGGCGGGGCGCGCGACGGGGTCGCCGTCGGCGGTGCTGACGGCCTGCCGGGTGAGCAGCCACAGCGGCACCGGGGGCAGCGCGTCCGTGACCGCCTGCACGAGGGCGAGGTTCGCGGTCAGGCCCAGGGGCACGGCGGCGCGCTCGGGGTGCGGCCGCTCGTCGAGGGCGAGCAGCGACACGATCCGGGTGGGCGCGGCGCCGGCGAGCCGCCCGGCGAGCGCCGTCCGGTCGGTCGTGGCCGGATCGACGACGAGCTGCCGTACGGTGCCGCCCCGGGCGGTGACGAGCTCGGCGAGCCGGTCGACGACCGGCTGGTCCGTGCCGCTGTGGACCAGGATCCACGTGCCGTCGACGGCGCCTGCGGCGAGGGCCTGCGGACGCCAGGTGATCCGGTAGCGCCAACCGTCGGCGAGGGTGTCCTCCTGCTGCCGGCGCCGCCACCGGTCCAGGTCCGGCAGCAGCTCCCGCAGCGGCCGGTCCGCGTCGAGGCCGAGCCGGCCGGCGAGCGCGTCGCCGTCGCCCGACGCCACGGCCCGCCAGAACGCCGAATCGACGTCGTCGTGGGTGGCCGCCGAGGTGCCCGCCGTCACCGCGTCGAGGGTCGGCCAGAACCGCTGGTGGGCGAACGCGTACGTGGGCAGGTCCACGGGGCCCGCGCCGGGCAGCAGCCGCGACCAGCGCACGGGTACGCCGTGGCAGTGCAGGCGGGCCACCGCGCCGATCAGGGTGGCGACCTCGTCCTGGCCGGGCCGCTGCACGCCGGTCACGGTGACCGGGGCGTCCGCCGGCAGGGCGTCGGCGGTCAGTGCGGTCAGCACGGTGTCCGGCCCGATCTCCAGGAACCGGGTCACCCCGTTGGCGTGCAGGTGGGTGACGGTGTCGGCGAAGCGGACCGCCTCGCGGACGTGGCGGACCCAGTAGTCGGGGGTGCAGAGTTCGTCGGCGTCGACGACCGCGCCGGTCAGGTTCGACACCAGCGGCACCGTCGGCGGGGCGTACGACAGGGTCGCCGCCACGGCCGCGAACTCGGCGAGCATCGGCTCCATCAGCGGGCTGTGGAAGGCGTGGCTGACCCGCAGCCGCTTGGTGCGTACCCCGAGGTCGGCGAAGTGGGCGGCCAGCCCGGTCAGCGCGTCCTCGGCGCCGGCGACGACGACGGCGGCCGGCCCGTTCACGGCGGCGACGGCGACCTGCCCCCGCGTGTCGTCGAGGGCCCGGAGCACGTCGACCTCGGGCGCGGCGACGGCGAGCATCCCGCCACCGGCGGGCAGGGCCTGCATCAGCCGGCCCCGGTTGCCGACGAGCGCGCAGGCGTCGGCCAGGTCGAGCACCCCGGCGACGTGGGCCGCGCTGATCTCCCCCACCGAGTGGCCGGCCACGAAGTCGGGCCGGATCCCCCAGTGTTCGAGCAGCCGGAACAGCGCCACCTCGACGGCGAAGAGCCCGGCCTGGGTGAAGGCCGTCTGGTCGAGCAGGTCGGCCTCGGCGGTGCCGTGCTCGGCGAACAGCACCGGCCGCAGCGGTCGCGGCAGGTACGCGTCCAGGTGCTGACACGCCTCGTCGAGGGTCGCCGCGAAGAGCGGGAACGTCTCGTACAGGCGGCGGCCCATCCCGGCGTGCTGGGCGCCCTGGCCGGAGAAGAGCGCCGCCAGCGCGCCGCCGGGCTCGGCGACGCCCCGGGTGAGTCCGGGGTGGTCCTGGCCGGCGGCGAGAGCCCGCAGGCCGGCGAGGGCGTCGTCGGCGTCCGCGGCGAGCAGCACCGCGCGGTGCCGCAGCGGGGACCGTCCGGTGGCCAGTGCCCGGGCCACGTCGGCGGCGGGCGTCGCGCTGCCCGGCAGCCAGTCGGCCAGCCGTGCCGCCTGGGCCCGCAGGCTGTCGGCGGTGTCGGCCGAGACGACCCAGGGCAGCATCGGCGATCCGCCGGCCGGCCGGGGCGTGCCGGCGTCGGCCGGCGGCGCGGCGGGCGCCTCTTCGAGGATGACGTGCACGTTGGTGCCGCTGACCCCGAACGACGACACGCCGGCCCGGCGCGGCCGGTCGACGTCCGGCCACGGCCGCGCCTCGGTCAGCAGCGCGACGGCGCCCGCCGACCAGTCCACGTGTGGCGACGGCTCGTCCACGTGCAGGGTGGGCGGCAGCAGGTCGTGCTGGAGCGCCAGCACCATCTTGATCACACCGGAGACGCCGGCGGCGGCCTGGGTGTGGCCGATGTTCGACTTGACGGAGCCGAGCCAGAGCGGCCGGTCGGCGGGCCGGTCGCGCCCGTACGTGGCCAGCAGCGCCTGCGCCTCGATCGGGTCGCCGAGCCGGGTGCCGGTGCCGTGCCCGTCGACGGCGTCCACGTCGACGGCGGTCAGTCGCGCGTTGGCCAGCGCCTGGCTGATCACCCGCTCCTGGGCGGGCCCGTTGGGTGCGGTCAGGCCGTTGCTGGCGCCGTCCTGGTTCATCGCCGAGCCGCGCACGACGGCCAGGATCCGCCGACCGTCCCGCTGGGCGTCGGAGAGCCGCTGCAACATCACCAGGCCGACGCCCTCGCCCCAGCCGGTGCCGTCGGCGGCCCCGGCGAACGACTTGCACCGGCCGTCGAGGGCCAGCCCCCGCTGCCGGGCGAACTCCAGGAACGGGCCGGGCGTGGCCATCACCGTCACGCCGCCGGCTACCGCGACGTCGCACTCGCCCTGCCGCAGGGACTGGCAGGCCAGGTGCAGCGCCACCAGCGACGACGAGCAGGCGGTGTCGACGCTGACGGCGGGGCCCTGCAACCCGAAGTGGTACGCCAGCCGACCGCTGATGACGGCGGCGACGTTGCCGGTGGCCTGGTAGCCCTCGGTCTCGACCCGGGCGGCCATCAGCAGCGTCGCGTAGTCCTGACCGTTGGTGCCGACGAAGACGCCGGTGTTGGTCTCCCGCATGTCGGCCGGCGCGGTGCCGGACCGCTCGAACAGCTCCCAGGCGCTCTCCAGCAGCACCCGCTGCTGCGGGTCCATCACCATCGCCTCGCGCGGGGAGATGCCGAACAGGGCGGCGTCGAAGCCGGCGGCGTCGGTGAGGAAGCCGCCCTCCCGCACGTACGAGGTGCCGGGCCGGTCGGGATCGGGGTCGTAGATCGCCGCCAGGTCCCAGCCCCGGTCGGTCGGGAACTCCGCGATCCCGTCGCGCCCCTCGGCGACCAGTCGCCACAGGTCCTCGGGGCCGGCGACGCCGCCGGGGTACCGGCAGCTCATCGAGACGATGGCGATCGGCTCGTCCAGCGCGGTGGCGGCCCGCGTGGGCGCGGTCGCCGGGGTGTCGTCGCCGATGATCCTGGTCGCCAGGTGCTCGGCGAGGGCGTCGGGCGTCGGGCGGTCGAACACCAGGGTCGCCGGCAGGTTCAGCCCCACCGCCTCGGCGAGGCGGTTGCGCATCTCGACGGCGCTGAGCGAGTCGAAGCCGATCTCCCGGAACGACCGGTCCGCCGTCAACGCCTGCGGCGAGGCCAGCCGCAGCACCGCCGCCGCGTGGACCCGTACGAGGTCGAGCAGGACCCGGCGCCGTTCCGGTGCGGCGAGGCCGGCCAGCCGGCCGCGCAGCGGCGAGGCCGCGTCGGAGGTGTCGCGGTCGCGCTGCCCGGCGGCGAGCAGCCGCGCCACCTCGGGGACGTCGGCGATCAGCGGCCGGGGGCGGGCCAGCGTGTAGGTCTGCAGGAACCGGTCCCAGGCGATGTCCGCCACGGTGAGTGTGGTGTCGCCGTCGTCGAGTGCCCCGGCCAGGACGGAGACCGCGAGGTCGGGGCGCATGGCCCGTACGCCGGAGCGGAACATCTGGTCGGCGGCGCCCTCGGCGTCGACCATGCCGCCGCCGTCCCAGGCGCCCCAGGCGATGGCGGTGGCGGCCCGGCCGCGCCGTCGCCGGTCCTCGGCGAGCGCGTCGAGGAAGGCGTTGGCCGCGGCGTAGCCGCCCTGGTGCCCGCCGCCCCAGACGCCCGCGCCCGAGGAGAAGAGCACGAACGCCGACAGCTCGTCGCCGCACGCCTCGTCGAGGTTGACCGCGCCGGCCACCTTGGCGCGCAGGGCGTCGGCGAGGTCGGCCACGTCGGTGGCCGCGACCGGTGCGGCGTGGGCGACTCCGGCGGTGTGGAACACGGCCCCGATGCGGGTGCCCTGCCCGGCCAGCCGCTCGACGAGGGCCCGCACGGCGGCGGGGTCGGCGACGTCGCAGGCGGCCACGGTGACGGTGGCGCCGGCGGCGCGCAGTTCGGCCGCCAGCTCGTCGGCGCCGGGCGTGGCGGGGCCCTGGCGGCCGGTCAGCACCAGCTCGCCGACGCCCTCGCGGGCCAGCCAGCGCGCCACCTGGGCGCCGATCGACCCGAGGCCACCGGTGACCAGGACGGCGCCGCTCGCGGGACGCCAGTCCCCGGTCGTCGTGCGCTCGGCGCGGGCCCGGACCAGTCGCCGGGCGAACACCCCGGAGGGGCGCAGCGCCAGCTGGTCCTCCGCGTCGACGCCGGCCAGCACCGCCACGAGCCGGGCCCGGTCCCGGGGGTCCAGCTCGGTGGGCAGGTCCAGCAGGCCGCCCCAGCGGTCCGGGTGTTCGAGGGCGACCACCCGGCCGAGGCCCCAGAGCATCGCCTGCCGGGGGCGGTCGAGCGGGTCGGCCCGGCCGGTGGAGACGGCGCCGGCGGTGGCGCACCACAGCGGCGCGGTCATCCCGGCGTCGCCGAGGGCCTGGACCAGGGCGTACGTGCCGGCGAGGCCCGCCGGCACCACCGGGTGGGTCGGGTCCGACGCGTCGTCCAGGCCGAGCAGGGAGAGCACGCCGGCGACGGGTCCGCCGGTACGCGCGAGCCGGTCGGCCAGCGCCCGCCGGTCCGTCTCCGTCGCGTCGATCCGGACGATCTCGGCCCCGCCCTCGCCCAGCGCCCGGGCGGCGCCGTCGACCAGGGGGTGGTCGGCGTCGGCCGCCGGCACCACCAGCAGCCAGGTGCCGGAGAGGGTTGCCTCCGGCACGACGGTCAGCGGCTTCCAGGTCACCCGGTACCGCCACGAGTCCACCGTGGACTCGTCGCGGCGGCGTCGGCGCCACGAGGAGAGCAGGGGCAGCGCGGGGTCGAGGGACCGGGCCGCGGTCTCGTCGATGCGCATCGCGGCGGCGAGCGCCTGCGGGTCGGCGCGTTCCACGGCCTCCCAGAAGTGCCGGTCCGCCTCGTCGGAGCCGGCGAGGGCGGGGGCGGTGGCCACTGGCGCCTGCGGCCAGTAGCGCTGGCGCTGGAAGGCGTACGTGGGCAGCTCCACCGGCGGGCCGGTGCGGGTGCCCAGGATCGCGGTCCAGTCCACGGGCACGCCGTGCACGTGCAGCCCGGCGAGGACCGCCAGCACGCGGTGCCAGCCGCCGGCGGCGGTGTCGTCGGCGGCCACCACGACGGCGTCGTCGGCGACGCTCTGCGCGGTCTCGCGGATGCTGGCGGCGAGCACGGGCTCGGGGACGGCCTCGAGGTAGACCCGGTGCCCCTCGTCGAGCAGGGCGCGTACGACCGGGTCGACGTCGACGCCGTCGGCCAGCCCCCGGTACCAGAGGTCGACGTCGAGGCCGTCGGTGTCGACCCGTCCGCCGGTCGCCGCCGAGTGCAGCGGCAGCTCGGTCGCCCGGAGGGTGACCCCGGCCAGCGCGTCCGGGTCCACCTCGGCCCGGCTGCCGAGGGCGATCGTCCTCGCCGCGTCCGCCAGCGACAGCGCGCCGGCCACGCAGGCGGCCGCGACCTCGCCGTGGGCGTGCCCGACCACGGCGGCGGGCCGGACGCCGAGCGAACGCCACCAGCGGGCCAGCGAGACCGCCACGGCCCACCGGACGGGGTGCGTCACCCGGGGATCCGTCGAGGGCGGGGCGCCGTCCGCGCCGCGCAGCACGGCGGTGAGCGACCAGTCCATGTGGGGTGCGAGGGCCGCCTCGCACTCGGCGATCGCGGCGGCGAACTCCGGCGACCGGTCCAGCAGCTCGACCGTCGTGGCGGGCCACGGGTCGCCGTGGCCGGGGAAGACGAGGACCGGGTCGGCGCCGCGCAGCGCGATGCCGGTGACGGTGGCGGCGGTGGCCTCGCCGAGGTGGAACGACTCCAGGGCCCGCGTCAGGCCGACGGTGTCGCGGCCGAGGACGACGGCGCGGTGTCCGAGGGCGGCCCGGGTGGTGGCCAGGGCGTGCGCGACGTCGGCCGGTTCCAGCTCCGGGTGCGCCGCCAGGTGCGCGCCCAGCCGGGCCGCCTGTTCGCGCAGCGCCGGGGCGTCCACGGCGGAGAGCACCAGGGGTACGACGCCGGCGCGCGGACGGTCGGCGGCGCGCCCGTCGACCGCCTCGGCGGGCGGCTGTTCGATGATCACGTGCGCGTTGGTGCCGGAGATGCCGAACGACGACACCGCCGCCCGGCGCGGCCGGTTTACCTGCGGCCACGGGGTGGGCTCGGTCGCCAGGGCCACCGCGCCGGCCGTCCAGTCGATGTGCGGGGACGGCTCGTCCACGTGCAGGGTCGGCGGGACGAGGCCGTGCCGCATCGCCAGCACCATCTTGATCACACCGGCCACGCCGGCGGCGGCCTGCGTGTGGCCGATGTTCGACTTCACCGACCCCAACAGCAGCGGCCGATCCTGCGGGCGCTCCTGCCCGTACGTCGCCAACAACGCCTGCGCCTCGATCGGGTCACCCAGCGTCGTGCCCGTGCCGTGCGCCTCGACCGCGTCCACGTCGGCCGGCGTCAGACGCGCGTTCGCCAGGGCCTGGTGGATCACCCGCTGCTGCGACGGGCCGTTCGGCGCGGTCAGGCCGTTCGACGCGCCGTCCTGGTTCACGGCCGTGCCGCGCAGGACGGCGTGGATGCGCCGGCCCTCGCGCTGGGCGTCGGAGAGGCGCTGCACCAGCAGCACACCGACGCCCTCGGACCAGCCGGTGCCGTCGGCCGACGCCGCGAACGACTTGCACCGGCCGTCCTGCGACAGACCACGCTGCCGCGAGAACTCGATGAACGTGCCGGGTGTGGCCATGACCGTCACACCACCGGCCAGGGCGAGGTCGCACTCGCCGCTGCGCAACGCCTGCGCGGCGAGGTGCAGCGCCACCAGCGACGACGAACACGCCGTGTCCACGGTGACCGCCGGCCCCTCCAGGCCGAACGTGTACGCGACCCGGCCGGACAGCACGCTGCCCGAGTTGCCGGTGCCGACGTAGCCCTCGACCTCGTCGGCCTGCTCCATCAGCTTCGTCGCGTAGTCGTGGTACATCACTCCGGCGAAGACGCCGGTACGGCTGCCCCGCAACCGCTGCGGGTCGAGACCGGCCGACTCGAACGTCTCCCACGACGCCTCCAGCAGCAGCCGCTGCTGCGGATCCATCGCCAGGGCCTCACGCGGCGAGATCCCGAAGAAGGCCGGGTCGAACGCGCCGGCGTCGTAGAGGAATCCGCCGTGCCGGGTGTACGACGTGCCGGGGTGGTCCGGGTCGGGGTCGAAGAGGCTCTCCAGGTCCCAGCCGCGGTCAGTGGGGAACTCCCCGATGCCCTCGCCGCCGGTGGCCAGCAGTTCCCACAACTGGTCCGGGCTCTCGACGCCGCCCGGGTAGCGGCAGGCCATGCCCACGATGGCGAGCGGCTCGTCGGCCCGGGTGGTGGTCCGGGCGCCCGGGGCGGCGGGACCGCTGGCGGCGCCGGCAAGTTCGGCGTGCACGTGGGCGGCGAGCGCCTGGGGCGTCGGGTAGTCGAACACCAGCGTCGAGGGCAGCCGGAGGCCGGTGGCCGCGTTGACGCGGTTACGCAGGTCCACGGCGGTCAGCGAGTCGAAGCCCAGCTCCCGGAACGCCCGGTCGGCCGGCACGGCCTCGGCCCCGCCGTGCCCGAGCACCTGCGCGACGAGGCCGCGTACCAGCACGTCGATCTGGGCGCGGGCCTCGTCGGCGGCGAGGCCGCTGATGCGGGTCGCCCAGGTGGTGCCCTGTCCCGCCTGGCGGCGGGCCGTGGTCGTGCCGACCAGGGCGCGGAGCATCGGCGGCACCAGGCCGGCCCCGGCGGCGGCCCGGAGGGCGGCCAGGTCGATCACGGCGGGCACCAGGGCGGGACGGTCGGCGGTCAACGCCGCGTCGAACAGCCGCAGCCCGGTCTCGGCGCTCATGGCGGTGACGCCGCCCCGGGTCGAGCGCGCCCTGTCGGCCTCGTCGAGGGAGGCGGCCATGCCGTCCGTGTCCCACATGCCCCAGGCGAGGCTGACGGCCGGCAGTCCGAGCTGCCGCCGGTACGCCGCAAGCCCGTCCAGGAAAGCGTTACCCGCCGCGTACGCCGACTGACCCGGCGAACCCAGCACACCCGCCACCGACGAGAACACCACGAACAGGTTCAGGTCGAGCGACGCCGTCGCCTCGTGCAGCAGCCAACCCGCCGACACCTTCGGCGCCAGCACCCCGGCAAGACGCTCGGCCGTCAGCCCCTCCACGACACCGTCGTCGAGGACACCTGCGGTGTGCACCACACCCGCCAGCCGGCCCCCGTCGGAAACCTCGGCCACCAGCGCGCCGACCTGGTCCCGGTCCGTCACGTCACACGCCACCACCCGAACGGCAGCACCCAGCGCCGACAGCCGCTCCGACAACTCGCCCGCACCCGCGGCCTCCGGGCCACGCCGCGACACCAGCACCAGCGACCGCACGCCGTGCACCGACACCAGGTGCTCCGCCACCAACGCGCCCAACGCACCCGTACCACCGGTCACCAGCACCGCACCGTCACCCACGGCCGGCACCCCCACCGCCGCCGGTGCCACCGCGCGCACCAGACGCGGCACGAACACCGCACCGGAGCGCACCGCCACCTGACCGCCGAACGCCACCGGCTCGTCCGCCACCGTGGCCAGCACACCCAGCAGCCCGGCGTCCACGTCACCATCGACATCCGCCAGGACGATGCGACCCGGATGCTCCGACTGCGCCGAACGCAGCAGACCCCACACCGCCGCACCCGCCAGATCGGTCACCCGGTCCCCGGCACCCACCGACATCGCGCCCCGGGTCACCACCACCAACCGCGAATCCGCCAGCGCGTCCGCCGCCAGCCAGGACTGGACGACTGCCAGCACGTGCGACGTCGCCGCGCGTACCGCCTCGGGGTCGTTGTCGTGGCCGGCGTCCGCCGCGCCCGCGTGGTCGGATCGCTGCGCGCCGCCCGCCGGCACCAGCAGCAGTCGCGGCGCCACGCCCGACGATCCGGCGGCCGCCTCGACGTCGGCGTACGCCGGCAGGTCGACGGCGGCCGGCGAGCCCACCAGCGCCCACCCGGAGACGTCCCCGGCCGGGCTGACCTCCTGGGCCTGCCAGGCGACCTCGAACAACGACCGGGCCGCCTCGCCGGGGGACGACAACACCCCGGTCAGCTCCCGCAGCGCCAGCGAGTCGACCGACACCACGGCCGCACCCGACTCGTCGCACGCGACCAACCGCACCGCCGAACCCACGCGCGTCAGCCGCACCCGCAACACCCGCGCGCCCGAGGCGTGCACCTGCACACCCTCGAACGCGAACGGCACGCGCGGCCCACCCGAACCCTCAGAGCCCGGCAGCAGCCCGATCGGGTGCAGGGCCGCGTCCAGCAACGCCGGGTGCACCCCGAATCCCGCCGCGTCGCCCGCCACCTCGTCCGGCAACGCGACCTCGGCGTACACCTCGTCGCCACCGGCGGTCCACACCCGGCGCAGCCCCCGGAACACCGGCCCGTACGACAGGCCGCGCTCGGCCAACGCCGGATACCAGCCCGCCACGTCCACCTCGGACGCGCCGACCGGCGGCCACTCCCCCACGCCCTGCTCGTCGGCCGACGCCGGCTCCAGCACGCCCTCCGCGTGCCGGACCCACTCCGGGTCGACGGCCTCCTCCGGCTGCGAGTGCACGGTCACCGACCGGCTGCCCGCCTCGCCGGCCGCGCTCACGCGCACCTGCACCCGCACCGCGCCCGCCGACGGCAGCACCAGCGGCGCGGCCACGGTCAACTCCCGCACCCGCGACGCACCCACCTCGTCGCCCGCCCGCACCGCCAACTCCACCAGGGCGGCGCCCGGCACGATCACCACGCCGGAGACGGAGTGGTCGGCGAGCCACGCGTGCGTCGACGTCGAGAGGCGGCCGGTCAGCACCACCATGTCCTCGCCGGCCACGGAGACGGCAGCGCCGAGCAGCGGGTGTCCGGCCGCCCCGAGGCCCGCCCCGGAGACGTCCGTCCAGCGGCCCGCCGGTTCCAGCCAGTACCGCTGGTGCTGGAAGGCGTACGTCGGCAGGTCCAGGTGCCGGCCGCCGGCCCGGCCGAGCAGGTCCGCCCAGCCGACGGTCACGCCGTGCACATGCAGCGACGCGAGGGCCTCCAGGAGGGCCTGCGGCTCGGGCCGGTCGTGGCGCGACACCGGCACCAGCAGGGGCGCCGGTTCGTCCTCCGTCCGCTCGGCGAGGCAGTTCTGCGCCATGGCGGTCAGGACGCCGTTCGGCCCCACCTCCAGGTAGGTGTCGACCTCCTCGGCGCGCAGGGAGTCGACGGCGTCGGCGAAGCGCACGGTGCCGCGTACGTGCCGCACCCAGTAGCCCGGGTCGCAGAGCTGGTCGGCGTCGGCGACGCGGCCGGTCAGGTTCGACACCACCGGGACGGTCGGCGGCCGGAACGCCAGCCCCTCGGCGACGGCCGCGAACTCGGCCAGCATCGGGTCCATCCGGGCGCTGTGGAAGGCGTGGCTGACCCGCAGCCGGCGGGTCTGCGCGCCCCGCTCCGACCACAGCCGCTGCACCTCGTCGAGGGCCTCGACGTCGCCCGCGACCACCACGGCGGCGGGGCCGTTCACGGCGGCCACGTCCAGCCGGCCGGGCAGCCCGACGAGGGACGCGGCAACGGCGGCCTCGTCGGCGGCCACGGCGAGCATGCCGCCGCCGGCCGGCAGGGCCTGCATGAGCCGGCCGCGCGCGGCGACCAGCGCGCACGCGTCGGCCAGGGAGAGCACCCCCGCCACGTGTGCCGCCGCGATCTCGCCGATGGAGTGCCCGGCCACCAGGTCCGGCACCACCCCGAACGACTCGACCAGGCGGAACAGGGCCACCTCGACGGCGAACAGCCCCGCCTGGGTGAACACCGTCTGGTCCAGCAGCTCCGCCTCGGGCGTACCCGCCCCGGCGAACAGCACCTCCCGCAATGCGCGCGGCAGCAACGGGTCCAGGTGTCCGCACGCCTCGTCGAGGGCGGCGGCGAAGACCGGGAAGGCCGCGTACAGCTCGCGGCCCATGCCGGCGCGCTGCGCGCCCTGACCGGAGAAGAGGAAGGCCACCCGGCCACGCGGGGCCGACGCCGCGGTGGTGACGGTGCCGGTCGGCTCGCCGGCGGCGAGGGCCCGCAGCCCGGCGAGCAGGTCGTCCGCGTCGCCGGCCAGGACGACCGCGCGGTGTTCGAGCCCCGCGCGGTTGACCGAGGAGACCGCGACGTCCACCGGACGCAGGGAGTCGACGCGGGCGAGGTGGTCGGCCCAGCGCCCGGCCTGCCCGGCGAGCGCCTCGGGCGTACGGGCGGAGAGGAACACCGGGGCGAGCGGGAGCGTGACCGGCGCGTCGGCGACGGGCGGGGCCTCGTCGCTGGACGGGGCGTCGTCGACGGGCGCCTCCTCCAGGATGACGTGTGCGTTCGTACCGCTGATGCCGAACGACGACACGGCGGCCCGGCGCGGCCGGTCGGTGGCCGACCAGGGGCGTGCCTCGGTGAGCAGCGAGACCTGCCCGGCGGACCAGTCGATGTGCGGGGACGGCTCGTCGACGTGCAGGGTGGCGGGCATGGTGCGGTGCCGGATCGCCTCGACCATCTTGATCAGACCAGCGGCGCCCGCGGCGGCCTGGGTGTGGCCCAGGTTGGACTTGACCGAGCCCAGCCAGAGTGGCCCGCCGTCGCCCCGGTCCTGCCCGTACGTGGCCAGCAGCGCCTGCGCCTCGATCGGGTCGCCGAGGGTGGTGCCGGTGCCGTGCGCCTCGACCACGTCGACGTCGGCCGGCGAGAGCCGGGCGTTCGCGAGGGCCTGCCGGATGACCCGCTCCTGCGACGGGCCGTTGGGCGCGGTGAGTCCGCTGCTGGCGCCGTCCTGGTTGACGGCGCTGCCCCGCACCACGGCGAGGATCCGCCGGCCGTCGCGGCGGGCGTCGGAGAGCCGCTGCAACAGCAGCACGCCGACGCCCTCGGACCAGCCGGTGCCGTCGGCGGCGGCGGCGAACGACTTGCACCGGCCGTCCGAGGCCAGGCCCCGCTGGCGGGAGAAGTCGGCGAAGGTGCCGGGGGTGGACATGACCGTGACGCCGCCGGCGAGCGCGAAGTCGCAGTCCCGCTGCCGCAGCGCCTGCGTGGCCAGGTGCACGGCGACCAGGGACGACGAGCACGCGGTGTCCACCGTGACCGCCGGGCCCTCCAGCCCGAAGGTGTACGCCACCCGCCCGGACACCACGCTGCCGGAGTTGCCGGTGCCGATGTAGCCCTCGACGCCGTCGGGCAGGTCCAGCACCCGCGACGCGTAGTCGTGGTACATCACCCCGGCGAACACGCCGGTCCGGCTGCCGCGCAGCCGCTGCGGGTCGATGCCGGCGTGTTCGAACGCCTCCCAGGACGTCTCCAGCAGCAGCCGCTGGTGGGGGTCCATCGCCAGCGCCTCGCGGGGGCTGATGCCGAAGAAGCCCGGGTCGAACTGGGGCGCGTCGTAGAGGAAGCCGCCCTGGCTGCTGGTCGAGGTGCCCGGGTTGTCCGGGTCGACGTGGAAGAGCCGCTCCAGGTCCCAGCCCCGGTCGGTCGGGAAGTCGCCCACCCCGTCGCCGCCCCGGTCGACGAGGTCCCACAGCTCCGCCGGGCTGGACACGCCGCCCGGGAACCGGCACGCCATCCCGATGACGGCCATCGGCTCGCGGTCCTTGGCCTCCACCTCGCGCACCCGCCGGCGCGCGTCGCGCAGATCGGCAGTCGCACGCCGGAGGTAGTCGAGGAACTCTGCCTCAGTGGGCATCGGGCCGCTCCGTATCGGGGTTCGAGGTGTGCGACATGCCGGATCAGGCCGAGCCGAACTCTTCGTCCAGCAGGCTGAAGATCTCTTCGGCGGAGGCCGACTCGAGGCTGGCGCCCTCGTCGGCGGCGGAGTCCGCACCGGACTCGGTGTAGGTCCACAGAGACAGCAGTTCGCGCAGCCGGGCGCCGACGGCGGCCCGGTCGGTGTCACCGGTGGCCACCGCGCGCATGGCGTGCTCCAGTTTGTTCAGCTCGCCGAGCACCGTCAGCGCGGACGTGCTCCGCTCCGCCAGCAGCGCGCCCCGCAGGTACTCGACCAGCGCCGCCGTGGTCGGCCGGTCGTAGATCAGCGTGGACGGCAGCCGCAGCCCGGTGGCCGCGTTGAGCCGGTTGCGGAACTCGACCGCGGTCAGCGAGTCGAAGCCCAACTCGACGAAACCACGCTCGGCGTCGATCGACCGGATCGACGCGTAGCCGAGGACGGCGGCGGCGTGGGTGCGGACCAGGTCGGAGAGCACCTGGTCGCGGTCGGCCTCCGCCGTGGCGGCGAGGGTCTCCCGCAGCGCCTCGGCCGGGTCGCGCTCGGCGGCCCGGGCCGCGCCGGTCGTTGCCGGGCGGACCAGCGACCGCAGCACCGGCGGTACCGCCGCCGGCCCGTGCCGGCCGATCAGCGCGAGGTCCAGGTTGACCGGTACGACCACCGGCTCGGCGAAGCGCAGCGCCTCGCTGAACAGGTCCATGCCCTCGTCGGCGCCGAGCGGGACGAAGCCGCCCCGGTTCATCCGGGCCTCGTCGACGTGCCCGGTCTGGCCGTCGCCGGTGTCGTTGACCCACGGGCCCCAGGCCAGCGAGAGCGCCGGGAGTCCCCGGTCGCGCCGGTGCTGGGCGAGGGCGTCGAGGAAGCAGTTCGCCGCCGCGTGGTTGGCCTGCCCGGGGCCGCCGAAGAGGCCGGCCGCCGAGGAGAAGAGCACGAACGCGGCCAGGTCCAGCTTCTCGGTCAGCTCGTGCAGGTGCCAGGCCGCGTCGACCTTGGGGCGCAGCACGGTGTCGAAGCGGTCCGGGGTGAGCGCGGGCAGGACCCCGTCGTCGAGCACCCCGGCCGCGTGCACCACGCCGGTCAGCGGCAGGTCGGCGGGGATCTGGTCGACCAGCAGGGCGAGCGCCTCGCGGTCGGTGACGTCGCAGGCGACCACCCGGGCGGTGGCGCCCAGCTCGGCCAGCTCGTCGACCAGCGCGGCGACGCCCGGGGCGTCCGCCCCGCTCCGACTGACCAGCAGCAGGTGCCGTACGTCGTGCCGGGTCACCAGCCGCCGCGCCACGAGCCGCCCGAGCAGCCCGGTCGCCCCGGTCACCAGGACGGTGCCGGCCGCCAGGTCGGGGCCCGACGCCTCCGCCGGGGGCGGGCCGAGCCGGGTCAGCCGGGGCACCCGGAGCTGGCCGGCGCGTACCGCTAGTTGGGGTTCGCCCGTGGCCAGGGCCGCCGGCAGCAGCGCGGCGGCCGGAGCGTCGACGTCGACGTCGAGGAGCACGATCCGGTCGGGGTTCTCCGACTGCGCGGAGCGCAGCAGGCCCCACGCGGTGGCGGCCGGCACGTCGGCGATCGGCTCGTCCGGGTCGACCCGGACCGCGCCGCGGGTGACCACCACCAGCCGGGCGGCGGTGAGGGCCTCCTCGGCGAGCCACTGCTGGGCCAGCGCGAGCGTGTGGTGGGCGACCCGGTGTGCCTGGCGGGCCGGGTGCGGCTCGTCGGCGGCCGGTCCGACGCAGGTCACCACCACCGCGTCGGGCACGGCCCCGCCCGCGCGCACCTCGGCGACCAGCGCGGAGAGGTCCGGGTGCCGGTCGGTGCCGGGCCAGTCGTCGCCGAGGACGACCAGCCGGGGGGTGCGGTCGGCGCGGCCGGCGGCGGGGGCTACCCAGTCGAGTCGGTGCAGGGACCGGCTGGCCGAGCGGCGGGCGGCGCTGAGCTGCTCGCCGGAGACGGGCCGCAGGACCAGACCCTCGACGGAGGCGACCGGGGTCGCGCCGGTGTCGGTGATGGTCAGGGCCACGGAGCCGGCGTCGGTGGCGCGCAGCCGGATCCGCAGCTCGCGGGCGCGGGTCGGCCGGATGCTCACGCCCGACCAGGTGAACGGCAGGCCCGGGCGGATGTCGGGGCCGCCCTCCGGGGCCGGCGCGCCGCCGGCGGCGGGTCCGCCGGCCGTGGCGCTGGCGCCGATGGCGTGCAGTGCCGCGTCCATCAGGGCCGGGTGCACCGAGAAGGCCGTGGTGTCGGTGGACGCGTCGGCGTCCAGGGCGACCTCGGCCAGGATGTCCGAACCCGACCGCCACGCGGCGCGCAGCGCGCGGAAGACGGGGCCGTAGTGGTAGCCCTGGGCGGCGAGCCGGGCGTAGAGCCCGTCGAGGGCGATCGGCTCGGCGTCGGCGGGCGGCCACACGGCCGCCGGCGCGGGGGCCGGGTCGACGGTTTCGCTCAGCTGGCCGGAGGCGTGCCGCTGCCAGGCCCGGGAACCGTCGGGCCCGGTGTCGTCGTCGCGCCGGGTGTGGATGGCGACGGGCCGGTGCCCGGTCTCGTCCGGCGAGCCGACGCGGACCCGCAGGTCGATTCCTCCCTCGGTGGGGATCGCCAGCGGCGCCTCCAGGTTCAGCTCGGCGACGGTCGCCGCGCCGGCCTGCCGCCCGGTCCAGGACGCCAGCTCCACCAGGGCCGTCCCGGGCAGCAGCACCGTGCCCAGCACGGCGTGGTCGGCCAGCCACGGGTGGGTGCCGAGGGTGATCCGGCCGGTGAACAGCAGGCCCTCGTCGCCGGGCAGCTCGACCACCGCGCTGAGCAGCGGATGGTCGACCACGTCGAGGCCCACGGCGGGCAGGACCGAGCGGTGCGCGCCGGTGCGCTCCAGCCAGTAGCGGTGCCGGTCGAAGGCGTACGTGGGCAGGTCGACCGGCTCGGACTCGGGCAGCAGCCGACGGTGCTCCACCGCCAGCCCGAGGGTGTGCGCGGTGGCGAGGCCGGTCAGCAGCCGGGTGGCGGCGTCGTCCGGCCCGCCGAGGGTGTCCAGGACGTGGCCGGTCGCGCCGGTCGCGTCGAGCACGGCGGCGACCCGGGCGGCCAGCGCCGGTGCCGGCGAGACCTCCACGAAGGTCACGTGTCCGGCGTCGACGGCGGCGCGCAGGGCGGCGTCGAGCCGCTCCGTGTCCGCGTCCCCGTCGGCGGCCGACGGAGCACCGGTCCCGAGCGCGGCCCAGTGGTCCGGACCGAGGCCGGCCGGGTCGGCCCAGTCCCCGGTGACGGTGGAGGCCAGCCGGACGGTGCCGGGCGGCGGCGCGATCCCCGCCAGGGCGGCGCGGAGGCCCTCGGGGTCCAGGTCGCCGGCGGCGGCCCGGGCCCGCAGCGCCACCGTGCGGGCGGCGTCGGACAGGGACAGCAGGCCCGCCACGTGGGCGGCCACGACCTCGCCGTCGCCGTCGCCGACGACCGCGGCCGGGGTCAGCCCGGCGTGCCGCCAGACGGCGGCGAGCGCCACGCCGACGGCGAACAGGACGGGCCGGGCCAGCTCCGGCCGCTCGGCCCAGGAGCGGTCGGAGCCGGTGAGCAGGACGGCCGGGTCGACGTCCACCCAGGGGGCGAGGGCCTGCCGGCACTCGGCGAGGGTCTCGTCGAAGACCGGGCAGCGGCCCACCAGGTCGGCCGCCGCGCCCGCCGGGGCGGCGGCCGGGAAGACGAACACCGGGCCCGCGCCGTGGTTGGCGACGGTGCCGGTCACCACGTTGCCGGCCGGCGTGCCGGCCGCGAGGGCGTCCAGGCCGGCCAGCAGCTCGCCGGGGGTGGCGCCGAGCACCGCGGCACGCCGGTCGAACGTTGAACGGGTCGCGGCGAGGGACCAGCCGACCGCCGCCGGGGCGAGGCCGGGGTGCGCGCGCAGGTGCCGGGCCAGCCGGGAGGCCTGCGCGGCCAGGGCGGAGGCCGAGCGGGCCGAGACCGGCCAGACCACCACGTCGGCGGCGAGCAGCCCGGCGGCCGGGGCGGGGGTCGGCTCGACGTCGCCAGCGGCGTCGCTGTCGACGGGCTGCTCGACGACCACGTGGGCGTTGGTGCCGGAGATGCCGAACGACGAGACCGCCGCCCGGCGGGGACGGTCGACCGTCGGCCACGGCCGGGACCGGGTCACCAGCTCCACGTCGCCGGCGGACCAGTCGATGTGCGGCGACGGCGAGTCCGCGTGCAGCGACGCCGGGACGGTGCCCTCCCGCATCGCCAGCACCATCTTGATCACACCGGCCACGCCGGCGGCGGCCTGCGCGTGGCCCATGTTCGACTTGACCGAGCCCAGCAGCAGCGGACCGGCGTCGCCCCGGTCCTGCCCGTACGTCGCCAGCAGGGCCTGGGCCTCGATCGGGTCACCGAGGACGGTGCCGGTGCCGTGGGCCTCGACGACGTCCACGTCGGTGACCGTCAGCCGGGCGCCGGCGAGGGCCTGCCGGATCACCCGCTGCTGGGAGGGGCCGTTGGGGGCGGTCAGGCCGTTCGACGCGCCGTCGGAGTTGACGGCGGAGCCGCGTACCACGGCGAGGACGCGGCGACCCTGCCGCCGGGCGTCGGAGAGCCGCTGCACGAGCAGCATGCCGACGCCCTCGGACCAGCCGGTGCCGTCCGCCGTGGCGGCGAAGGACTTGCACCGCCCGTCGGAGGCCAGGCCGCCCTGGCGGGAGAACTCCTGGAACGCCGTCGGGGTGGCCATCACCGCCACGCCGCCGGCCAGCGCCAGGTCGCACTCGCCGCGCCGCAGCGCCGCCCCCGCGAGGTGCAGCGCCACCAGGGACGAGGAGCAGGCGGTGTCGACGGTGACGGCGGGTCCCTCCAGCCCGAGGGCGTACGCGACCCGGCCGGAGATGACGCTGTGCGCGGCGCCGGTCATCAGGTAGCCCTCGACGCCCTCGGGGACCTCGGTCAGCCCGGTGCCGTAGCCGGAGGTGGAGGCGCCCACGAAGACGCCCGTTCGGGTGCCGCGCAGCGTCGCCGGGTCCACCCCGGCCCGCTCCAGCGCCTCCCAGGACGTCTCGAGGGTGAGCCGCTGCTGCGGGTCCATGGCGAGGGCCTCGCGGGGCGAGATCTCGAAGAACGCGGGGTCGAAGTCCGCCACGTCGTAGAGGAAGCCGCCCGACGGGGGGTGCGTCCCCTCCGCCGGTTCGGGGATCTCCCAGCCCCGGTCGGTGGGGAACGGCGAGATGGCGTCCACACCGTCGGCGACCAGCCGCCAGAACGCCTCCGGCCCGTCGACGCCCCCCGGGTAGCGGCAGGCCATGCCGACGATCGCGACGGGCTCGTCGGCGTCCACGACGACGGTCTGCGGGACGTCGGCCGGAGCGGCGCCGGAGACCAGCTCGCGCAGGTGCGCGGCCAGCTCGGCGGGGGTCGGGTAGTCGAAGACCAGCGTGGTGGGCAGCCGCAGGCCGGTGGCCGTGTTCAGCCGTCCCCGGAAGTCCACGGCGGTCAGCGAGTCGAAGCCGAGGTCCTTGAACGGGCGGCCGCGCAGCTCGTCGGGGGTGGCGTGGCCCAGCACCGCGGCGGTCTGCTCGTTGACCAGCCGCAGCAGCTCCCGCTCCTGCTCCGCCGCGGGCAGCGCCGCGAGGTGGCGCAGCGGCGCGGCGACCCCGCCCGTGGGCGTGGCGGTCTCCTCCTGCGCGACGAGCGCCCGCACCTGCGGCAGGCCGCCCAGGAAGGGGCTGGGCCGGGCCACGGTGAACGCGGGGTGGAACCGGCTCCAGTCGACGTCGGCGACGGTCACGCAGGGCGTCGGGCGGCGCAGCGCCCGGTCGAGTGCGACGAGCGCCTTCTCCGGGTCGACCGGCGGCAGGCCCATCCGGTTGAGCTGCTCGGTGGCCACGTTCTCGGCGGCCATGCCGTGCGCACCACCCCAGGCCGTCCAGGAGACGGCGGTGGCCGGCAGGCCCCGGTCGCGCCGGTTGACGGCGAGGGCGTCCAGCAGGGAGTTGCCGGCACCGTAGGCGCACTGGCCGGCGCTGCCCCACACGCCGGAGATGGAGGAGAACATGACGAAGGCGCCCAGCTCGCGGTCGGCGAGGCAGGCGTCGAGGTGCAGTGCGCCGAGCACCTTCCCCGCGACGACGTGGGAGAACTCGTCGAGGGTGGTGTCGGTCAGCGGGGTGAGCTGGTCGGTGCCCGCGGCGTGCACGACCGCGGTCAGGTCGGGCAGCGACCCGACCAGCTCCGCCACGGACCGCCGGTCGGTGACGTCGCAGGTGGCGACGGTGACCCGCCCGTCGGCGCCGTACCGGTCGAGCAGTTCCGCCACGGCCGGGGCGGCGGCGCCCCGGCGGCTGGCCAGGACCACCCGCCCGACGCCGCGGCCGAGCAGCCAGCGGGTGACGTGGCCGCCCAGGGCGCCGGTGCCGCCGGTGACCAGGACGGCGCCGGAGCACCAGTCGCCGGCGGACGGCTCGTCCGCTGCCGGCGGGGCCGGGCTCAGCCGGCGGGCCCAGGTCCCGCCGGGGCGGACGGCCACCTGGTCCTCGCCGCCGTGGCCGGCCAGCACGGCGGCGAGCCGCCGGGTGGTGGCGTCGTCGACGGTTGCCGGCAGGTCGACCAGGCCGCCCCAGCGGTGCGGTTGCTCGACTGCCGCCGCGCGGCCGAGTCCCCAGACCTCGGTCTGCAACGGGTGCGCGACGCGGTCGCCCGGGGCCGCCGCCACCGCGCCGCTGGTGACGCACCACAGCGGCGCCACCAGGTCCAGGTCGGTCATCGCCTGGACCAGGGCGAGGGTGCCTGCGGCGGCGAGGGTCACGCCGGGGTGCTCGGGCAGCAGCCGGTCCTGGCCGGCGACCACGGCGAGCACGCCGTCGACGGGCCGGCCGTCGATCGTCTCCCGCAGCCGGGCGGCGAGCGCCGCACGGTCCAGGTCCGCCGCGCCGACGCGCAGCACCGGCGGCTCGGCGTCGCCGAAGAGCCCGGTCAGGCCGTCGGCCCACGCCGGCGCGTCGTCGGCGGGCAGCACGACCAGCCAGCGGCCCGCCGGGGCGTCGGTGTCCTCGACGGGCACGGGCTGCCAGGTCACCTGGTACGACCAGCCGTCCACGAGGGAGCGTTCCCGCCGGGACCGGCGCCAGGAGGTGAGCACGGGCAGGGCCGGCAGGAGCGCCCGGACCTGCTCGTCGTCGTCGCCCAGCTCGCCGCGCAGGGTGTCGGCGTCCGCCTGTTCCAGGGCGGTCCAGAACTCGTCGTCGCCGTCCGCCGTCACGGTGTCGGGGGCGGGCGGCGGCTCGGGCCAGAAGCGCTGCCGGCGGAAGGCGTAGCCGGGCAGCGGCACCCGCGCGGTGTCGGCGCCGACGAACAGCTCCGCCCAACCCACCTCGACCCCGCCGACGTGCAGCTCGGCGAGGGCGGTGAGGGCGGACGCGGGCTCGGGGCGGTCGCGGCGCAGCAGCGCCACGGCGGCGGTGTCGTCGTCCGCGCCGGCGGTGGTCAGGACGTCGCGGGCCAGCGCGGTGAGCACCCCGCTGGGGCCGACCTCCAGGAACGTACGCACGCCGAGGGCGCGCAGCTGGTCGACGCCGTCGGCGAACCGGACGGCCTCCCGCACGTGCCGCACCCAGTAGTCGGCGGTGCGGATCTCGTCGGGGTCGGCGAGCGCGCCGGTCAGGTTCGACACGATCGGCAGCGCCGGCGGGTGCAGCTCCAGCCGGCGCACCACGGCGGCGAACTCGGCGAGCATGGGTTCCATCAGCGGGCTGTGGAAGGCGTGGCTGACGCGCAGCGGCCTGGTCCGTACGCCCTGGTCGGCCCAGCGGCGTTCGAGTTCCTCGACGGCGTCGGCCGCGCCGGAGACGACCACGGCGGTGGGGCCGTTGACGGCGGCCACGGCGACTCGGTCCTCGACGCCGGCCAGGGCGGCCCGGACGGCGTCGGCGGGGAGCTGGACGGCCAGCATCGCGCCCCCGGCCGGCAGGGCCTGCATCAGCCGGCCCCGGGCCGCGACGAGCGTGGCGGCGTCGGGCAGCGACAGCACGCCGGCCGCGTGCGCGGCGGACAGCTCGCCGATCGAGTGGCCGAGCAGGACGTCCGGGACGATCCCCCAGCTCTCCAGGAGCCGGAAGAGCGCGACCTCGACGGCGAACAGGCCGGCCTGCGTGTAGAGGGTCTGGTTGAGCAGCCCGGCGGCCTCGTCGCCCTCGGGCGCGAAGAGCACCGGGGTGAGCGGGCGGGGCAGGTGCCGGTCCAGCTCGGCGCAGACCTCGGCCAGCGCCCGGCCGAAGACCGGGAACGCGTCGGCCAACTCGCGGCCC
Organism: Micromonospora sp. CPCC 205561; assembly: GCF_036906775.1. Lineage (NCBI taxonomy): Bacteria > Bacillati > Actinomycetota > Actinomycetes > Micromonosporales > Micromonosporaceae > Micromonospora > Micromonospora sp. CPCC 205561. The sequence goes on along the minus strand of NZ_JBAKHV010000058.1, from coordinate 7,786 downwards.
ATGCCGCTGCGCTGCGCGCCCTGGCCGGAGAAGAGGAACGCGAGCTTGCCGCCGCGCGGGCCGGCGCCGGTGACCAGGCCCGGGGCGTCGCCGCCGGCGGCCAGGGCGCGCAGGCCGGCGGTCAGGTCGGCGCGGTCGGCGGCGAGCAGTACGGCGCGGTGTTCGAGGCTGGCCCGGGTGCGCGCCGACGACCAGCCGACGTCGGTCAGCCGCAGCTCGGGGCGGCCGTCGAGCCAGTCGGCCCAGCGGGTCGCCTGCGCGGTCAGGGACTCGGCGTCGCGGGCGGAGACCAGCACCGGCACGAGGCCGGCCCCGTCGACGCAGGCGGTGTCGGCGGCGGCCGGCACGGTGGCCGCGTCGGTCGCGGCGGCGGGGCCGTCCGGGGCGTCCGCCGGGGCCGGGTCGGCGGCGGGCGCCTCCTCGATGATCACGTGGGCGTTGGTGCCGCTCATGCCGAAGGAGGAGATGCCCGCGCGGCGGGGCTGCTCCCCGGCGGGCCACGGCCGCGGCTCGGTGGCCAGCGCGACCGCGCCGGCCGTCCAGTCCACGTTGGGGGTGGGCTCGTCGACGTGCAGGGTGGCGGGCACGGTGTCGTGCCGCAGCGCCATCACCATCTTGATCACCCCGGCCACACCTGCGGCGGCCTGGGTGTGACCGATGTTCGACTTGACCGAGCCGAGCCAGAGCGGCCGGTCCGCCGGCCGGCCCTGCCCGTACGTCGACAGCAGCGCCTGTGCCTCGATCGGGTCGCCGAGGGTGGTGCCGGTGCCGTGCGCCTCCACGACGTCGACCTGCTCCGGCGCGAGCCGGGCGCTGGCCAGCGCCTGGAGCACGACCCGCTGCTGGGAGGGGCCGTTGGGGGCGGTCAGCCCGTTGCTCGCGCCGTCCTGGTTGACCGCGCTGCCCCGAACGACGGCGAGGACGCGGTGGCCGTTGCGCCGCGCGTCGGAGAGCCGCTCGACGAGCAGCAGGCCGGCCCCCTCGCCCCAGGCGGTGCCGTCGGCGGCCGCGGCGAACGACTTGACCCGGCCGTCCATGGCCAGGCCCCGCTGGCGGCTGAAGCCGATGAAGGCGGACGGGGTGGACATGACCGTGGCCCCGCCGGCGAGCGCGAGGGTGCACTCCCCCTGCCGCAGCGCCTGGCAGGCCAGGTGCAGCGCGACCAGCGACGACGAGCAGGCGGTGTCGACGGTGACGGCGGGCCCCTCGATGCCGAGCGCGTACGAGATCCGGCCGGACACGACGCTGGCCGCGGTGCCGGTCAGGATGTAGCCCTCGGTACCGGGCGGCGGCTGCTGGAGCAGCCCCACGTAGTCCTGCCCGGTGGTGCTGGCGAACACCCCCACCTGGTGCCCGCGCAGCGCCGAGGGGTCGATGCCGGCGTGTTCGAACGCCTCCCAGGAGGTCTCCAGCAGCAGCCGCTGCTGGGGGTCCATCGCGAGGGCCTCGCGTGGCGAGATGCCGAAGAACGCGGCGTCGAAGTCGGTGGCCGAGTCGACGAAGCCACCCTCGGCGACGTACGACGTGCCGGGATGGTCGGGGTCCGGGTGGAACAGCCGTGACAGGTCCCAGCCGCGGTCGGCGGGGAACGCGGAGACGGCGTCCCGGCCGGAGTCGACGAGCTCCCACAGCTCCTCGGGCGAGCCCACCCCGCCCGGGAACCGGCAGGCCATGCCGACGATGGCGATCGGCTCGCGGCTGGCCGCCTCAAGCTCGCCGAGCTTCCTCCTGGTCTGGTGAAGGTCCGCCGTCACCCATTTCAGGTACTCCCGGAGCGTATCTTCAGTCGCCATTGACGCCACCTCTTCGGGCCGGAAAGAAACAGGCGACCCAATACCGTCCACAGACGCCACAAGCCGCGAAAATCTAAGCCCATTCAGCCGACCACGAATTGCCAGACAAAAGGCGTTTCAGCCCCCACCAGGTCTTACGCGCCGGACGAAAGGTAATTGTCGCCGGACGGCGGTCACAACCCCTAGCGTGCCCCTACGGGTGCCCCTAGGGTGGCGGGCGCGCAGGCTGGGCCGACCCGCCCTGCGAGCGGTCCTGCGCGCCGTCCTCGCGAGGTACGGCCGGGCGGGTGCGCAGGCCCGCCCGGCCGAGCGTGTCGCGACCGTCGACAACGGCCGCGCGCCACCATTTCTACATGCCCGGCAAATTGCCGCCCGGGCCACCCAGCTCGCGGTGGATGAAATCGAAGATCTCGGCGTCGGTGGCGTCGTCGAGGGCGTGCGTGGCCGGTTTCTCCTCGACGGGGCCGCGTTCGTCGCCCCACCGGGCCACGAACGCCTGCAACTGCACCAGCAGCTTCTGCCGGGTCAGCCGGTCCGGCGCGTCGGCCGCGAAGACGCCGTCGAGCCGCTCCAGCTCGGCGAGCAGCGGGGCGGCCGCGGCAGCACCGTCCTCGACGAGCCGGTCGCGCAGGTGCCGGGCGAGCGCCGCCGGCGTCGGGTAGTCGAACACCACGCCGGCGGGCAGCTGGACGCCGGTGGCGGCGCGGAGCCGGTTGCGCAGCTCCACGGCCGTCATCGAGTCGAAGCCCACCTCGCGGAACGCGCGGTCGGACTCCAGCCCCCCGCCCCCGGTGTGGCCGAGCACGGCCGCCGCCAGGCCGCCCACGAGTTCGACGAGGACGCCCTCCCGTTCGCCGGGGCTCAGCGGGCGCAGCCGCTCCCGCAGCGCGATGGCCGCCTCGTCGTCCGCCGGCCGGTGGTCGTCGTCGGTGGGCATCGCCGCGCCCGCCTCGGGGACCCCGGTCAGCAGCGGGCACGGCCGCATCGACGCGAACGCCGGCACGAACCGGTCCCAGCGCACGTCGGCGACCACCACCGCCGCCTCGGCACGCAGCGCCTGCCCGAACGCCTCGACGGCCAGCTCCGGGGACAGGCCCGGCAGGCCCCGCCGACGCAGCTGCGCCAGCTCGGCCGATTCGGGATCGTCCTGCCACGGCCCCCACGCCACGGCGGTGGCCGCCAGTCCGCCGTGGCGCCGGTTCGCCGCGAGCGCGTGCAGCAACGCGTCGCCGGCGGACTGGCCGGCCCGGCCGCCCGCGCCCCACACCCCCGTGGTGGAGGTGCACAGCACGAACGCGTCGAGCGGCCGGTGCGCCAGCTCGTCGGCGTACCTCGGGACGTCGCCGACGGTGGCGGCCAGGTCGGCGGCCAGGCCGGCGAGGGTCAGCTCGGCCAGCGGCACCGAGCCGGTCTCCGCCGGGACGTGCACGAGCGCGGTCACCGGCCGGCTCTCGGCGGCGAGCTGCTCCATCAGGTCGCCGAGCTTGCCCGTCGCCGGCCCGGCGAGCGGGAGCACCTCGGCGCCGTGGCGGCCCAGCCAGTCGGTGGTGTGCCGGGCGAGCGCCCCGCTCCCACCGGTGAGCAGGACGGTGCCGCCCGGGCGGTATCCGCCGCCCGCCGCCGGTTGCCCGGTGTCACGGACCAGACGCCGGGTGTGCACGCCGGCCTCCCGGACGGCGAGCTGGTCCTCCCCGTCGACGTTGGTCAGGGCCCCGGCCAGGGCCGCGTACGCCGCCTCGTCCGGGCCCGCCGGCAGGTCGACGACTCCGCCGACGTGCCGGGGGTGCTCCAGCGCGGCCACGAGGCCGAGGCCCCACGTGGTGGCCTGCGTCGGGTGGACGACCGGTTCGTCGTCCACGGCGACGGCGCCGGTGGTGGCGAGCCACAGCGGCACGGGCGGGCCGGAGCGGCCGGTGTGTGCCTGCACGAGCAGCAGGTTCGCCGCCAGGCCGGTCGGCAGCGCCGTCTGCTCCGGGTGCGGTGCCTCGTCCAGCGCCAGCAGGGAGAGCAGCGCCGTCGGCTGGTGGGCGGCGGCGAGCCGGTCGAGGTCGGCGGCCAGGCCGTCGCGGGTGGCCGTGGCCGGGTCGACGGTCAGCAGGTGCACCGTCGCGGCGCCGGCCGTGAGGGCGGCGAGCACCCGGTCGGTGACCTGGTGCGGCGGGGCCAGCACCAGCCAGGTGCCGGGGTCGGCACCGGTCAGCGCCCGGTGCTCCCAGGTGACCCGGTACCGCCAGCCGGCCAGGGTGCCGTCGAGGTGCTGGCGGCGCCGCCACGACTCCAGTTCCGGCAGCAGCTCGCGCAGCGGCTGGTCCGGGTCGAGGCCGAGGCGGCCCAGGTCGCCGTCGGTGACGGCCCGCCAGAACGCGTCGTCGACCGGGTCGGCGGCGGGGGTCGGGGCCGCGTCGAGGGTCGGCCAGTAGCGCTGCGGCCGGAACGCGTACGTGGGCAGCTCGGGCAGCCGGCGGGGATCCGGACGGGGGCCGGCCAGCACGGCGAGCACCGCCGCCCAGTCGACGTCCCGCCCGGTGCCGTCCAGGACGGCCAGCGCGGAGAGCAGGGCGGCCGGCTCGTCGGCGCCGGCGCGCAGCGCCGCCACGGCTGTCCCGTCGTCGTCGGTGGGCAGCAGGCCGGCGGTCATCGCGGTCAGCACCGCCTGCGGGCCGAGTTCCAGGAAGGTGTCGACGCCCGCGTCGCGCAGCGCGGCGATCCCGTCGGCGTACCGGACGGACTCCCGGACGTGCCGCACCCAGTAGTCGGGCGTACTGAGCTCGTCGGGCTGCGCGAGCCGTCCGGTCAGGTTCGACACGATCGGCAGCAGCGGCGCGGCGAACGTCAGCCCGTCGAGGACGGCCCGGAAGTCGGCCAGTATCGGCTCCATCAGCGGGCTGTGGAACGCGTGGCTGACCCGCAGCCGCCGGGTGCGCACCCCGCGCTCCTGCCAGAGCCGCTCCAGCCCGTCGAGGGCGTCGACCGCCCCGGCGACCACCACGGCGGCGGGGCCGTTGACGGCCGCCACGCCGACCCGGTCGGTCAGCCCGGCCAGGGACTCGACCACCGCCGCCTCGTCGGCGGCGACGGCGAGCATCCCGCCCCCGGCGGGCAGGGCCTGCATCAGCCGACCGCGGGCGGCCACCAGCGTGGCGGCGTCCGCGAGCGACAGTACCCCGGCGACGTGCGCGGCGGTGATCTCGCCGATCGAGTGCCCTGCGACGTGTCCGGGCACCACCCCGAACGACTCGACCAGCCGGAACAGGGCCACCTCCAGCGCGAAGAGCCCCGCCTGGGTGAACACCGTCTCGTCGAGCAGCGCGGCCTCGGCGCTGCCGTCGGCCGCGAACAGCACCGGCTTCAGCGGCTGCGGCAGCTGGTGGTCCAGGACCCCGCAGGCCTCGTCGAGGGCCGCCGCGAACACGGGGAACGTGTCGTACAGCTGCCGGCCGGCGCCGGGGCGCTGGGCGCCCTGGCCGGAGAAGAGGACCGCGAGGCCGCCTCCGCGTCGCCGGGCGGTGACCAGCGCGGGGTGGGCCTCGCCGCCGGCCAGCGCCCGCAGCGCGGCCAGCCGGGTGGCCCCGTCGGCGGCGACCACGGTGGCCCGCTGGCCGAGGTGGGCCCGGCCGTCGGCGAGCGTCCAGGCGACCAGGTCGGCGGGGTCGTCGCCCGTCGCGACCCGGTCGGCCAGCCGGCCGGCCTGCTCGCGCAGCGTGGGCAGGTCGGCGGCGGAGACCGGCCACGGCAGGGTCAACCGGGGCCGCTCCCCGTCGGGGGCGACCGGCTCCGGCCGCTGCGGGGCCTGCTCCAGGATCACGTGGGCGTTGGTGCCGCTGATCCCGAACGAGGAGACGCCGGCCCGGCGTGGCCGGTCGTCGGCCGTCCAGGGGCGGGCCTCGGTGAGCAGCGCCAGCGCGCCGGACGTCCAGTCGACGTGCGGGGTCGGCGCGTCGACGTGCAGGGTCGCCGGCAGCACCTCGTGTTGCAGGGCCAGCACCATCTTGATCAGGCTGGCGGCGCCCGCCGCGGCCTGGGTGTGGCCGATGTTCGACTTGACCGACCCGAGCCACAGCGGCCGGTCGGCGGAACGTCCCCTGCCGTAGGTGGCCAGCAGCGCCTGCGCCTCGATCGGGTCGCCGAGGGTGGTGCCGGTGCCGTGCGCCTCCACGACGTCCACGTCGTCAGGGGTCAGGCCCGCGTTGTCCAGCGCGTGCCGGATGACCCGCTGCTGCGCGGGCCCGTTCGGCGCGGTGAGGCCGTTGCTCGCGCCGTCCTGGTTGACCGCGCTGCCCCGTACGACGGCGAGGATCCGGTTGCCGTCACGCTGGGCGTCGGAGAGCCGCTGGAGCAGCAGCACACCGACGCCCTCGCCCCAGCCGGTGCCGTCGGCGGCCTCGGCGAACGCCTTGACCCGCCCGTCGGCGGCCAGACCGCGCTGCCGGGAGAACTCCAGGAACGCGCCGGGGGTCGACATCACGGTGACGCCGCCGGCCAGGGCGAGGTCGCACTCGCCGCTGCGCAGCGCCTGCGCGGCCAGGTGCAGCGCCACCAGCGACGACGAGCAGGCCGTGTCGACCGTGACCGCCGGACCGTGCAGCCCGAACGAGTACGCCAGGCGTCCGGAGACCACCGACGCGCCGTTGCCGGTCGCCTGGTAGCCCTCCACCTGGGAGCGGGCGCCCAGCAGCAGGGTGGCGTAGTCCTGCCCGTTGGTGCCCATGAAGACGCCGGTGGCGGAGCCGCGCACCCGGTGCGGGTCGATGCCGGCGCGCTCGAAGACCTCCCAGGTGGTGTGCAGCAGCAGCCGCTGCTGCGGGTCCATGGCGAGGGCCTCGCGCGGGTTGACCCCGAAGAACGCGGCGTCGAAGCCGGCCACGTCCCGCAGGAACCCGCCGCTGCGGGTGTAGCTGGTGCCGAGCCGCTCCGGGTCGCTGTCGAACAGGGCGTCGAGGTCCCAGCCCCGGTCGGTGGGCATCGGCGTCACCGCGTCCACCCCGTCGGCCAGCAGCCGCCAGAGTTCCTGCGGCGACGACACCCCGCCCGGGAAGCGGCAGGCCATGGAGACGATCGCGATCGGCTCGTCCGCCGGCGGCCGGGCCGAGGTCGCGCCGCCGGCGACCGGACCGCCGTCCGCGCCGACCACGATCTCGGTACGCAGGAAGCGGGCCAGTTCCGCCGCCGACGGGTGGTCGAAAACCACGGTCGACGGCAGGCTCAGGCCGGTGACCCGGCCCAGCCGGTCCCGCAGCTGCACGGCGGCGAGGGAGTCGAAGCCCAGCTCGCGGAACGCCCGGCCGGCCGGCACCTGGTCGGTGGTGGGGTGGCCGAGGACGGCCGCGGCCTCCACGCGGACCAGGTCGACCAGCAGCGCCTCCTGACCGGTCGCCGGTAGCGAGGTGAGCCTGGCCCGCAGCCCGTCGGTGGCGACCGCGTTCTCCGGCCGCTCCGGCTCCCGCGCGGCGACCGGGGCGACCCGGTCGAAGAGGTGGCTCGGCCGCGCGGCGGTGAACGCCGTGACGAACCGGGACCAGTCGACGTCGACGATCACCGGCGCCGGCTCCGGGGCGTTCACCCAGCGGCCCAGCGCCGCGACGGCGGCGTCGGGCGCGAGCGGGGTGAACCCGCGGCGGCGCAGGCCGTCCGCGGTCTCCCCGGCGGCCATGCCGTCCTCCGCCCACGGGCCGTAGGCCAGGGCGGTGGCGGGCAGGCCCGCCGCCCGGCGGGCGGCGACGAGCGCGTCGAGCAGGGCGTTGCCGGCCGCGTAGCCGGCCTGCCCGCCGCCGCCCCAGACGCCGGCGACCGAGGAGAAGACCACGAACGCGTCGAGGTCCCGGCCCCGGCAGGCGGCGTCCAGGTGCACGGCACCGAGCACCTTGCCGGCCAGGGTCTCCGACAGTTCGCCGTCGGTCACCTCGTACGCCGGGGTGGTGCCGCCGGACGCCCCGGCGGTGTGCACGACGGCGGTCAGCCCCGGCAGCCCGGCGACGAGCGCGTCGACCGCCGCC
>NZ_JBAKHV010000057.1:0-36109 GCF_036906775.1 Micromonospora sp. CPCC 205561 | reverse complement strand
TCCAGCGCCGATGGTACTGCACTCGGGAGGGTGTGGGAGAGTAGGACACCGCCGGACAATCTTCCAGTTCAGGGTCACCCTTCGGGGTGACCCTGGACTGCGTTACGGACCCTGTGGAGAGAGCCGCCGTGCGGACCGTCGTGGAACCCCTGAAGGCTCGGCCCCGGCCGGACGACCAGCTGGGCCGGCTGTTCGCCGGCGGCTGGCCGGCCTTCATCAGCGCCGACCGGGAGGCGAAGCGGCACCTCGGACGCGTGCGGGAGGTGTTCGCCGACCTGGAGCTGGTGCTCCTCGACGGCGACGACGAGCTCGTCGCCGCGGGATGGGGCGTGCCGATCCGTTGGGACGGCGATCCGGCCCACCTGCCCGAGGGCTACACCGACTCGCTCCGGCACGCGATCACCGGCCACGACCACGGCGACACCCCCGACACCCTGGTGGTGATGGCCGCCCAGGTTCGCCCCGACCTACGCGGACGAGGACTGGCCGGTGACCTGATCACGGCCCTGCGGTCGCTGGCCGGCCAGCGCGGCTGGTCCCGCGTTGTCGCCCCGGTACGGCCCACGCTCAAGGCCCGTTACCCGCTGACCCCGATCGAGCGGTTCGCCACCTGGACCCGAGAGGACGGCGCTCCGCTCGATCCGTGGGTCCGCACCCTTTGGCGGCTCGGTGCCCGGCTGGTCGCCACGGCCCCCCGGTCGCAGACGATGACCGGCACCGTGGCCGAGTGGCAGCGGTGGACGGGCATGGTCTTCCCCGACAGCGGCGCCTACGTCATCCCCGACGGTCTGGCCCTGTTGCGCATCGACCGCGACCTCGACCAGGGCACCTACACCGAACCCAATCTGTGGTTCCGCCACCGGTAGCCCAGGCACAGGGGCGGATCGGCACCCTCGGGCGCGACGTGCCGGGGCGGCGGCGTCGGCGGTCGGCGCGGTGCGCGTACGACAGGGGAAGCCCCGCCGGCGACGTGGCCGGCGGGGCTTCGGCGAGCGGGACCCGGGCGGCGGTCAGGAGGGTTCGCGCCCGCAGATGAAGCGCGGCTCGGCCAGGTAGCGCCAGGTGAACTTCTCCCGCTTCACCACCTTGCCGTCCTTCTTGAACACCCGGTACGCGTCCTGGGTGAAGCCCTGGCTGCCGCCGGCGGGAATGCAGCTCGGGCCGGGCTCCAGGTACACCGTCTTGGGTCGGGTGACGTCGCGGCGCGGGCTGTACTCGGTCTTCACGCTGTCCCAGACCCTGGTGCTCCAGATCGACACCGTGATCGAGCTCGACGTGTAGGACGTGTCGATCAGCACGCCGTGCTCGGTGTTGTTGCGGAACTTGAAGTCCAGGTCCGGCCAGAAGATCGTCGACTCGATCACCGCGGGATACCGGCTGAACCAGTACGAGTGCGGCTTGTGCTCGACATCCTCCAGCCCCGCGTAGTAGGTGGCGTTGAAGAGGGTGGTGGTGAACTGCGAGGTGCCGCCACCGACGCCGGGGACCAGCTTGCCGTCGAGGATGACCGGGGCGTCGCGGTAGCCCTGGGCGTAGCCCCGCTCTCCGGTGTGCCCGTTGAGCGAGAACGTCTCACCGGGCAGGACCACGGTGCCGTCCACGTCCTTGGCAATGGTGACGATGTTCTGACTGCGTGGCGACGAGAGGCCGCCGGTGAACCGGGTGGTGAAGGAGGAGACCCGCTCCTTGATGCCCAGCCCGGCCAGCTTCTCGGCGGTCAGCTCCGGCTCGGCCGGCTTCAGCTCCCCGGTGACCTTCCGGTCGTCCGCCCGGGGCAGGACGGCGAGCAGGTCCCGAGCCAGGGCGGCGCTGTCGAGCTGCTGCCCGGGCCGTCCGTCGACGACCTTCGGCCTGCCGCCGGAGATGGTCATCCTGGCGTCCCTCGGCGGCACCTCGATCGCGGCCAGGTCGTCGCCGAGCGCGGCGCGCAGCCGCTTGACGTCCACCTGCGGGGTCAGCTTGCCGGCCTTGTCGGCGGTGAACCGCAGGCCCCTGGCGATGGCCTTCGGCGGGATCCGCACCGAGCCCTTCTCGGTGGTCACCGTCACGGGGGCCGCCACGGCCGGCTTCGCCAGCTCGGCGACCAGCCGGTCCACCTCCTCGGCGGTGGTCGCCGGGTGCGTCTCGACCAGCGGCACGGTCACCGGCTGGCCGCCGAGCCAGCCCTCCCGCACCGCCTGCGCGGAGCGTTCCGGGTCGAGCGCGAGGCTCGGCTTCGGGTGCACCGCCCTGGGGGTGGTGCCCTTCCAGGTGATCGCGGGCATGGTCATCTTGCGGCCCTGGTCGCCGACCACCTCCTCCAGCGCGGCGTCGAGCCGGGCCGCGTCGACGACCACCACCGGCTGGACCGCGCGGGACCCGACGAGCCGGTCGACGGCGTGCGCCTCGGCCTCGGCCGCCGCCGCGACGGTGGCGTCGACGTCGACGGTCAGGCCGACCGAGGCCGGGTCGATCGTGGCGGTCCGCTCGCCGACGCGTACCGACAGGGGGGCGGTCAGGGCGCCGGCGCGGCGCTCCAGCTCCGCGCGCAGCTCCCGGGCGGCGTCCGCGCGGCTCCGGCCGCCGAGTTCGGCACCGAGGACCGTCGTCCCGCGCGGCACGTCCCCGGCGTACGCGTAGGCGCCCGCCCCCGCCACGGAGGCCAGCACCGCCGTGGCGACCCCGGCGGCCAGCAGCAGCCGGACCCGGCGGGACCGCGATCCGCCGGGCGCGCCCGCCGGCGGGACCGGCGGCGGCTCGTCACCGGGCCAGGTCACCGCCGTGACCTGCACGGTGGGCCGGTCGTCGGCGGGTGGAGTCTTCTCGCCGTACAGCGTCACGGTCACCTCGATCGGACGTACCCACAACGGGGGGAGCGCTCCTGCGCCCGGAAGACACCTACGGTAACCGGCGGGCCCGACGGGGCGGCAGCCTGCCGCCCACCGCCGCGCCACCGCGTGTCGGCGCGGGCCGCGGGACGCCGGGTGGTCGTCGGCCGCGCCGGTGGGCATGGCACGGTAGGGGCATGCGAGCGGACGAGGCGGTCCTGGCGTACGGGGGCGGTTGGCTGGACCGGGCGGGAGAGCTGCGTACCGATCCGGACCGGCTCGCCGCGCTGACGGCGGAGCCGACGAGCACCTTCCTGCCGCTCTGGCGGGACCGCTGCCTGGTCGGGGCGGACGGGCCGGTGCGGCTCACCGGTGACCGGGCGGCCGAGGCGCTGGCCGTCGCCGACGAGACCGTCTTCCTGGGCATGGACGACGGATCGGCCGTCTTCGCCGTGGACCTCTCCGGCCTGCCGGAGGCCGCCGCCGTCGAGGCGGCGGGGGCGGGCGCCGCCGTGGACGTACGTGCCCTGGTCGGCCGGCTGGAACCGGCCGAGGCGGCCGTCCAGGCGTACGCGCGGGGGCTGCTGCACTGGCACCGGCAGCAGCGCTTCTGCGGCACCTGCGGGGCGTCGACCGTCGCGCACGGCGGCGGGCACATGCGCTCGTGCGCGCGGTCGGGCTGCGGCCGGCTCCTCTTTCCCCGGATCGAACCGGCGGTCATCGTGCTCGTGGAGGCACCCGGCGCCCCGGACCGCTGCCTGCTGGCCCGGCACGCGGGCGCACCCGAGGGGGCGTACTCGACGCTTGCCGGCTTCGTCGAGGTGGGCGAGAGCCTGGAGGACGCGGTTCGCCGGGAGATGGCCGAGGAGGCCGGGGTGACGGTGACCGACCTGGCGTACGTGGGGTCGCAGGCGTGGCCGTTCCCGGCCGGACTGATGGTGGGCTTCCGGGCCACGGCCGCGTCGGAGCGGGTGCGGGTGGACGGCGAGGAGCTGCTGGAGGCGCGCTGGTTCACCCGCGACGAGCTGCGCGAGCGGGTGGCCGCCGGCCGGCCGCTCGGCCGGGTCGACTCGATCGACCACCACCTGCTCCACCGCTGGCTCGCCGCCGGGGCCTGACTCAGCCCACGAGCACGGCGACCGGTGCCGACGGCGTCCCGGTGTCGACACCGTCGGTGGCGGCGACCCGGAACTCGTAGCGGTGCCCACGGGTCAGCAGCACGGCCGTGAACCCGGTCCCGCCCACCGGCACCGGGTCGGTGCGCCACGCTCCGCCGGCCGTGACGTCCCGGACCTGGACGCGGTAGGCGAGGCCCGGCCCGGCCGGGCGCCAGGTCAGCCTGGCCTCGCCGTTGCCGAGGGCTGTCGCCGTCAACCCGGCGGGCGTGGGCAGCCGTGGGACGGCCCGGACGGGCCTGCTCCGTTCCCCGGCGCCGGCCTGGTTGGCCGCGGCCACCGTGAACTCGTACTCGTGGCCGTTGCGCAGCCGCCGGATGGTGGCCGCGGTGCCCTGCACCGGCACCTCCTCCTCGGTGAACTCCCGCTCCCCGGCGGTGACGTCCCGCCGGTAGACGCGGTGCCACCCGCCGGGATCGTCCGAGCGCCACGCCAGCTCCACCTCACCCGTGCCGACCCTCGTCACCCGCAGGCCGGTGGGTACCACCCGCGGGGCGGTGAAGCGGGCCCGGGCCCGCACCGGCGGGGAGGGCGGCCCCTCGCGGTCGCGGTCCACCGCGCTGACGGAGAACTCGTACTCGTGGCCGTGTTCGAGGTGCCGAGCGAGGTGGCTCGGCCGGGCCTCGAGGGCGGGCGGGCCGAGGCGGGTCTGGCCCGCCGTCACGTCGCGCCGGTGGACCCGGTAGGAGACGCCGGGCCCGAGGCTGGCCCAGCCGAGCCGGAGCGAGCCGTCCGGCTCGGCCCGGACGGTCAGCCGGTCCGGCGCGGCGGGCGGCCTGATCGAGGCGGTGGCCCGGACGGGTGCCGACGGCTGGCTGTCGCCCCCGCCGCCGACCGCCACGACGGTGAACTCGTACGTCCGGGCGTGCCACAGCGAGCTGACGGTCGCGCTGGTGCCGGTGAACGTGCCGACGAGGGCCGGTTCCCGCTCCCCGGCGGTGACGTCGCGCCGGTAGAGCCGGAACAGCTGGACGAACGGCATCGGCTCCCAGTGCACCGCCACGTCCCCGCTGTCTCCGGCCGCCGCCCGCACCCCGCCCGGCGGCGGTGGCGGCGGCACGGTGGCGGTCATCCGCGCCACGGGCGACGGAGGGCCCTCGCCCCGACGCCCGACGGCGGTCACCCGGAACTCGTACTGGTCCCCGTTGACCAGGAAGTCGGCCGAGGAGCGGAGCTCGGCGGTCGGCTCGCCGATCCGCACGAAGTGGGTCTGACCGGCGGTCACGTTCCGGCGGTGCACCAGGTAGCGCAGCTCGTCGTCGGTCGGGACGGGACGCCACCGCAGTTCGGCGTTGCCCGCGCCCCGCGCCTCGGCCGTGAGCGTCGCCGGCGCCGGCGGCACGTCGGCCCGGTCCGGCCGGGGCCGGGGCCAGTCGACCTCGACGAAGCGCGGCCGGTAGAGGCCGGCGTCGGCGTACGTCACCGCGTCGTCGACGTTGTTGACGTTGTAGGAGACCAGCAGCTTGCCCGGACGAGCCAGGTCGGGGTGCAGGTCGGCGTCGTAGACGAGGTGCCCGGCCTCGGTCTCCGGCGCGCGGTGCAGGTATTCCGGCCCGTCGAACGGGCCCGTCGGCCCGGCGGCCGAGTACGCCACCACGTCGGCGCTGAACACCAGGTTGTTCTCGTGGGTCACGAGCACGTACCGGTCGTCGACCCGCTGCACCCCGTACGACGTGCCGACCCCGCTGAGGACGCGGGCGGAGCGGTCCGCCGCGGGCGCCCAGCCGGTGCCCGTCCAGAATTCCCACGGGCCGTTCAGGTCGGTCCCGGCGACCCGGGCGACGTGCGCGAACTTCGTCTCGCCGCTCGCCTCGGTGCCGTAGATCAGGGTGTGTCCGCCGTCGCGCAGCAGGGTGGAGCCCCACGAGACGCGCTCCCCCAGCGGCAGCGGCCGGACCCCGGTCGGGGTCAGGCCGGGCAGCGCGAAGGTCGCCAGCGCGGTGCCCAGCAGGACGTGGTCCAGCGGGCCGTCGCCCGTCCGGCGGTAGCGGTTGGCGAGCACCTGAAGGGTCTCGCCCACGACCTGGGCGTCGCCGATCCAGTGGAACTGGTCGGCGGCCGGCGGCGGCACCAGCGAGGCGGGGTCTTCGGCGGTGCCGCCGTGCACCGTCTCGCGCAGCTCGTCGCCCTGCTGCACCACGGCCGAGTTGTTGATGAACGACGCGGTGCGGGGGCGGGAGCCGTCCGGGCCCACGGGGCCGAGGAAGGTGTCGGAGAAGAGCCAGAGGAGCCGGCCGTCGGGGAGCCGCACCGAGGCCGTCCGGTCGGCGCCGTTCCACCGGCCGGAGGTGTCGCCGTAGCGCTCGAAGAGGGCGGTGAGCCGGTCGGCCGACATGCCGCCCTCCGCCCGGGCCCGGCCCGGTACGCCGGCCGTCAGGGTGAGCACGAGTGCGGTGGCGTACAACACGAGCAACCAGCGGGCGTGCGTACGGGTCCCTGGTGCGGATCCGGTCGTGGCCGTGCTGACGTTCACCAGAAACCCCCGTCTCCTGGTTATCCGTCCCGCACTGTGACATGTCCTCCCGCTGGGGTGGTAGTGGCTGTACGGGTGCGTTTCGACCTGCTGTCCCGTTCGTGGGCCAATGTCAGGAATCCGGTGACGACGGCGGTGACCGCCGCCGTCGCCAGGGCGGCCCCGGCGATCCCGGCGACGGTTCGCGGCACGACGGTCGCGACGGCGGCCACGAAGATCACCGTGGACGTCCACAGCGGAGCGGCGGGCCACCGGGCCGACGCCGCGACCCGGGCGTTGACCAGGATGAACACGACCGCGTACAGGGCGCCGGTGGCGGCGAAGAGCGGGGCGTAGCGGCCGGCCGCGGCGTAGGCGGGTCCACCGGCCAGGCGGAAGGCCAGCCCGCCGGCGAGCGCCGAGCCGAGCACCAGCACCGCCCCCGCGCCGGCGACCAGGGCCAGCGCGGCGGCCAGGGCCCGCCGGTCACCCCTGGCCAGCCGGGGCAGCACGATCACCGTCACCACCTGCGGTGCCCACAGGGCGCCCTTGGTCAGCACGGTGCCGACGGCGTAGGTGCCGGCGACGTCCGGCGGCAGGAAGCGGCGGGCGAGCAGCAGATCGGCGTAGGAGACCACCAGCATCGCCAGGGTGGCTCCGCTGGCGGTGAGCACCGTCCGGGTGGCGAGGGAGGGCACGGTCGGGTCGACGCCGGCGCCCCGGTTGAGGCGTACCAGCAGGGCGAGCACCAGGACGGAGGTGAGCGCGCCGGCCAGCAGCGACCCGGTGAGCCCACCGCCGAGCGAGAGCCCGGCGACCATTCCCCCGTAGCGGCCGGCGCCGAGCAGCGCCATGGCGCCGGCGAGGCGCAGGAAGCGCTGGTCGCCCTGCAACTCGCCGAGCCAGCGGCCGGCCGCCACGACCGCCACGGTGAGCACGCCGAGCAGCAGTACCGCCGGGGCGGCCAGGCGGAGCTGGACGGCGGCCACCGGCAGCGTCAGGGCGAGCAGGACGGCGGTGACCAGAACCGTGAGCAGGGTCGGTCGGGCGGTGCCGGCGCGACCGTGCCGGGCCCGGTGCACCGCGACCGCGATCTGGAGCCCGGTGCTGGCCACGCCGCCGATCGCGCCCAGCGCCAGGAGCGTGGCGAGCGCGCTCAGCTCCGCCGGATCGAGGTGTCGCGCGCCGAGGACGGGCACCACGTAGGCCAGCCCGTTGACGAACACCCCGGCCAGCGTCACCGCGACGCCGGCGGTGCCGAGACCGGTCGCCCGGCCGGGCTTCTGCGAATCCGTAGCCATCAACCGTCCCGTGTCGCCGGCACTCCCGGGTGTGCGACGGGCGCGCGTACAGTGGCGCCACGCCGGTGCCACGCCCGGTCAGCGTAGTGAGGAGGTCAACCCTGCGGGAGAGGTCGATGCTCGTCGGGCTCGGGCTGGCCGTCACCCTGCTGGTGCTGGCTCCGCTGGCGGCACCCGGATACGTGCTCAGCTACGACATGGTCTTCGTGCCGCACCAGCCGTGGCGTGCCGAACTCGTCGCCCCGTCGGACTCGCTGCCGCGGGCGGTGCCGTTGGACGCCCTGGTGTCGCTGGCGAGCCAGGCGGTGCCCGGGTGGCTGGTGCAGCGGCTGGTGCTGGTCGCGGTGCTGCTGCTCGCCACCGTCGGCGCCGGCTTGCTGGTGCCGGCCCGACACCCGGTGACCCGGCTGGTGGCCGCCGTCGGGTACGCGTGGACGCCCTACCTGG
This sequence comes from Micromonospora sp. CPCC 205561, assembly GCF_036906775.1. NCBI lineage: Bacteria > Bacillati > Actinomycetota > Actinomycetes > Micromonosporales > Micromonosporaceae > Micromonospora > Micromonospora sp. CPCC 205561. Next base: position 27,927 of record NZ_JBAKHV010000057.1, on the reverse strand, counting down.
CGGAGCGGCTGCTGATCGGGCACTGGGGTCTGCTCCTGGCGTACGCGTCGCTGCCCTGGCTGGTGCTGGCGGCGATCCGGCTGCCGGCCGGTGGACGGCGGGCACTGCCGCTGCTGGTGCTGGCCGCCGCCCTCGCCGCGGTGACCCCGACCGGCGGACTCATCGCGCTGGCCGCCACCGTCGTGCTGGTGCCGCGGCGCGGCGGCGGCCGGGTCGCCGCGATCGCGATCGCGGCGGTGCTGCTGCTGAACGCGCCCTGGCTGGTGGCGGCGGCCCTGACCAGGGCGGACGCCCGGACCGACCCCGACGGGGTGGCGGCGTTCGCGGCGCGGGCGGAGAACTGGAGCGGAGCGCTCGGCGCCCTGGCCGGCACCGGCGGGATCTGGAACGCGCAGACGACGCCCGCGAGCCGGTCGTCCCCGCTGGCGCCGGTGGCCACCGCCGTCGTGCTGGCCCTGGCGGTCCTCGGCTACCGGACGCTGCGCCGCCGGTGGCCGGACGGCTCCGGTGACCGGCTCGCCGTGCTGGCGGCCGGCGGCTTCCTGCTCGGCGCCCTGGGCGTGCTGCCCGGCCTGGGCGCGTCGCTGGAGTGGCTGGTGGCGACGGTGCCGGGAGCCGGGGTGCTGCGCGACGGGCAGAAGTTCCTCGTCCCGTACGCACTGCTGGTCGCCGTGGGTTTCGCGCTGGGCGCGGAACGGCTGGCCGGGGCGGCCGGCCGGGCCGGGCGGGCCGGCGCGGGCGCGGTGCTGGCCGGGGCGCTGGTGCTGCCGGTCGTGGTCCTGCCGGACCTGGCGTTCGGCGCGGCGGGCCGGCTGCGGCCGGTGGCATATCCGAGGGACTGGGACGCCGTGGCCGCCCGCCTGGACGGCCAGCCGGGCGAGGTGCTCTCGTTGCCGCTGGGCGCCTACCGGGCGTATCCCTGGAACGGCGGCCGGACGGCACTCGACCCGCTGCCCCGCTACGTCGACGCCGACGTCCTCGTCGACGACACGCTCTGGGTGGGCACGAGCGAGGTGAGCGGGGAGAACCCGCGCGTCGCGCACGTGCGACGGGTGCTCGACGCCGGTGCCCCGGTTCGGGACACCGGGGTGCGCTGGGTGGTGGTGCAACGGGTGGCCGGCGGGCAGCGGATGGAGGCGGCGGCGCTGGTCGGGCTGCGCGAGGTGTACGCGGGTGGGGACCTGACCCTGTACGAGAACCCGGCCGCGAGCGGGCGCGGTGCGCGGTGAGCTGCCCCGGGTTGCCGCCGCGGGGCCGGTATCGATCGTCCTCGCGGCCCTCCCCACCGACGCTACTTGGTGGTAACGTCCCGCGCACGCAGCTCACGAGGAGGAAGTCAGCACCATGCGCAGTGCTCTCTCGTTGGTTCTCGCCGGAGTGATCGCGGTCGCTCTCGGCGTCTTCGGGTCGGTGGCTCTGGCCACCACCCTCACCGGCACCTCGTCGTCCGAGGCCGCCAAGGCCGAGCAGGCCGCGCGGACCAGCTCGGACGGCGGTGGCGGCGCCAACAAGCCGCTGGTCTACGGCACGAGGTAGGACGGCTCCACCGGCTCCAACTGCTCCGCCGGCACCCTTGCCCGAACGTTCGCGGTCCTCGTCACGAGGGCCGCGAATTTTTCGCCCGAGACCGGCCAGGTGAAGCGCGCCGCGTGCGCCCGCGCCGCCGTGCCCATCGAGGTGCGCCGGGGGTCGTCGGTCAGCAGCAGCCGCACCTTGGCGACGAAGTCGTCCACGCCGTCGGCGAGCAGACCGGTCTCGCCGTCGACGAGCGCCTCCTCGACACCGCCGGCGCCGCGGAACGCGACCGTCGGCGTGCCGACCGCCCCGGCCTCCACGATGGTCAGTCCCCAGCCCTCCTTGAGTGAGGGGGTGAGCGCGACCCAGGCGCTGGCCAGCAGCTCCCGCTTCTCGGCGTCGCTGACGAAGCCGGTGAACCGGACCCGGGCGGTGACGCCGAGCTCGTCGGCGAGCTGGCGCAGCTGCGGCTCCCACCAGCCCTGGCCGGCGACCACGAGGGTGAGCCCGGGCAGCTCGGCGCTGAGGCCGGCGACCGCGCGCAGGGCCAGCTCGACCTGCTTGTGCGGCACCAGCCGGCCGAGCACCACCAGGGACGGGTGCGGGGTGCGCGGCACCGGCCCGATCGTCATGTCGGGCGTGCCGTTGTGCACGATGGCGACCCGGGACGGGTCGATGCCGAGGGTGGCCAGCTCCTGCCGGGTGGCCGCGGAGACGGTCACGTACTGGCAGCGGCGGTAGACGCGCGGGGCGAGCCAGGACTCCACCCACCAGCCGAAGCCGGCCAGCCAGCGGCCCAGCACCACGGGCCACTGCTCGCGGTGCACGTGGTGCACCAGCGCGATCACCGGCCGGCGGGCGTACAGGGCGGAGAGGAAGGGCAGGCCGTTGCCGACGTCCACGACCACGTCGGGGCGACCGCCCCGGCGTCGGGTCAGCGGCCCGAGGCCCCACGCGCCCGCCAGGTAGACCAGCGCGGCGCGCAGGTAGACGGTGTGCCGGCCACCGCGCCGCAGCACCCGTACGCCGGCGGCGGTGACCTCCTCGGCAGGGCCCGCCCGGTGGGTGGCGCAGAGCAGGGTGGCCCGGTGGCCCCGGCGCACGAGCTCCCCGGCGATCCGCTCGACGTACACCTCGGAGCCGCCACCCTCCGGGTTCCGGGTGTCCCGCCAGTTGAGGAAAAGTACGTGCCGGGTGGCGGCAGGCGGTGCTTCCACACTTACTCCTACTGCCGAGTAGTCTTCGCGTCGCGTCACAGTATGGGCTTCGTCACGCCCCCCGCAATGCCTGATCGGAGGCGAAATGCAGCAGGCGCCGGCCCGTCCGGAGCTGACCGACCGACCCGACGACACATCGAGAAGGGTGTGGCGTCTGCGCTTGGTCGCGGTCTGTCTCGGTTTGTCGGCCCTGGCGTTCCTTCAGGATCCGGGCATGATCGTCATCGACACGAAGGTGGACCTGGCGGTCGATCCAGCCGGATGGCTGAGCCGCGCCCTGCACGTCTGGGACCCGGACGGGACCTTCGGCCAGCTTCAGAATCAGGCGTACGGCTACCTCTGGCCGATGGGCCCGTTCTTCCTGCTCGGCGAGGTCCTCGGCATTTCGTCCTGGGTGGTGCAGCGGCTCTGGTGGGCGCTGCTCATGACGGTGGCCTGCACGGGCCTGGTCCGGCTGGCCGAGCGGCTGCGCATCGGCACGCCGGCCGCCCGCCTGCTCGCCGGGGTCGCGTTCGCGCTCTCCCCCCGGCTGGTCACCGAGCTGGGCCCGATCTCGGTCGAGGCGTGGCCGAGCGCCCTCGCGCCCTGGGTGCTGGTGCCCCTGGTGGGGCTGGCCCGGGGCGCCTCCGTACGCCGCTCGGTCGCCCTGTCCGCGCTGGCGGTGGCGTGCGCCGGCGGCGTCAACGCGACGGCGGTGCTGGCCGTCGTGCCGCTGGCCGCTCTGTGGCTGGTCGGCCTGCACCCGCTCCGGCTGCGGATCGGGGCGTTGGCCGCCTGGGGGCTGGCGGTCGGCGCCGCCACCGCCTGGTGGCTGGTGCCCCTGCTGCTGCTGGGTCGGTACAGTCCGCCGTTCCTGGACTACATCGAGACGGCACCCGTCACGACCGCGCCCACCGACGCGACCACCGTGCTGCGCGGCGCCTCGCACTGGCACGCGTACCTCAACGGCGCGCACGGGGCGCCCTGGTCGGCCGGCTGGCGGCTGGCCACCGAGCGGCCGCTGGTGGTCGCCACCCTGGTGGTGGCCGGTCTCGGCCTCGCCGGCCTCGCCCGGCGCGGGATGCCGCACCGGCGTCTCCTGGTCACCGGACTGCTGGTCGGGCTGGCCCTGGTCGGGCTCGGTCACGTCGGCGCGGTCGACGGGCTCGGCGCCCAGACGCAGCGGGACTTCCTCGACGCGGCGGGCGCGCCGCTGCGGAACGTGCACAAGTTCGACGTGGTGCTGCGGCTGCCGCTCATCCTCGGGCTCGCCCACCTGGTCGGGCTGGTGGCCCGGGCGGCCCGCGCGAGCGACCGGCCCGAGCTGAACCCGGGCCTGCCCCGCCTGCTCCAGCCGGTTCGGCTGCGCGCCACGCTGGTCACCGGCACCGCCCTCGTCGCGGTCGCCGCGGTGGCCGCGCCGGCGTTGGCCGCCGGACTGCCCGCCCAGGGCAGCTTCCGGGAGGTCCCCGGCTACTGGCACCAGGCGACCTCCTGGCTGGACCGCAACCTCGGCGACGACCGGGTGCTGGTGGTGCCCGCCGCCCGCTTCCCCCGCTACCTCTGGGGCAGCCCGAGCGACGAGGTCACCCAGCCCCTGCTGGAGAGTCCCTGGGCGGTGCGCAGCTCGGTGCCGCTCACCCCGCCGGGCACGATCCGGCTGCTCGACGCCGTCGAGTCGGCGCTGGCCAACGGCGAGGGGTCGGCCGGGCTGGCCGATTTGCTCGCCCGCTCCGGCGTGCGGTACCTGCTGCTCCGCTCCGACCTCGACTACGGGCGTTCGGGGGCCACCCAACCGGTGGTGGTCCGGCAGGCGCTGCAACGCTCGCCCGGCATCCGCCCGGTGCGGGCCTTCGGGCCGGAGGTCGGCGGCGGCCAGCTGCCCGGCAACTTCGTCGACCACGGGCTCGACGTGAAGGTGCGGGCCCTGGAGGTGTACGAGGTCGCCAAGCCGGTCAGTCCCGTCGTCGCGTACGACGCGAAGGGCCTGACCACCGTGGTGGGCGGGCCGGAGTCGCTGCTCCAGATCGCGGCGGCCGGCCGGCTCTCCGACGCCCCGACGGTGCTCGCCGGGGATCGGCCGGCGGGGCTGGCCGACGGCCCGGTGGTGCTCACCGACGGGATGCGCCGGCGCGAGGTCGCGTTCGGGCAGCCGCACGACAACGTCTCGGCGACCATGACGCCCACCGACGAGGCGAGGCTCGACGCGCCCGCCCGCGACTACCTGCCGTCGTGGGGCGAGGAGCAGGCCACCACCGTGCGCTACCTGGGCATCGGATCGGTCACCGCGTCGAGTTCCTGGTCCGACGCGCAGCCGCTGGTCGGCGGCCGGCCGGCACACCAGCCGTACGCGGCGCTCGACGGCAGCCTCGCCACCGCCTGGCGCTCGGCGCCCGGGACGGTCACCACCCAGCAGTGGCTGGAGGTGGAGCTGACCGAGCCGCAGGTGGTTCGCGAGGTGGGCATCGTCTTCGACACCGGCGCCGACTCCCTGCCCACGAGGATCACCGTCAGCGCCGGCAACCAGCAGGCGGTGGTGGAGAACCCGAGCCAGAGCGTGCAGGTCACCGTGCCCGCCGGCTATCCGACCCGGCGCGTGCGGGTCTCCATCGACCAGGTCTTCGACATCCGGGCCGGATTCGGCGGCGTCGGCATCGCCGAGATCACCATCCCGGGCATGCGGGCCGAGCGGACCCTGGCCCTGCCGGCGCCCCCGGCGACCGCCGCCCCGGCCTCAGTCGTGCTCACAGCCGCCGCCGGCGCCTCGCCCTGCGTCTTCGACGAGGGCCGACCGATCTGCGACGGCGGGCTCGTCCGGGAATCCGAGGACGGCGACCGGATCGACCGGACGCTGAACCTGCCGGTCGCCGCCGACTACGACGTCGCGCTGCGGGTGCGCCCGCGTGCGGGCGGCGCGCTGAACGCGCTGCTCGACGGCGGCGGCGCGGCGGCCGTCGCGCGCGGGGTCAGCCCGACGGTCACCGCCTCCAGCGTCGGCGTCTCCCACCCCGCCGCCCGGCCGGGCGCCGTGGTCGACGGCGACCCGGCGACGACCTGGTACGCCGCCGGCTCCGACCGGCAGCCGTGGCTGCGCCTGACCTGGCCGAAGGCCCGCCAGATCGCCGGGCTGAAGGTGACCCTGCCGCCCACGGCGGCGGCGGCCCGCCCGTGGCAGGCGACCGTGATCGGGGACGGCGGGATGCGCGGCGGTGTCTTCGACGAGGGCGGCAGCCTGGTCTTCGACCGACCGTTGAAGACCGACGAGATCACCGTGCTGATCTCCGACGTGGTGCCGGCCAACACGTTCGACCCGTACCGGCGGGTGTCGCAGCGCCTGCCGGTCGGCGTCGGCGAGCTGATCGTGTTCCCGGAGGGACCGGTGCCCCGCAACGACCCGGAGGCGCGCGTCACGCTGCCCTGCGGCACCGGGCCCACCATCGAGGCCGGCGCCGTACGGCGCCGTACGGCCCTGGTCGCCAGCCGGCGGGAGCTGGCGGAACTGCGCGAGGTGGACGCGGTCCTCTGCGGCGCCGGCGCGAAGGATCCGCTGCCGCTGGCCGACGGCGAGGTGCGCGTGGTGGCGGCGGCGAGCCGGTTGGCGACGCCCACCCAGCTCGTCCTCACCCCGCCCGCCGTGCTCCCGGCGCCCACCGACGGCAGCGCGGGCGTCTCGTCGGGCGTCGCCGGCTCGGCGCAGGTGGCGGACGCCGTGCGGACGCCGGTCCGGGTGGACGGGTGGTCGGCCACCCGGCGGTCGCTGCACCTGGACGGGTACCCGGGCCAGCGGGTGCTGGCCCTGCGCGAGAACGCGAACGCCGGCTGGGAGGCCACCGCGGGCGGCGAGCGGCTCACCCCGTTCGTGGTGGACGGCTGGCAGCAGGGCTGGCTGGTGCCGGCCGGCTTTTCCGGCGAGGTGCGGCTGCGGTTCGCCCCGGACGACGGGTACGTCCTGGCGCTGGGCGCCGGCGCGGTCCTGCTGGGCGGGGTCGCGGTGGCCGCGCTGCTCCCGAGCCGGGCCGTCCCGGCGTCGGCGGCGGTGCCGGCGCGTCGCCGCCGGCACCGGCTGCTCGCCTTGGTGTTCGGCGGGGCGGCGCTGCTGCTGGTCGGCGGCCTGGCCGCGGTCGCGGTGGCGCTGCTGGCGGCGGCCGGCGTGGTGGCCGGCCACGCACTCGAGCCGCACCTGCGTCCGGAAGACCGGCGCGGGCTGCGCCGGGTGCACCGGTTGGCCGGGCGCTGGCTGCCGGTGGCCTGCTTCGGGCTGGCCGGCTGGTACGCGGTGACCCGGGGCGGGCACACCGACGCGGCGCCTCAGTTGGCGGCGGTCGCCGCCGTGACGGTGCTCTGGTTCTCCCTCGTGGTCGCGCGTCGGCGCGGCCAGGGGCCGTTCCAGCGTTGGAAGGGGCGCTCGACGGCGTAGTAGCTGACCGCGGCGAGCACCAGCCCGCCGGCGACGGTGAGCAGGAAGATCTCGCCCGTGTCGCCGGTGAAGCTCGGCCGGTCGCCCACGATGTAGATCCCCTCCAGCACGAACGGGTGCCAGAGGAACAGCCCGTAGGACACCCGACCGAGCCACCGGCCGACGGCGCCGCCGAGCACGGCCTTGGTGCGGGTGGCCGGCCCGAACGCCACCGGCAGCACCACCATGACCGCCACCAGGGCGTACAGCGCCATCTTCGTCCCGAACTGGGCGGCGGTGGGCTCGGCCAGGTCGCGGGGCCCGACGATCGGCGTGGTCGCGACAGCCAGCGCGGCCAACGCGACCGACCAGCAGGCCAGCGGCGCGGCGCCCAGGTCGTCCAGCCACCGCCAGCGCCCACCGGTGCCGGTGCGCAGCGACACGTGGACGGTCGCCAGCGCCATGCCGGCGCCGAACCAGCCGGCGTACGAGGGCAGCCACATGGTGTGCAGGCCCAGGTCGAGCAGGCCGGCTCCCATCAGGGCCACCCAGCCGGCGGTGATCGCCAGCGCCGCCGTGACGGTGAGGAGCACGGAGCGACCGGGACGCCAGCGCCGCCGGAGCAGCAGCGCGGCGAGCAGCGGGAGCAGCAGGTAGAAGGCCGCCTCGGTGGCCAGGCTCCAGGTCTGCCCCAGGCCGTGGCGCAGCTGGCGGGGCTCGTAGATCTGGATCAACGTCAGGTGCCGCCACCAGTCGCCGGCGGGCGCCGGCCGGTTGTGCGGCAGCACCAGCAGGCAGACGACCACGGTCAGCCAGTACGCGGGCAGGATGCGGGTCGCGCGGCGCCACAGGTAGCGCCGGGTGGAGGGGGACGGCTGCCCGGCGGCAGACGCGTGGGCGTACGGGCGGAAGAGCAGGAAACCGGAGAGTACGAAGAAGATGGCGACGCCCACGTCGAGGCGGGACAACCAGGTGCCCAGCCCCGCGTCGCCGCCGTTCACCCCGGTGGCGAATCCGACGTGGTGACCGACGACGGCAAGCGCCCCGATCACCCGTACGGCGTCCAGGGCGGGCAGTCGGGGGAGGCCGTGATCCGTAGTCGGGGCAGACATCAACCGTCCAGAGGGTCGCGTGAATATGGTACCCGGGAGTAACCTGCGGCCAAGTTTAGGGACAGGACCGCTCGCCGGACACCGGCTGACTGTCTTTGTTGGGAGGATCAGTGAAGGCTCGTCTGGGCGCCGTGCTGTTCGGGATAGGCGTCTTGTCTCTCGTGCTCGCCGCGGGAGCGGCGTTCTTCGTGGCACCGACGGTGACGAAACTGCCGTACGACCTCAAGCTGTGCAACGCGCAGGGCAAGCCGGAGGGCTGCCTGAAGCCGAGCATCGCGGTGGCGGAGAACGCCAAGTTCCTTCAGCTCAAGAAGGACGCCCCGCCGACCGTGCAGACCGGCTTGCTGGAGGCCACCACCGAGGTGGCGCCGCAGGCGGGTAGCACCGAGGCGGAGATGACCGGAGACCTGGAGGGCAAGGCGGTCGTCTGGGGCGCGTACGGAACGGTCAAGTGGGTCCAGACCGGCGAGGTGATCAGCCAGTACTCCGCGGAGCTGGCCCTGGACCGGCGGACGGCCGCGGCGGTCGGCTGGGACAAGCAGTTCCTCCAGGCCGACGGTCCGGAGGGGCCGAGCGAGGTCACCTTCGGCGGGCAGACCTACAAGTTCCCGTTCCACACCGAGCGCAAGGACTACGAATACTTCGACCGTGACGTGCGCAAGGCGCTGCCGATCCGGTTCGAGGGCACCGAGAAGATCAACGGTACCGAGGCGTACCGGTTCCAGCAGGTCATCGAGGAGACCGACCTGGGCATGCCGGCCGAGCGAGTCGGCGGCCTGCTCGGGGCGTTCGCGCCGGGCGCCACCGCCGGCAAGGTGATGTACAGCAACACCCGCACCATCTGGGTCGAGCCGGTCAGCGGCAACTTCCTGAAGGTGCGGGAGCAGCAGAAGAAGACGCTGGTGCCGGACCAGGGCGCTCCCACCGCGCTGCTGGACGCCGACTTCGTCTACACCGACCAGACCATCGCGAACAGCGTCGAGTCGGCCGGTAAGAACCGGGACAAGCTGCTGCTGATCGGGCGGACCATCCCGCTCGTGCTGACGGTCGTCGGCGCTCTGGCGCTGATCGTCGGGCTCTGGCTGGTGCTGGCCGGCCGCCGGGCCACCGCCGCCGCGCGGCACCGCGCCGACGACGACGTCACCACGTCGCCCGCGCCGCGGGCGTCGTCCGAGCAGGTCGTCTCCGGGGCGCCGAGGCGCGACGGCGGGGCCGGGCAGCGGTAGCGGGCCGCCGGGCGGCGTCCACGCGTGTACGCCGATCACCGACAGCCAGGAAACAGGCCGCCACCGTCACCCCGTACGCGGGGCGACGGTGGCGGCCTCCTGCTGTGGGCTGTGGTTCGGGGGGATCGTCGACCTGCCCACCGCCGGCGGCACGCTGAGGGCGTTGGGGTTCACGGGCCCGGTCCTCCGGCCCCGCACGGGCGGCCTCCTCGCCGCCCGTGCGGGCGTAGCGCCCCTCAGAGGCGGGCGAGCGCCTTGCGTAGCGGGTCGAGCCCCAGCGAGCCGAGGTCGAGCGCCCGGCGGTGGAACTCCTTCAGATCGAACTCGGCGCCCTTGCGGGCCTTGGCCTCGTCGCGGGCCTGGAGCCAGATCCGCTCGCCCACCTTGTAGGAGGGCGCCTGGCCCGGCCAGCCGAGGTAGCGGTTCAGCTCGAAGCGCAGGTTCTCGTCCGGCACCCGGCAGTGCGCCCGCATGAACTCCCAGCCCAGCTCCGGCGTCCAGCGCTCGCCAGGGTGGAAGCCGAACGGGTTGTCCTTCGGGATCTCCAGCTCCAGGTGCATGCCGATGTCGACGATCACCCGCGCGGCCCGCAGCGCCTGGCCGTCCAGCATGCCGAGCTTGTCGCCCGGGTCCTCCAGGTAGCCCAGCTCGTCCATCAGCCGCTCCGCGTAGAGCGCCCAGCCCTCGCCGTGCCCCGAGACCCAGCAGAGCAGCCGCTGCCAGCGGTTCAACAGCTCGGCGCGGACGGCGGTCTGGGCGACCTGGAGGTGGTGACCCGGCACGCCCTCGTGGAAGACGGTGGTCACCTCGCGCCAGGTGGAGAAGTCGGTGACGCCCTGCGGCACCGCCCACCACATCCGCCCCGGGCGGGAGAAGTCCTCGCTCGGGCCGGTGTAGTAGATGGCGCCGTCGCTGGTCGGCGCGAGGCAGCACTCGATCCGGCGTACCTGCTCCGGAATGTCGAAGTGGGTGCCGTGCAGGTCGCTGACGGCCTTGTCGGCGAGCGTCTGCATCCAGTCCCGGAACGCCTCCTTGCCCTGGATGGTGCGGGCCGGGTCGGCGTCCAGGGCCGCGACCGCCTCGTCGACGGTGGCGCCGGGGCCGACGATCCGGGCGGCCACCGTCCGCATCTCGGCCTCCAGCCGGGCCAGCTCCGCGAAGCCCCAGGCGTACGTCTCGTCGAGGTCGACCCTGGCACCCAGGAAGTACTGCGAGGCCAGCTCGTAGCGTTCGCGCCCCGCGGCCTGCTTCTCCCGCCCGCGCGGGGCCAGCTCGGCGCGGAGGAACTGCCCGAACTCGGCCGTCGCCGCGGTCGCCGCCGCCGCGCCCCGACGCAGCTCGGCGCCGAGGGTGCCGTCGGCGCCCAGCCGCTCGACCATGCCGTGGAAGAAGTTGTCGCCGTCCGGGTCGGTCCAGACGTCGCACTGCTTGGCCACCTCGACCAGCTGCGCCCGGGAGCTGATGTGGCCCTCGGCGGCCGCCGCGCGCAGCGTCGCCTTGTAGCCCTCCAGCGTGCCCGCGAAGCGGTTGAGGCGGGCGGCCACGTTGGCCTTGGCGTCGTCGCCCTCGGTCGGCATCAGGTCGAAGACCATGCGGAGCTCGTGCAGCCCGCTGGAGATCACGTTGACCTCGCTGGTCACCTCGCCGGCGTCGTACCGGGTCATGCTGAGGCCGAGCCGCTCCTGCATCGCGTCCTTGGCGATCCGCTCCGCCTCGGATTCCGGCTCCGTCACGTCCAGGTCGGCCAGGGCCCGCCGGGTGAGCTCGGCCCGGGCCTCGTAGCCGTCGGGCGACAGGTCGTCGAGCTGGTCGTCGTAGCCGGCGATGCCGACGTAGGTGGCGCTGATCGGGCTGAGCGGCGCCCACTCGGCCACGTAGCGGTTCGCGAGGTCATCGATTCGTCCCACGCTGCGACCCTACGTGACCGGGCGTCCCACCCGTCGACCCTGTTGCTCGTGTTCGCGGCGGTGGGCCGGCGGGGGCGCGGCGGGTCGAGGGGGGGGGCGTGCCCCGGGCCGGCGACGCCCCGGGGGCGCCCGCCCGTCCGGTCGTCGCTGTGGCGATCGACACCACCCTCCGAAAGTCGCGGGACATCGTCGTACGGCTGCGGCAGAGTGTCAGGGGTGACAGTGGAATCCACCCCTGACAGGACCGCGCTGCGGAGCTGGCTGCCCGGGTTCCTGGCGCTCGCCGCGATCTGGGGCTCCAGCTTCCTGTTCATCAAGGTCGGCATCGGGGAGCTGCATCCACTCCACCTCACCCTCTACCGGGTCGCCGCCGGCGCGGCGACCCTGCTGCTGGTGCTCGCCGCGCTCCGCGACCGGCTGCCCGCCGAGCCCCGGGTCTGGGCGCACCTGACCGTGGTCGCCGCGTTCGGCGTCGCCGTGCCGTTCACCCTCTTCGGCTACGGCGAGCAGCGGGTGGAGTCGATGCTCGCGGGCATCTGGAACGCCACCACCCCGCTCATCGTGCTGCCGCTGGCCGTGCTGGTGTTCCGCACCGAGCGGCTGACCGCACGCCGGGCGGTCGGGATGGGGCTGGGCTTCGCGGGGGTGCTGGTGGTGCTGGGGGTCTGGCAGGGGGTGGGTGGGGCGCACTTCACCGGGCAGCTCATGTGCCTGGGCGCGGCCGCCTGCTACGGCTTCGCCGTGCCGTACCAGAAGAAGTTCGTGGCGGGCAGCGCGTACTCCGGGCTCTCGCTCTCGGCGGCGCAACTGCTGGTCGCGACCGCCCAGCTCGCGGTCGTCGCGCCGCTGGTGGCGGGGGTGCCGCCGGCGCCGACCGGCCTCTCGGCCGAGGTGCTCGCCAGCGTGCTCGTGCTCGGCGTGCTCGGCACCGGCCTCGCCTTCGTCATCAACCTGCGCAACATCCGGGTCGCCGGGGCGAGCACCGCCTCCACCGTGACCTACCTGGTCCCGGTGTTCGCGGTGCTGATCGGTGCCCTGGCCCTCGACGAGCGGCTCACCTGGCACCAGCCGGCGGGCGCGCTCGTCGTGCTGTTCGGCGTCGCCGTCTCGCAGGGCCTGGTCGGCCGCCGCCGGCCCGCGCCCGCCGGTGGCGCCGAGCCGTCGGCGGCCGGTGCCGCCGCCGTGCCGGTCGGTGCCGCCGCGCGGCCCGTTCCCCCGGGGTAGCCCCGGGCCGTCCGCCGGGTGGAACGCGGCCCCCGCCGACGCCCTTCCCCGCCCCCGGGCGACCGTGGCACGGGTGGCTGTCGGATCAGCGGGCGGCGTGCCCGCGCGCCCAGCCGACCAGCCGGTCGGCGTCCCAGGTGTTGACCACCCGGTCGGCGGGCACCCCGCAGAGGGCGGCACGCTCGCAGCCGAACCGCTGCCAGTCGAGCTGGCCGGGGGCGTGCGCGTCGGTGTTGACGGCGAAGTGGCAGCCCGCCTCCAGCGCCCGGCGGATCAGCCGCTTCGGTGGGTCCTGCCGCTCCGGCCGTGAGTTGATCTCGACGGCCACCCCGTGCTCGGCACAGGCGGCGAAGACGGCGTCGGCGTCGAAGTCGCTCTCCGCCCGGGTACGCGCCCGGTGCGCCCGGTCGCCCGGCCCCTTCACCCCGGCCGGCCGGGACGACACCATCCGCCCGGTGCAGTGGCCGAGGATGTCCAGGTGGGGGTTCGCGACCGCCGCCAGCATCCGGCGCGTCATCTTCGCCCGCTCGTCGTTCAGGCCGCTGTGCACGGAGCCGACCACCACGTCGAGGCGGGCCAGCAGCTCCTCGTCCTGGTCGAGCGAACCGTCGGCGAGGATGTCCACCTCGATGCCGGTCAGGATCCGGAAGCCCTCCGGCAGTGCCTCGTTGAGCTTCGCCACGTGGTCGAGCTGCCGGCGCAGCCGGTCGGCGGTCAGGCCCCGGGCCACCTTCAGCCGGGGCGAGTGGTCGGTCAGCACCACGTACTCGTGGCCCAGCTCGACCGCCGCGAGCGCCATCTCCTCGATGGGCGAGCCGCCGTCGGACCAGTCGGAGTGGGTGTGGCAGTCGCCGCGCAGCGCGGTGCGCAACGCGCTGGCCGCCGCGTCCAGGTCGGTGCCCTCGGTGGCGAGCAGCCGGCGCAGGTAGACCGGCTCCTCGCCGGCGAGTGACTCGGCGACGCAGCGGGCCGTGACGTCGCCGACCCCGGGCAGCTCGGTGAGCTTGCCGGTGCGGGCCCGCTCGGCCAGCTCCCGCGCCGGCAGCGCGCCGAGGGCCGTGGCGGCCGACCGGAACGCCCGGACCCGGTAGGTCGCCTCGTTCGCCCGTTCCAGGAGGAAGGCGATCCGGCGTAGGTCGGCGATGGGGTCCCGGGCGGTCATGCCATGGAAAATACGCCTCCGCGCCGCCGGTCGTCAGACGACCGACGGCGCGGAATCGTACGGATCAGGAGTGCGGCAGCCTCACCAGCGACCGGTCACCGACGCCGAGGGTGGTCGGGTTGTTGCCGATCGCCGACCAGACCTCCACCCGCACGGTGCCGTTCGACAGGTTGCCGAGGGCGCCGGTGGCGGAGTGCAGGCCGCTCTGCTGGGTGTAGCGCTCGAAGCCGGGCACCGGGTCGGTGGCGAAGTAGCGGTACGTCTCCACCCGCTCCCAGCCGCCGTTGCCGGTCAGGTCGTAGGAGATCCGCACCTGCACCCCGTTGCCGACCGCGCTGCCGGCGTCGAGGAACAGGTCGAACGCGGTCTGCCCGCCGGCGTACGCCAGATCCAGGCCCGTCGCGGTGAACACCTGCGGGTTGGTCGGCGTGCCGTCGCGGTTCGCGCCGCCCGCGCCGGCCACCGTGCTGGTTCCCGCCCCGCCGGCCGCGCCCAGCCCGCCCCCGGAGAGCAGGTAACGGGTCGGCGAGTCCGACGAAGGCGGCGGGGTGGTGGGCGGCGCGGTGGTCGGCGGCGCGGTCGTGGGCGGCGCGGTCGTCGGCGGGGGCGTGGTGGGCGGGACCGGGCCCGACACCCCGCCGGTGGCGGTGCCGCCGCTCCAGGTGTGCGCCCCGCTGGTCGCCGTCTTCCCGGCGGGTACGTCGAGCCGGGTGCCGTCGGAGAAGGTGACCGTCAGCGGCGCGGCGGTGATGTTGCTCGCCACGTAGGTGCGGGCGCCGTTGCGCTGGAAGACCGCCGCCAGCGGATGGTTGGCGGTGACCGCGGTGTGCACCGTCCCCAGCGCGGCGAGGTTGCGGATCCAGTGGAAGGTGTGTGCCCGGCTCTCGCCCTCCTCCGGGGTGTACCCGGGGTTGGCGCGCAGCTTCGCCAGCGCCGCGTCCGGGTCGCCGAGCGCCAGGAACTGCCAGTGGATGTCCTGCCACACCGTCGGTTCCCCGCCGTTGTTGCGCACCAGTTCCTGGTAGTTGGCCCGGTTGGAGGCGGGGTGGTAGCCGAGGTAGAGGTGCCCGCCGGTGACGGGGAGCATGTTGATGCCCTGGATCATCTCCGGTTCGGCGCTGAACCAGGTGGCGTACGCGCCGCCGTCGCCCCACACCATGCCGACCGTGGAGTGCCCGAAGGCCGCCGGGTAGTTCTCGTTCGTCACGTCGAACCAGTACTCGTGGATCGCCGCGGCCTGCGTGGTGTAGATGAAGATGCCGGCGTCGCGTACGGCGGTGTTGCCGGTCGCCTGTCCCCACTGGATCAGGGCGTTGGCGAAGTTCATCCCCTCGGACGAGGACTCCTGGTTGTTGCCGGCGTGGAACGAGCCGTGCCCGGCGGCCCAGTCGTGCCCGGCGTAGATGTCGAAGTCGCGCAGGTAGGGGAAGCGGTTGTCCGCCCGGTCGTAGTTGTTCGCGTCCCGGATCAGCAGGTCGATCATGCCGCCGTACTGGTCCTGCCGGGCCCAGTTCGGGTCGAACTTCGCCAGCGTGGCGGCGGCGGCGACGTAGTAGCCGTAGTGGAAGTGGTGGTCGTTGAGCTCCTGGTCGGAGCCGTACGAGGCGGGGTAGCCGATCAGGGTGCCCCAGTTGCGGTCGTAGTGGAAGACGCCCTCGGTCTCGCCGGGCGTGGCCGTGAGCCAGTCGTTGAGGGTGTTCCGGATGGCGTTCAGCGCGGCCGTGCGGGTCTCGGCGTCGCCGACCTGGTCGGCGATCTCGGCGATCCGGGCGGCCCGGCCCAGGCCCTTGCCCGTCCAGTAGGTGTCGCCGCCGCGCTGGTCCATCGGGTTGGCCCGGGCCGCCACCAGGTGGTTACGCAGCGTGGTCAGGTCCGCCCCGGTGCCGGTCGCCACGGCGGGGACCTCCGGCAGCACCCCCTGGAACTTCATCGAGGTGCGGAACTGGTCGACGCCGGCGAGGACCTTCATCCGGCCCCGCGCCGACGGGTAGGTGAGCGTCAGCGGGGTGGCGCCGGTCAGCGACCGCCACTGGTGCGGGTAGAGGCTGACGACCGTCCGGTTCGCCGTACCCTCCCGGGCCGTCGTGGTGACGGCGTACGTGGTGGTCACGGTGCTGGTCGCCTGGTCGTAGGCGTACGAGAGGCGGGTGCCGGTGACGTGGGCGTGGGCGTACCGGCCGTAGGTGGTGGCCAGTTCGGCGCGGGCCGCGGCGTCGGTGCTCGGCGTGCTCGGCAGCAGGGCGACCGAGAAGTACCCCTTCCCGGCCAGGTTGGAGGTGATCCGTCCACCGTTGACCGACCAGGTGGCGCCGGTGGGCGCGTACGCCACGTAGTCGTGCCCCCGGACGGTGAAGCCGATCGTGGCCCCGCTGTTCGACCAGACCGTGGCGCTGCCGCCGGTGGCGTTGATCAGCGCGTCGCCGCCGCTGGTGCGGAAGTACGCGAACGGCAGGCCGTGGCCGATGGTGGCCCGCATGGTCCGGGTGCCGTCGGACCAGTACGGGGTGACGGTCCAGTCGCTCCAGCCGTCGACCTTGACCACCGGGGCGGCCAGCGCGGCGACGCCGACCCGGATGTCCTCGGAGTAGGTGTACTTGAACTCCCCGACGCCGGTCGCGGTGCCGCTGATCGTCGGGGTGGAGGTGGCGGAGAAGCCGAGGCCGTCGCCCACGGGCTGGTAGGAGACCGGGTGGGCGTGCAGCGGCTCGCTGTAGGAGCAGTTGGTCCGCTTCCAGAGCAGCGACGACCACCAGTCGTTGGTGGGGACCGGCCCGGCGGGCGCGGCGGCGGTGGCGAACTGCCGTGGGTTGGTGGTCATGTCTCCGCAGCCGGTGGGCAGGGGACCCACTCGATCGGTGGTGTAGCTGCCGGCGCCGACGGTGGCGGCCTGCGCGGGGGTGGTGGTGACGACGGCCAGGCCGCCCAGGGCGAGGGCCAGGGCGGAGGTGGCCGCCACGGCCCAGGTTCGGCGGGTAGCGGGAGGTTTCACGGTGCCTCCGGTCGGGAGCGCCGGTCGGGGAACGGTGTGTGACCGGCCAGGCGAATTGCGGAGAAAGTTACTTCAGAGAGCGCTCTCTTGAATCCGGACGCTAACCGAGGGGCATAACCCACGTCAATGTTTCCGGGCGGTGAACCGCTGATGCCGGCAATACGGCACCGGGTGCGACCTCGACGCGCGCCCCGGGCCCGGTGTTCCCCCGGCGCGCGGTCAGTCGCCCGGGGGCGCCTTCGGGCAGCCGTGCCGACGGTGCCAGGCGGCCACCTCGGCGGCCGGCTCCTTGTTGCCCCCGCCCCGCCACGACTTCAGGTACGGCGCCGGCCAGATCACGCCCCGCCGGATCCACCAGCCGTCCCGGCCCGAGCACGGCGGGGAGATGCCGAAGTGCAGGTGGCAGACGTTGTTGGCGTTCCCCGTCCGGCCGACCTCGCCGAGCCGCTGCCCGGCGCGGACCCGCGTGCCGGCGTCGATCCCGTCCGCGATCCGGCGCAGGTGCGAACCGTAGTAGCGGACCCCGTCGTCGCCCAGCAGCGACACCGACAGCCCGCCGTTGTGGGGCCCGCGCGGCCCCCGCCTGTCGAACCGGTCGACCCGGCTGACCTCCAGGACGACACCGTCCGTCACCGCCACGACCGGCTCGCCGCAGTCCGCGAAGATGTCCGTGCCCGGGTAGGCCGAGTGGGTCGGGTGGTAGGCGACGTCCGCCGCGCGTACCGGAAAGACGTGCGGCAGCCCGGCGCGGGTCGGTCCCGCGGACGGGCCGCCGGGGACGGCGGCGCCGCTCGGGCCGGCGGTCGGCGGCGCGGGCTGCCCGGCGGTGGCCGGCCCGCTCGGTGGCCGGGTGCCGGGCGCCGTCCCGGGCCGGGTCGTCGCGCAGCCCGCCGCCAGCACCGGCACGAGCAGCAGCAGGACCGGGTACGCCGGCCGCGCGCGGCGACGTCCGATCGTCGGCGAGGGCATCCGGCCATCCTGACAGAGTCGGTACGGTGGGACGAGCGTCCACGACGGAGGGGAGGAATCGGTGACCACCGGACGGTACGCCTTCCCGCCCGAACCGGACGCCGGTTTCCGGCCGGCGTCGCGTGCCCCCTCGGGGCTCTTCCCGTCCGGGCCGCCGTCCCGGCCCGTCTACCGCGAGCCGCACCCGGTCACCGGCGCGGGCGTGGCGGCCGGCGCCGCCGCGGCCACCGCCTGGCTGTTCCTCTTCGGCCTGCTCGGGCGCGACCTGCCCGCCTACGCCTGGTGGACCGTGCTGGCCGGCGTGTTGGCCTGGCTGGCCGCGCTGCTGCTGGTGCGCGCCGGCGACCGTGGGGCGGCCGCCGGGATCGCCATCGTCACCGCCGGCGGGTGGAGCATCGCCGCCGCTGTCGTGGTGACGCGCTGGGCGGCGAGCGGCGACTGGCCGCTCTGGTGAGGCCCGCCCCGGCCCCGGCGGCGGGGTCGCGGCTGCGCTGCGTCGCGGGTCGGCTGCGCAGCGAATCCCGGCTTGACGTGGCCGTCCGAACTCGGCACCCTCGGCGTTATGGCCTGGACCACTCCGCGGCTCGACCCCGAGCGCAGCCGTCGCCGCCAGCAGCTCCTCGCCGAGTTGGCGGGCGCCCGAACGGTGCGCCAGCGCGAGCGGCCGCAGCGGGTGCGCAGCGAGCGGCTGCGGGAGCTGATCGCCACCCGCCGCCGCGTCGCCGGCTGACGAGCGGGCAGACTTTCCCCAGGATTGACCGGCCCTTCGGGGCGTTGACCGGTCGCCTGCCGACCCGACCGGCTAACGTGCACGCGTAACGGGTCGGCCTGCCGAGGTTTTTTGGGGGAATCCGTGTCGTACTTCGCTGCGGCCGTCGTGCGTGACGACAGCGGTTGGACGGCCGCCGAGGTGAACCTGCGGGGCGTCACCGACATCGAGGACGTCGCCGACCGGCTGCGCGACGTCGACCAGGACGCCGCCCTGTCGCTGCTCTTCGTCGAGGCCGACGATTCATACCTGGTGGTCGTGCGCCTGGACGAGGGGGAGGACCTGCGGGTCTTCGGCTCCGACTCCGCGTACGCCGAGGAGTCCCGGCTGGGGGCCCTGCTCGTCGGGGACCTGAAGACCTCGGTGACCGGGCTGGACGACACCGACGAGCCGCGCCCCTCCGGCGGCGACGAGGACACCGAGCAACCCGCCGTCGACCCGGAGGCCGACCCGGTCGGCGAGGCCGACGTCCTGGCCGACCTGGGCGTCAGCGCCCAGAAGCTGCTCAACCTCTGCGCGCGGGAGGGCATGATGCCGGCCGACGTCACCGCCGAGGTGTGTCAGGTGCTCGGCTGCGCCGACGAGGTCGAGGAGCTGCGTGAGGTCTGAGCCGACCGGGCCGGGGCGGGCCGGGGCGGGTGGCGCCGAGCCGGCCGACGCCACCGATCCGGCCCTCGGCACCGTACGCCCCGGGCAGCCGACCCCGGGCGCGGCCGGGCGGGTCGGGCCGGGCGCCGGCGAGGGGCTGGCCGACCCGGACGGCGCCGGTCGGCGGCAGCGGCACGAGCTGTGGATGCGCCGCGCGCTGGAGGTCGCCGTCACCGGCCGGGACAGCCCCGGCGGCACCGGCCCCGACGCCTCCGACGACGTACCGGTCGGCGCCGTGCTCTACGGAGCGGACGGCACCGAGCTGGCGATCGGTCGCAACGAGCGGGAACTGACCGGCGACCCGACCGCGCACGCCGAGGTGCTGGCGCTGCGCCGGGCCGCGGAACGGCTGGGCCGCTGGCGGCTGGACGGCTGCACGCTGGTGGTCACCCTGGAGCCGTGCACGATGTGCGCGGGCGCGCTGGTGCTCTCCCGGGTCTCCACCGTGGTCTTCGGCGCCTGGGAACCGAAGACCGGGGCGGCCGGCTCGCTCTGGGACGTGCTGCGCGACCGCCGCCTCAACCACCGCCCGGAGGTCTACGGCGGGGTCCTGGAGGCGGAGAGCGCCGCGCTGCTGCGCGCCTTCTTCCGGGTGGTGTGAGGCCGGGGTGTTCGGCTGGACCCCGAGGGCGGGCGCCCGCGCTCCGGCGCGGCGGGCGCCCGGCGGGGATCAGGCGATGATCGTGTCGAGGGCGATCTCGACCATCTGGCTGAAGGTCTGCTCGCGCTCCTCGGAGGTGGTCTTCTCGCCGGTCTTGATGTGGTCGCTGACGGTCAGCACGGTCAGCGCGCGGGCCTTGAACCGCGCGGCGATCGTGTAGAGCGCCGCCGACTCCATCTCCACCGCGAGCACCCCGTAGTCGGCGAGGGCGTCGTAGAGGTCCGGACGGTCGGTGTAGAAGGCGTCCGCCGCCAGGATCGGCCCGACCCGCATCGTGATGCCGCGCCGCTCGGCGACCTCCACCGACGTACGCAGGAGCCCGAAGTCGGCCACGGGCGCGTAGTCGATCAGCCCGTCGAAGCGCATCCGGTTCATGTTCGAGTCGGTGGACGAGCCGATGGCGGCGATCACGTCGCGCAGCCGCAGGTCCTCGGTCAGGGCGCCGCAGGAGCCGACCCGGATCAGCGTCTTCACGCCGTACTCGTTGATCAGCTCGTGGGCGTAGATGGAGGCGGAGGGCATGCCCATGCCGGAGCCCTGGACGGAGACCTCGACGCCGTTCCAGCGGCCGGTGAAGCCCAGCATGCCTCGGACCGTCGAGTAGCAGTTGGCGCCCTCGAGGTAGGTCTCCGCGATCCACTTGGCCCGCAGCGGGTCGCCCGGCATCAGGACCCGCTCGGCGATCTCGCCCGGCTTCGCGCCGATGTGCGTACTCATGGCAACGATCCTGCCAGGCCGCTCCGGGGGATACCGGTTCGGCGTCCGAACCCGGAGTCATGTAGCCTCTTCGGCGGTGGCGTGTCCGAGTGGCCTAAGGAGCACGCCTCGAAAGCGTGTGAGGGTTTACGCCCTCCGCGGGTTCAAATCCCGCCGCCACCGCTCGTGAACAGCGCGAACGCCCGGTCGGTCCGACAGGACCGGCCGGGCGTTCCGCGTACTGCCGGCCGGGCCCGGCCGGCAGACCCGGACCTGCCCCGGCAACCGCGCTTCACCAGCCCGATCTTGGCTTCGGAAATTGACAGGCGGCGCTACCCTCTGCCCCGATGGTCCGTCGAGGGAGAAGTATCGGAATGCCGGTCGGCGCCCGGTGGGAAGCGCGGTGGCGGTTCCTCAGACTCGCGGCGCTGAATGTCAAGGCGCAGATCGAGCACTGGCCGGCGCTCCGTGCGCTTCCGTCGGCACGCGCCTTGCGCAGGGACTGGTCGCGCGTCGCCGCTCGGTACGGCTCGGGCGACGGCGGCCTGCCGGAACCCGTCGTCGCCGCGATACGTCGCATCGCCGTCCATTCGGCGGTCCAGCAGAAATGGATCGTGCGAGCGATGCTGTCGACGGCGGGCGGCGTCCTGTTCGCCGCCGGCGTGCTCGGGGTGCCCCTCCTGGCGGCGTCGCTGCTCGGCGTCGAGATCTCGGTCGTGGCCGCGCTCGGGATCGCCCTCGCTGCGCTCACCCTGTGGGCGGTGGTCACCCGCGTCTTCCTCGCCGCGGCCCGCGTTCCTCCGCTCTCCGTCGTTCCGCTCCCCGCCGAGGTGCTGGAACTCGGCGTGCTCGGTGTGCTCGCCTGGTGGACGATCCGGGGAGGCGGGAACGACCTGCTGGGCGCGTTCCTGGGCGAAGGCGGCCTCGACGTCGACCAGGAGCCCCGGGCGAGGGCGTTGACGCACACCCTCCTGCTGGCCGTGGCCCTCTATGCCCTGGCGATGACTGTGCTCGACTTCGTGCTCCGGATATCTGGCTACCGGTCGCCCGCGGAGCTACTCAGTCGACGGGTCCACGGATATCTTCCGCCGGCGCACATAATTGTGGAGGTCTATCTGCGCCTGATCGTGTATCTCGACGGCAACCGTGCGCGGATCCGAAAGGGCGGCGTAAAGAGGCGGCTGGTGTCGGCGATGCGTTTCAACCGCGCGGAGATGGTCCTCGACGTCGACCGGAGCGTACGCAGTTTCGGCGGCGGCACCGAGGATCGGGGTGTCTACCGCGACCGGGCGCAGGTCTTCGCCTCCCGCCTCGTGCTGCACGAGCGTCGGGTGTTCGACGCCGTGACCCCCGCCGAGGTCGACGGCGTCCTGCGGGAGATGCTGCGCGATGTGGAGTCGCTGTGCGTCGACGGCTGGCCGGAGGCGAGCGGCCAGAGCCGGCGCAGCGTCCGGACCCGTCTGGTCGAGATCACTCGCCGGGTCGTGCCGGCGCTGGCGTTGGGCGTCCTCGGATTCTTCTATCCGAGACTCCCCACGATCGACGCGGGCGCCCCGGCGACGGGTGCCGTCCAGGCGGCCATCATCACCGCGGCGGTCGCCCTGCTGGTCACCTCCGACGCGAATTCCGAGGGCAAGGCGACCGGTCTGCTCGGGCGGAGGGGTCGCGACCAGGGCGAGGCATGAGGGGCCGGAGAAGCGCGGTGCGGAGTGCCCGGCCGGGACCCGCTGCGGCCGGTGGGTGTGGCGGGGAGCCGCGCGGGCGGTGCGCGGATCCACTCTCCGCGGGCCGGTCAGCGCCGGCCGATCTCCGACTCCAGCCGCTGGATGAGCGTCTTGCGGGCCTTGCCGTCGCGCTCGCGGCGCAGGGCGGCCTTGAGCTGCCCCTTGTCGAGGCCGCGCACCAGCTTGGCCGCCTCGGCGACTGGCAGCTCCGACAGCTGCTCGGCGGAGGTGGCGTTCCGGCGGGCGCGTTTGGCCGGCCCCGTGTTCGCCACGTACTGCCTGCCCGACTTCGACGCCTTGCGCTTCTTGGCGTCGGTCGCCCGCCGCTCCTCGTCCGACAGCTGCTCCCAGGCCTTCTCGGGCAGGTAGCGGCTCGTCTCGTCGCCGTGCCGCGCCCGGGTGTCGCCCTCCCTGGTCTGCCAGTGCTCGCCGCCCCAGCGCTGTAGCGACTGCTGCCGCTCGTCCTTCGGGCCGACGAAGCCGCCGCCGCGCTTCTTGTACTCCTGGGTGACCAGCTGCGCCTTGCGCGCCGACCACTGACCCGGTCGGCCGCCCTTGTCGGAGGCCGTGATCTCTTCCTTGACCTGCTCCCTGAGTTCGGGCTTCGTGTACCGCGCCATGCCGGGCGGTTACCCGGCGCTCCGGGGCTCATGCTTCCGACGTCGGGTGCATGGCGGCTGAGCCGGGCCGCCCGCGCTCAGCAGGGGCTGTGGCCCTCGTGGAAGAGGCGCTGGGCCCAGTCGGCGTACCCGGCGATGATCCTCGTGACGGCCCGCCCGTCGTGCAGGAAGAGGTACGCCCGGTCGCCCTGCCGGGCGAGCAGCCCGTCGAACCGGTACGTCTCCTGTGGAGCGTCCAGCTCGTGTGCGGAGGGGAAGCGGGCCCGTACCTCCGCGACGGGGATGCCGGCGGTGATGCCGTGCGGCGTACGCGTCGAGTCGCCCAGCCAGAGCAGCACCAGCCGGTCGTCGACGAAGATCGGGCTGGTGGTGTCGTGCCCGGCCAGCGACGGGCCGCAGGCGTCGATGTCGGAGCGCAGGATGCCGCGCCGGGTCAGCTCGTCCTCGGTGTCGCCGAACTCGACGTCGCGCAGCCCGTTGAGATCGACCACCTCGACGACCCCGACGGGGCGGCCGTCCCACTCGCCTGCCGGCGGGTGCGCGCCGCTGCCCGAAACCCAGGCAGCCGTCATCAGTGTGGCGATAAAGCCAAATTGTCGCAATTTCATGGAATCCCCCAGTCCCCAACGGGACCGGGGCGCTCAGGTTGCTGCCCAGCCGCAGATTGCCGGTTTTCCCACTCTTCGGCCAGCTCATCCCAGTAGTCGGCGCTCAGCCTCCGCCTACCGTGCGCCAGCCAGCCGGCGGTGTTCCGCTCGACGTGCAGGCCCACTTCGGCGAACGGGTCGATCCACGCGCCGGGCTCGGCCCCGAGCCGGCCGAGGGCCGCGTTGATCGGCCACTTCAGGCGCGGCCCGTCGAAGAGGTGGTCGAACGCGGGCCCCCAGCTCACCTCGCCGCCCAGCCACACCACCGCCGACTGGTAGCCAGCGCCGCCGGCGAACTCCGCCTCCAGGTACGCCACCGGGCCGGACCGCGACCACCGCGCGAGAAGCTCGGCGAGCGCCGCCGAGAGCACGAGGTGGAACGGCTCCTCCGGCGACCGTGGCGCCACCGAGAAGTCGGGCAGCCGGCCGGTCAGCTCCTCGACCAGTTGCGGGGTGACCGGCAGCAGCGCGAACTCCTGACGCAACTCGCCCAGCACCGCGTGGTCGAGGTCGGCGGTCCGCTCGCGGAGCAGCTCGGCGTCCGCGACGACCGCGCTGAGCTGGTAGGTCATCGGAGCCCCCCGCCGTCCACAGCCTGTGGATGGAACATGTGTACGACGGATGCCGCCCCCCCGCCGTCCTCGGCACCGTACCGAATCGTCCCGTGCCGGCACCGCCCCGCGATCCCGCGCTGTCGGCCCCGTTTCCGCTGCGCCGCGGCCTTCCGCCCGGAGGGCGGGAAGCCTGGGCCGGGGACCCGTGGGAGCCGGCCCCGGCCGGTTGGTCAGGGGCGTTCGGCGACCGAGTCGAGGAACGCGCGCCACGCCGCCGGTGGGAAGGTGAGCGCCGGGCCGGCCGGGTCCTCCGAGTCGCGCACCGCGACGACGTCGGGCAGGTTGTCGGCGACCTCGACGCAGTTGCCGCTGCTGCGGCTGCTCTTGCGCCACCGCGCGCCGTTCAGCTCCATGTCTCCGCCACTTCCGTGATGAGGTCGACCGACTGCCAGTGGGACAGCGCCTCGCCGCGCACGTTCTCCCACGCGGCCATCATGGCGGCGACGTGAGCCCGGCCCGCCTGGCCGAACGCTTCCTCTCCTGGGCCCGCCCGCGCGGCTGACCCCCGCCGTGACCGCCTCCCGTCCGCCGCTGTTCGCCGCGCGCCGAGAGGTGGACGAGCCGGCCCGCGCGGCCGGCGAGGGGTCAGAGCAGCAGGTTCACCAGGGCGGCCAGCCCGATCACCACGATCATGGCGCGCAGCGCCACCGGCGGCAGCCGGCGCCCCCACCGGCCGCCGGCGAGGCCCCCCAGCACCGAACCCACCGCGATCAGCAGCGCGGGCTGCCACGCCACGTTCCCCACCACGACGAAGAGGACGGCCGCGACCCCGTTCACCAGTCCGGCGAGCACGTTCTTCACCCCGTTGACCCAGCGCAGGTCGGTGGCGAGCAGCACCCCGAGCAGACCCAGCAGCAGCACCCCCTGGGCGGCGCCGAAGTACCCTCCGTAGACCCCGGTGCCGAACACCCCGAGCAACAGCAGCGGTCCCACGCGCCGTACCGCCCGACCGCCGGCGGACGGCGGGCCCGCGTCGTCCGTGACCGGCCGGCGGCGCTCCAGCGTCCGCGCCAGTCGCGGCTGCACCACCACGAGGACCAGCGCCAGGACGATCAGCGCCGGCACGATGGCCCGGAACGCGCCGGGCGGCAGGAGCAGCAGCAGTACGCCGCCGGTGATCCCGCCGAGCACGGCCGCGACGCCCAGGCGCGCCAGCAGGCCGCCGTGCCCGGCCAGCTCCCGGCGATAGGCGTACGCGGCCGAGAAGGACCCCGGCACCAGCCCGACGGTGTTGGACACGTTCGCCACCACCGGCGGGTAGCCGAGCGACAGCAGGACGGGGAAGGTCACCAGTGTGCCCGAGCCCACCACCGCGTTGATGGCTCCCGCCGCGACCCCGGCGGCCAGCACGGCGAGCCCCTCGGGGACGTTCAGCACTGCGTTCACTCGTGTCCGCGCTCTCCCCGGGCCGGTCGTCGCCCGCAGGTCGCCGCCGCCCGGTCGTCTCGCTGTCGGATGCGGCTGCCAGCGTAGGGTCGGCGAGCCGCCGGTTGATCGTCGTGCGGTGGGGATCACGCCGCGACCCGGCACCCCGGCACCGAGGACGCGGGGTGTCTCCACGGGAGAGCGGCCGGCGGGACGAGCGCGACCGTAGGGACGACTCAGGGCCGGTCCCCGATGGGGCCGACCCTGTCGCTTTTCCTGCTCAGACGAGCGGAGGATACGAGATTCGAACTCGTGAGGGTGTAAACCCAACACGCTTTCCAAGCGTGCGCCCTAGGCCTCTAGGCGAATCCTCCGCAGACGAGGATACAGGTCCGTGGCGGGCGGGCCACCCCACCACCCCCTGAAGATCGACCGGACGTCGGGTAGGGTTGGCGGTACCTCCCGTGCGGCGGTATCTCGTGAACCTCCCCAGGGCCGGAAGGCAGCAAGGATAAGCGAGCTCTGCCGGGTGCACGGGAGGCCTTTTTGTCTCCGCGTCCCGGTAACGTCCCTGCGGTCAGGTCACGGGGTGGTGGGTGGTCACCCGCGCCCGACCGGCGCAGAATGGCTCGGTCGAGAGGAGGCGGGACGGGTGACACTGGCGCTCTACCGCAAGTACCGGCCGCGTACCTTCGCCGAGGTCATCGGGCAGGAGCACGTCACCGAACCGCTGTCGCAGGCGCTGCGCAGCGGGCGACTCAACCACGCCTACCTCTTCTCCGGCCCTCGCGGCTGCGGCAAGACCTCCAGCGCCCGGATCCTGGCCCGCTCGCTCAACTGCGAGCAGGGGCCGACCCCCGAGCCGTGCGGGCAGTGCGAGTCCTGCCGCGAGCTGGCCACCGACGGCGGCTCGATCGACGTGCTGGAGATCGACGCGGCCAGCCACGGCGGCGTCGACGACGCCCGCGAGCTGCGCGAGAAGGCGATCTTCGCGCCGGCCCGGAGCCGCTTCAAGATCTACGTCATCGACGAGGCGCACATGGTCTCGTCGGCCGGCTTCAACGCCCTGCTCAAGCTGGTCGAGGAACCGCCGGAGTACGTCAAGTTCATCTTCGCGACCACCGAGCCGGAGAAGGTCCTCGGCACGATCAAGTCGCGGACCCACCACTACCCGTTCCGGCTGATCCCGCCGAAGGTGCTCCGGCCCTACCTGGAGCAGCTCTGCGAGGCGGAGGGCGTGGCCGTCGAGCCGGCGGTCTTCCCGCTCGTGGTGCGCGCCGGCGGCGGCAGCGCGCGGGACAGCCTCTCCGTGCTCGACCAGCTCATCGCCGGGGCCGGAGCGGAGGGGGTCACCTACTCCCGCGCCGCCGCCCTGCTCGGCGTGACCGACTCCGCCCTGATCGACGAGATGTGCGACGCGCTGGCCGCCGGGGACGGCGCGGCGGCGTACGCGACCGTCGACCGGGTCGCCGAGGCCGGGCACGACTCGCGCCGGTTCGCCTCCGACCTGCTGGAGCGGCTGCGCGACCTGATCGTGCTCCAGCAGGTGCCGGACGCCGCCGCCAAGGGCCTGATCGACGGCCCCGCCGACCAGATCGAGCGGATGGCCGCCCAGGCGCAGCGGCTCGGCCCGGCGACGCTGTCCCGCTGCGCCGACATCGTGCACAACGGCCTGGTGGAGATGCGGGGCACCACCGCGCCCCGGCTCCTGCTGGAGCTGATCTGCGCCCGGATGCTGCTGCCCGGCGCCGACGACACCGCCGGCGGCCTGCTCCAACGCCTCGAACGCATGGAGCGCCGGCTCGCCCTCGCCGGCACCGACGCACCGCCGGCCGCCGCCGGCCCCCCGCCGGTCGCCTCCCCTCCAGCGGTACGCCCCGACACTCCCGCCACGACCGCGGCTGCCGCCGCCGACCCGGGGCCCGCCGGTCCGCCGGCGGCTGCCGGCGCTCCGTCCGGTGCCGAGGCCCCCCGCGCCGCGGCCGTGGCCGCCACCGGTTCCCGGTCGGCGGAGGCGGTCCCGGGTGCCGCCGGACCGGCGGGTGCGACCGCCGATGCCGCCGCCCGCCGTCAGGTGCCGCCCTCGGCGGTGCTGCCCGACCCCGCCACCCCGGCCCCGCCCCGCCCCGGATCGGCCCCGGCGGGCGCCCTCGACGCCGTCGCGGTACGCCGGGTCTGGCCGGACATCGTGGCGAAGGTCAACCGGATCAAGAAGCCGGCCGCCGCGCTGATGCGCGACGCGGTGGTCCGCGACGTGGACGGCGACGTCCTGGTGCTGACCGTCAAGTCACCGGTGCTCGCGCAGATGATGGGCAACCACACCTCGGTGCTGGCCGAGGCGCTGTACGAGGAGTTCGGCAGCCGCTGGCAGATCCGCTGCGAGGTGGCCGGCGAGCGGGGCGGCGCGTCGCTCGGCGGCCCGTCCCGGTCCGCCGCCCCGGCCCGCCCGGCGGCTGCGCCCCCCGGGGCCGGGGCGCCGCAGGGCCC
>NZ_JBAKHV010000056.1:0-37197 GCF_036906775.1 Micromonospora sp. CPCC 205561 | reverse complement strand
TGGCCGCGACCCGGTCGCGCCCGTCCGGGGGCGCCGAGCGGCCGGCCAGGCCGCCGAGCGGCGACGGGCCCGGGGTCGCCACGCGCCGCCCGCCGGCCAGGGCCGCGTTCATCGTGGCGACGCGCTGCGGCTCGCGGCTGCGCCGGCCGAGGGTCACGGAGAGGCGGACCAGCAGCGCCAGCACGACCAGCAGCACGCAGCCGAGGTAGCTCAGCGCCACCCAGGGTCGTGCGGGCCGCCCGGCGTTGAGCCCGTGCACGATGGCGAAGGGCCAGGAGAGGTACGCGGCGGAGTGCAGCGCGCGCCACAGCCACCTCGGGCCGACCCCGGCGAAGCGGGCCCGGACGACACCGGTCCAGAGCACGCTCACCATCAGCAGCGCGGCCACCGTGCCGAGGCCGACGTGAAGCCCCCGCCCGCCGACGAAGGGCACCACCGCGTCGGTGCCCGCCGCCCGACCGGTGGCGATCTTGGTGAGCGCGTGGCAGACCAGCCCGGCGACGGCGAGTATGCCGGTGGCCCGGTGCGCGGACTGGAGCAGCACCCGGTGCCGGATCAACAGCACCAGCCGGTCGGTGGCGAGCAGCCCCATCATCACGGTGAGGCTCAGCGCCACCAGGGTGATCACCCCGGAGAAGAACTCGGTGAAGAAGAAGGCGTACGCGTACGCCGTGGACGCCGCGCCCGTCAGCACGGTCGCGGCCCAGGAGGCGGCGAGCGCGGAGGCGGTCAACAGGGCCAGTGCCGGTCGGGACCGGGTACGTGCCCCCCGGCTCGTGGCGGTGATCCGGACGGCGGCCGCCCGCTGCTTCTGCTGTGCCCGAGCCATCTGCTCCTCGATCGTCTCGCGGCGGCGCACCGCCGGCCGACCCTGTTCCCCCTCGGGTACGGGCCGACGTGGCGGGCGGATCACCGGAGCGCGGAAATTCTCCGCGGCACGCGGGGACCGGCCGGCCCGGCCCCCGCGCCCGACCTCCACCCCAGTGACACATCTCCATGCGTTGACAGTCTCTGCAATGCGCTTGTAACCTTGCGGAAATTTTCAGCTCAATCTGCAAGAGCCCGGCAGGCCCTCCCCCCGGGGTCTCGCCACCACCCCGCCCCCGTCAGGAGGTCTCCGATGCAGAGACGTCGACGTCTGTCGGCGATCGTCGCCCTCGGCGTGATCGCGAGCCTGGTCGTCCCCGCCGCCGCCCCGCCGTCGCCGGCAGCCGCGGCCCCGGCCGGCACCAGGAAGGTCATCGCCAACCTCTTCGAGTGGAACTGGCCCTCGGTGGCCACCGAGTGCCGCACCACCCTGGGCCCCAAGGGCTACGGCTGGGTGCAGGTCTCGCCGCCGCAGGAGCACGTCCGAGGCTCGCAGTGGTGGCTGGCCTACCAGCCGGTCAGCTACCGGATCGAGTCCCGCAAGGGCACCCGCGCCCAGTTCAAGTCCATGGTCGACGCCTGCCACGCCGCCGGGGTGAAGGTGATCGTCGACGCGGTCGTCAACCACATGTCCGGGCAGGACAACGGCGGCACCGGCTGGGCCGGCTCGTCGTACGGTCACTACGACTACCCGGGGATCTACCAGACGCAGGACTTCCACCACTGCGGTCGCAACGGCGGCGACGACATCGCCAACTACAACGACCGGTGGGAGGTGCAGAACTGCGAGCTGGTCAACCTGGCCGACCTCAAGACCGAGTCGGACTACGTCCGGACGAGGATCGCCGGCTACCTCAACGACCTGCTCTCGCTCGGCGTCGACGGCTTCCGGATGGACGCCAGCAAGCACATGCCGGCCGCCGACATCGCCGCCATCAAGGGCAAGCTCTCCCGCTCGGCGTACATCGTGCAGGAGGTGATCCACGGCGCCGGCGAGCCGATCCAGCCGGGTGAGTACACCGGCAACGGCGACGTGCACGAGTTCCGCTACGGCAAGGACCTGGCCCGGGTCTTCCGTTACGAAAGGCTCGCCTACCTGCGCAACTTCGGCGAGGGGTGGGGGCACCTGCCCAGCGGCTCGGCGGCCGTCTTCGTGGACAACCACGACACCCAGCGCGACGTCGGCGGGGTGCTGACCTACCGCGACCGGGGCAGCTACGCGCTGGCCAACGCGTTCATGCTCGCCTGGCCGTACGGCTCCCCGACGGTGATGTCGAGCTACACGTTCAGCCAGCGGGACCAGGGCCCGCCCTCGGACGGCTCCGGCAGGACGCTGAACGCCACCTGCTACTCCGGCTGGGAGTGCGAGCACCGCTGGCCGGTGATCGCCAACATGGTCGGCTTCCGCAACGCCACCGAGGGCGCCGGCGTCGTCAACTGGTACGACAACGGCAACAACCACATCGCCTTCGGCAGGGCCGGCAAGGGCTACGTCACGGTCAACGACGAGGACTCCGCGATCACCGGCCGGTCCTACCAGACCGGCCTGCCGGCCGGCCGCTACTGCGACGTCATCCACGGCACCTTCGCCAACGGCACGTGCAGCGGGCCGGTGATCACGGTGGACGGCGGCGGCTGGTTCGCCGCGAACGTGGCCGCCCACGACGCGATCGCGATCCACGTCGGCGCCCGGCTGAGCTGACGCCCCGCCGTGGGACTCCGCCCCGGTCGACATTCCGGCCGGGGCGGGACCCGCAGGGGTTCCGCACCCGTTACAGTTACTTTGTGCGTTTTGACCGAATGACCGGGCGGCAGGTCCGCGTGCTGGCCGCCGCCGTCGGCGTACCCCTGCTGCTGGTGGCCGCCGGGGTGACCGGCTGGGCGCTGACCCCCGTCGCCGCACCCGCCCCGCCGCCGGTCGCCGGGCCGCCCACCCCGGAACCCGCCGCCACGACCGGCGCGACACCGGAACGGGTGCCCGTCGCCGCGCCCGCCCCGGCCGACCTGCCGGTGGTCGACTACGACCCCGCGCCCACCGGCTTCCCCGCCGACCCCGGCGCCCTGGACACCACGCCGCTGACCGAGGGCCTGCACCCCACCCGGCGGATCGCCGCCTACACCGCGCCCGGGGGCCGGCCCCTGGCGTTCCTCGACCCCACCATCCGCGGCGTCGAGCTGACCATGCCGATCGCCGAACGCCGCGCCGGCTGGGCGGCGGTGCTCCTCCCGTCCGCCAACCGCACGCTCGCCTGGCTGCCGCCCGGCGGCTACCAGATCGTGGCGCTGCGCGACCAGATCGTGGTGGAACGCCGGCCGCACCGCCTCACCTGGTACCGCGCCGGCCGCGCCGTACGCAGCTGGCAGGTCAGCCTCGGCCAGCGTGGCCAGGAGACCCCGCTGGGCCGCACGTTCGTCCTCGGCCGCACCCCGCCGCCCGAGAGCGTGTACGGGGGCGTCGACATCTTCGCCCTCGGCTCGGTGCCCGACGACCCCGACTCGGTGCCGGCGAGCCTGCGCGGGGCGCACATCGGCGTGCACAGCTGGTACCACGACGGCGAGCTGGGCAGGAAGACCACCAACGGCTGCATCCGGCTGACGAAGAGCGGGCAGCGGGAACTGCTCGCCGAGGTGCGCCCCGGCACCGAGGTGGTGGTCGACGAACTGCCCGCCCCGCCCCCGACCGCCTGACGCCGGCCGCCCGGGGCACGGGAGGGGACGGCCGCCCGGCATGGGCGCGACCATCCCGGGTAGTACCCGTGCATGAGGGCGAGTTTCCGGCTCGGCCGGATCGCGGGCGTACCGGTCGGGGTCAACTGGAGCGTCCTGGTCATCTTCGCGCTGATCGCCTGGGGGCTGGCGGCCAACCAGTTCCCCCGGGCCTACCCGGACCGGCCCGTCGCCGCGTACGTCCTGGCGGGGCTCGCCGCGGCGGTGGTCTTCTTCCTCGGCCTGCTCGCCCACGAGGTCTCGCACGCGATCGTCGCCAAGCGCAACGGGCTGGAGGTCGGCGGGATCACCCTCTGGCTCTTCGGCGGGGTGGCCGAGCTGCGCGGCGAGGCGCGCGACCCGGGCGCGGAGCTGCGCATCGCCGGCGTCGGCCCGCTGGTGAGCCTGCTGATCGGGCTCTTCTTCGGCGCGATCGCGGTGGTGCTCGCCGTGGCCGGGGTGGAGGGGCTGCTGCTCGGCTCGCTGGCCTGGCTGGCCGGCATCAACGTGCTGCTGGCGGTCTTCAACGCGCTGCCGGCCGCCCCGCTCGACGGCGGACGGCTGCTTCGCGCGGCGGTCTGGAAGGCCACCGGCGACCGGACGAAGGCCTCGGTCGTCGCCGCCCGGGCCGGCTGGGTGCTCGGCGCGGTGCTGATCGGCCTCGGGCTGTGGCAGTTCCTGGCCGGCGTGGGCTTCGGCGGGCTCTGGCTCGCCCTGATCGGCTGGTTCCTGATCGGCGCCGCCGGCATGGAGGAGCGGCAGGCCCGGATGGGCAGCGCCCTGCGGGGCGTACGGGTCGCCGACGTGATGACGCCGCAGCCGCAGACCGCGTCGGGGCAGCTGACGGTGGGCGACTTCGTCGACCACTACCTCTTCGCGTACCGGCACACGGCGCTGCCGCTGACCGAGGGTGACCGGCCCGTCGGCCTGGTAACCCTCGACCGGGTACGCGGCATCCCGGCGGAACAACGGGCCGGCACCACGCTGGCCGAGGTGGCCTGCCGCGCCGACGAGCTGGTGCTCGCCACGCCGGAGGAGCCGCTGACCGACCTGCTGCCCCGGCTCAGCGAGTGCGCCGACGGGCGGGCGCTCGTGGTCACCGACGGCCGGCTGGTCGGGATCGTCTCGCCGAGCGACATCAGCCGCGCGGTGCAGCGCGGCAGCCTCCGCGAGCAGATCGCCACGCGACCCGGACCCTAGTCCCGGGGGAGGTAGCGGTCGAGCAGGTCGGTGCGGAACGTGCCGGCCGGGTCGAGCCGGCGCGCCAGGGCGAGGAAGTCGGCGTGGCGGGGCCAGGCCGCGGCGACCGTCGGCGGGGCGAGGGTGAAGACCTTGCCCCAGTGCGGGCGCGGGGAGAACGGCGCCAGCCGCTCCTCCACCGCCGCCACCACCGGCAGCACCGCCGCCGCGTCCGCGATCCAGGTGAAGTGCAGGGCGAGGCTGTCCCGCCCGTGGTTCGGGCTGAGCCACAGCCCGTCGGCCGCCACCACCCGCAGCTCGCAGACCTGGAGCACCGGCGCGATCAGGTGCGCCACCGGGTCCAGCGCGGCCAGCACCGCCGGCGCCGAGGCGCGCGACACGTGGTACTCCGACTGCAACTCCTCCCCGCTGCTGGGAGTGAACCCGAACCGGAAGTGCGGCAGCCGCTCGTGCCACGGGCCGGGCTCGCCGAACTGCGGGGTGCAGTTGCGCGGCGGCATGCCGAGCACCGGGTGGCGCGGCTCGTCGGCCGGCGTCGTGTCCAGCCAGTCGGCCGGCGGCGGTGCGTCCTCCGCGCGCTGCTTGACCCACACCTCCCGCAGCCGCGGCGACCGCCAGTCGGTGAACACGCTGACGCTGTACGCCGAGGCGAACGCCGCGTCCAGCGCGGCGCGGGGCAGGCCGAGTCGGACGTACTGGCGGATGTCGAAGGTCGGCACCACGTCCAGGGTGACCCGGGTGACCACCCCCAGCGCGCCGAGAGAGACGACCATCCCGGCGAAGGTGTCCCCGTCGGCCGCCCGGTCGACGGTCAGCAGCTCGCCGTCGGCGGTGACCAGCTCCAGCCCGGCGACCGCGCTGGCCAGGTTGCCGACCGTCGCGCCCGAGCCGTGGGTGCCGGTGGCGACCGCCCCGGCGACCGAGATGTGCGGCAGCGAGGCGAGGTTGGCCAGGGCGTATCCCCGCTCGTGCAGCCGGGCCGCGAGTTCCCCGTACCGCATGGCGGCGGGCACGGTGACCCTCCGGCGCTTCGGGTCGAGCCGCACGGCGGCGGGCAGACCGGCCAGCGAGACCAGGTCGCCCGTGGTGTCCCCGAGGCGGTTGAAGGAGTGCCCGGTGCCCACCACCCGGAGCCGGTCGCTGTCCGCCACCAGCCGGCGCAGCTCGTCGACCGAGGAGGGCCGGTGGTAGCGGCGGGCGGAGTAGCGGACGTTGCCCGCCCAGTTGCGGCGCGGCACGGCCCCCGGCGCGCTCACGGCGTACGACCGCGGTCGACGGAGGACTCCTCGGCCAGGGCCTCGCCGAGCGCGTCCAGCGCCCGGTCCACGTCGAGGGTGCCGTAGCCGCGCGTGTCCACCGGCAGCCCCTGCGCGCGGGCCCGTTCGAGCTCCGCGCGGGCCGCCCGCCGCCGGGGCGGGTCACCCCACGCCAGGGCCTCCTGGCCGCGCCGGATCAGCTCGTCGACCCGCTCGACGCGGTAGCCGCGCAGCCCGACCGGGAGGTCGCCGACCGCGAAGGCGGCCCGACGCAGCCCGGGCGCGTCGAGGAAGAGGTCCCGGGCGTGCCGGGTGAGCGCCGCCGCCACCTCGGCGGGCTTCTCCCGGATCCGGCCCAGGTCCAGCAGCTCCACCGCGGCCCGGCCGTCGACCGGCTCGCGCGCGTCGGCCGGCAGGTCGCCCAGCGCGCCCGGCGCGGGCACCAGCAGCAGCCGCGGCGTCGAGGGCAGCCCGTCGCGGGCCGGCGGCTGGTCCAGCACCAGCGCCGAGACCTCGGCCCACGGGATCACGCGGCGCAGCCCCGGGCGGCGGACCGTCAGTCCGTCGGCGCCGACGACGAACCGGAACGGCCGCAGCAGGCCGACCAGCACGCTCCCGCCCAGCAACACGGCGCCGCCGGCGACCAGCCGGCGCAGCAGCGCGTCCTCCCCCGGCAACGCCAGCAGCACCCCGCCGCCGAGCACGCAGATCAGGGGCAGCACCAGCGCCCCCCGGGTGCGGTGCAGTTCCACGTCGTACCCCCGTTCGACACCGTGGTCGTCCGGACGCATCATCCGACGACCACCGACGCCGCGGGTACCGGTCGATCGGGCACGGTTACCACGCCGCCGTCGGGGAACCCTACGCCGATGAGCACCCAGCGCGATCCCGCCCCCCGGGGCCACGTCCTGCCCCTCGGGGCGCAGACCCACCCGACCGGAACCGGCCCGGCGTCGTCGGGGGCGCCGCAGACCGGGGCGGGGACGACGCCCGGACCCCGGCCGACGCCCGGACCCCGGCCGACGCCCGCGCCCCCGCCCGTCCCGCGTCCGGTGCCCCACCCGGGGCCGGCGCCCCGCGCCTGACGGCCGCCCCGGTCGCGGACCGGCTCAGAGCTGGGTCTTCACCTCGGCGGCGACCAGCTCCAGGTGCTCCAGGTCGGCCAGGTCGTGCACCTGGAGGTAGATCCGCTCGCTGCCGGCCTCGGCGTACCGGCCGATCTTGTCGACGATCTCGGCGGGGGTGCCGGCGAGCCCGTTGGCGCGCAGCTCCTCCGGCTCCCGACCGATCGCGGCGGCCCGGCGGGCCACCTCGGCGTCGTCCCGCCCGCAGCAGAGCACCAGCGCGTTGGACCAGCGCAGCTCACCCGGGTCCCGGCCGGCCTCCGCGCAGGCGGCGCGCACCCGCGCGAACTGGGCGGCGGTGTCCTCGACCGAGACGAACGGCAGGTTGAACTCGTCGGCGTACCGGGCGGCCAGGCGGGGCGTGCGCTTCGGGCCCATGCCGCCGAGCAGGATCGGCGGGCGCGGGTCCTGCACCGGCTTCGGCAGCGCGGGCGAGTCGCTGACCGGGTAGTACGTGCCGGCGAAGTCGAAGGTGCGGCCGGGCGGCGTCGCCCAGAGGCCGGTGATAACGGCCAGCTGCTCCTCCAGCCGGTCGAAGCGCTCCCCCACCGACGGGAAGGGAATCCCGTACGCGCTGTGCTCCTCGGCGTACCAGCCGGTGCCGATGCCCAGCTCGACCCGGCCGCCGCTCATCTGGTCGACCTGCGCGACGGTGATGGCCAGCGGGCCGGGCAGCCGGAAGGTGGCGGCGGTCATCAACGTGCCCAGCCGGATCCGCCGGGTGTCGCGGGCCAGGCCCGCGAGGGTGGTCCAGGCGTCCGTCGGGCCGGGATCGCCGCTCACCGAGCCCATCTTCAGGTAGTGGTCGGAGCGGAAGAAGGCACCGTAACCGGCGTCCTCCGCGCAGCGGGCCACGGCGAGCAGGTCGTCGTAGGTCGCGCCCTGCTGGGGTTCGGTGAAGATGCGCAGTTCCATGCCCTGAGCATAGGGAGCCGCCCTGGCCGGCGCGCCGGTCCGGCCCGTCCCGGTGGCGCGCGGGACGGGCGACCGCCCGGTCGAGTGGCAAGCATCCGATAGCGGCGTCGCTGGCCCCCGGGCCTGCCGCGCGTCCAGAGTGGAGGGCGGACGACGAGGCGAGGGGGAACTTGTGGAGGACCAGCACCGGGACCGGCTGATCGGGGCGGTGGACGGCCTGCTCCCGGAGGTGTCCCGCCGGGCCGGGGAGATCGAGGCGGCCCGCGGGCTCCCCGCCGACCTGCTCGACGGGTTGCGCGGCGCGGGCTGCTTCCGGATGTTCGTCCCCCGCAGCCACGGCGGGTACGAGGCGGACCCGCGCACCGGCCTGCGGGTGCTGGAGCGCCTGGCCCGCGCCGACGGCTCGACCGGCTGGACGGTGATGATCGGCGCCGAGACACCCCACCTGCTGGCGATGCTGCCCCGCGACCGGTTCGACGAGATCTACGCCGACGGGCCGGACGTGGTGGTGGGCGGCGGGTTCGCGCCGCAGGGGCGGGCCGAGCCGACCGACGGCGGGTTCCGGGTCACCGGCCGGTGGGCGTTCGCCAGCGGCTCCCGGCACGCCGACTGGATCTTCGGCAACTGCGTGCTGGCCGACGGCGGCGAGGCGGCGGGTGCTGCGCCGCGGATGCGCTCGATGCTCTTCCCCGCCTCCCGGGTCACCGTGCACGACACCTGGCACGCGCTCGGCCTGCGCGGCACCGGCAGCCACGACGTCGAGGTGACGGACGCCTTCTGCCCGACGGAGGAGAGCTTCGACCTGTTCACCGGCGTGCCCTGCGTACCGGGGCCGGGTTACGTGGCGCCGCTGGTCCACTTCGTCCTGCACCTCGGCGCCGTGGCCGTCGGCATCGCGCAGGGGGCGCTGGACGACATGGTGTCGCTGCTCGACGGCGGCCGGCAGCGGCTCTACGCCCGGCAGTCGCTCGCCGACTCGCCCGCCTTCCGCCTCCAGCTCGGCCGCGCCGACCTGGACGTACGCGCGGCCCGGGCGCTGCTGCGCGACCTGGCCGACGAGCTCTGGGCGGCCTGCGCCACCGACCCGGCGGCGATCCCGGCGCTGCACCCGCGGATCTCCGCCGCCCTGCCCTGGGTGACCGAGCGGGCCGCCGCCGCGGTCGACACCTGCTACCGGGCGGGCGGCGGGGGCGCCGCCCGGGACTCGTCGCCGCTGCAACGGCGGTTCCGCGACATCCACACCTTCAGCCAGCACGCGGCGGCGGCCGAGGGCTGGCTGGCCAACAACGGTGCCCGCCTGCTCGGCCGGCCGGTGGAGCTGGCCTACTGAGGCCGGGGCGGTGCCGGCCGACCCGCCCGGCACCGCCCGGATCGGCTAGACGTACGGCCGGCTGGCGTAGGCCTGCCTCAGCGCGGCCAGCCCCGCCGGCTTCGGCGACAGGGTGCCCCAGCCGGAGTTGAAGTAGTTGGTGCGCGCTATCCGGGGGCCCCGCTCGGCGTTGAGCTGGGCGACGGCGGCCGGCACGGTGGCGATCCAGGCCGTCTGGTCCGGCACCTCCGCCACCCGTACGCCCCACTCGGCGATGATCACCGGCCGGGAGAGGGCGACGGGGCCGAGGTCGGCCACCGCCCAGTCCTTCGCCCGACGCAGCCGGGCCAGCGCCGTGTGGGTGGGGCTGGTGGCGTAGGCGTTCCACTGGAGGAAGTCGAGTCTGGCCATCAGCGCCTCCGGGTGGATGCGCTGGAAGCAGGCCCGGTCGAAGCCGCCCACCCCCACCGAGAAGGTGGCGCCGGCGGGCAGCGCGCGGGCCCTGAACCAGTCCACGACGTACGTCATCGCCTGCACCCCGCGGGCGTCCGACTGCGCCCAGGTGTAGCCGACGCCGGACTCGGTGGTGCCGAACTCGTGGTCGGTGTCCAGTTCCGAGGCGAGCTGGATGTTCACCCCGAAGCCCATGGCGCGGTACTGCGACAGGGCACGGGCGAACAGCCCGTCGCACTGCCCGGCCAGCACCTGGCCGTAGCCGTACGCCCGGGGCCAGGTCGTCCCCGGTCGCTGCTGGATGGTCATCGCAGGCGCCGGGACGGTGTGCGACACGCCGTCCACGGTGAAGGTCTGCGGCCCGGTGTGGGGCGCGCCGTAGTGCTTCAGCTCCAGCACCATGTTCATCCGCACCCCCGCCCGGGCGAGCGTGGCCAGCCACGGCCGCTGGTAGCCGGGGAGGGTGTAGCCGTCGGCGAAGCTGCGGTACTGGGTCAGCGAGCGGAAGTTCCCGCCGGCCATGTCGGCCGTGGGGTCGGCGCCGCCGGAGAGGTAGTAGCCGCCCAGCACGGGCGACGCGATCGTGTAGTCGGCTGTCGCGACGGCGGTCCGCCCGCCGTTGTCGCGCACCGTGACGGTGACCCGGGGCATCACGCCACCGCCCGGTAGACGGCGACCGACCCGTTGTCCGACGTCCTGGTCCAGGTGCGCCCGGAGTCGTCGGCGACGGCGAGGGTGAGGGGGTCGATGACGGCGGTGACCTTCACCGGGGCGCTGCTGTTGCCCTGCGCGTCGGTGACCACGATCGTGACGGTCACCGGCCTGGTGTCGGCGTCACCGTAGGTGACCGTCAGGAGCATCTGGTCACCGGGTGAGTAGATGGAGGCGTTGAGCGTGGCGGTGGCGGTGGGAGCGGCCATTGCGGCTTCTCTCGTGCTCGGTCGCCGGACCGGCCGTGATCTTGGCGGAGCCGGCTGCGGAGGAACGGGTCGGGCGACGACCGGGCCGCCGGGCGCGACGGCGCGGCCCGGGGGCCGGTCACGGGTACGCCTCGCCGGCCGCGCGCGTCACGCCGGTAGCCGCGAGGCTCGGCCGGGCTGTCGCAGTGGGGACGTCGATGTCGCTCGGGTGAGGCGACACCGGCCCTGGCTCCCAGGGACGGTGTCTGAGCGCGACCTCGCGGTGCGTGGGCGGGGCCGGCGCGGCGTTACGCCGGAGCCGCCGTGGCGGGGTCGGACCGGGTGATGGCGTCGGCGGGGACGCTGATGTCTCCGCCGGACCCGAGGAATGGGATGCGGCCCGGCCATCCGCACGCCTCTCACCTGCTACAACAGTGCTCCACGGAGGCCGCCGGCGTCCTGTCCGCTACCCGACGGCGGGCACCTCGGCGAGGGGGTTGCGCTCCGGCCGGTGATGTGCCGAGCCCGCCCTGGCGACGACCTCCTCCGGGCCGAGCGGGGTCTTCGGGTGGTGCGTCAGGCACATCGGGGTGTCCACCTTGACGAACGGGAAGCCCTCCCCGGCGGCGTAGAACTGGCCGCTGTGCAGCAGACCGATGTCGGGCAGCCGCCCGCCCTTCGCCTCCGCCAACTGGCGGGCCGCGTCGATCTGCGCCGGCGCGTTGAGCAGCCCGAAGAACTGCGTGGTGGCGTTGCCGGAGATCTGGTTGTGCAGGCCCTTCGGCGCCTGGGTGGCGAAGACCAGCCCGAGGCCGTACTTGCGGGCCTGCGACGCCAGGGCGATCGAGCTGGCCGTGCACGCGGTGTGCCCGGTCGACGGGGCGAGGGTCTGTGCCTCGTCCATGACGAACAGCCCGCCCAGGGGCCGCTCCCCGGCCGGGTGCCGCCTGATCCAGGCGAAGAGGGCCATCTGCAACTGGTTGACGAAGCTCTGCCGTTCCTGGTCCGACCCGAGCCCCACGAAACTGATCACGGAGATCCGGGCCCGGCGGCCGGGCGAGGGGGTGAGCAGCAGCCCCGGATCGGCCGAGGTGCCGGCGCCGCCGAACAGCGGATCGGTGACCATGGCGGCCTTCAGGCTCTCCGACAGGTCCTCGGCCAGCTTCTCCGCCCGGGCCAGCCGGCTCACCCCGTCGGGCAGTTCGGCGAGGAACTCGGTGAAGCCGGGCAGCCCCACCATGCCGCTCTTCGCGTACGCCTGGAGGGCCTCGGTCAGCACGGCCCTGCCCTGCTGGGCCGCCTTCGTCTGCCGGTCCACCCCGGCCCGCGGGGCCAGCGCCTCGACGGCGGAGCGGATCGCCTGGTCGAACTCGTCCGGCGAATCGCGTACGGGGGTGAAGTCCGGCAGCGGCTGGAAGCTCAGCGGCCGGCCGGCGTTCACCCGGGGCGTCCAGACCACCACCTCGGTGTGCTCGAGGTGCTCGCGGGCCCGCTCGGCGTCGCCGGAAACCCAGCCGGCGGGCGGCTCCGGCCAGGGATCGCCCAGCCGGGCGAGGTCGTTGTTGGGGTCGAGCACGATCGAGGAGACGCCCTGCCGCGCGCACTCCTCGACCAGCCGTCGGATCAGGACGGTCTTGCCCGATCCGGAGCCGGCGAAGATCACCGTGTGCCGGCGCAGCGATTCCAGGTCCACCGCGAACGGCCGCCCGCCGTCGGTCGTCGACCCCAGGGGGATCGCGGCGGCTTCCGCGTCCATCCGGGGGTCGTCCCCGGCGTCGACCCGCTCGGGGACCCGGTCGCCCTCGGCGACGCCCGGTCCGGCGTGCGCGCGGGGCGTGAGGGCGGGGTCGCCCAGGATGGTCCCGAACAGCCAGGTGGAGCTGGCCGGCCGGCGTGCCAGCAGCCACTCCCGCAGCAGCGACGGAGGTTCACCGCCCAGCTGGCGAAGCGCGGCGAACACCCGCAGGTCCGCCTCCGGGACGCCGCACCGGACGCCGCCGGCGGCGTCGAACGCCGCCAGCACCTCCGTCGTACGCCTCCCGGTCGGCCACGGGGCGTTGCGCAGCAGCACCAGTCGCCGCTGCGGCAGCTCGCGGTCCAGGCCGGCCATCGTGCACGCCGCCCGTACCCGGGCGGTCGCCGCGATGGCGTTCGGATGGGCGATGGCGCGGAAGCACCAGTGCGCCTCGTTCTCGGTGGCCTCGTCCAGCACCTCGACCAACCGCCCGTGCAGCGCCGGCTTGCGGCCCGGCGGCGGGTCGTACGTGTAGCTGGCGCCGGTCGGTGCCTGCTCGGCGATCCAGGCCGACAGGCCGGCGGCGAGCAGCGCCGACATGTGTTCGTCCTCGGTGCGCGGATCGAGCGCGGGCGCGACGTCCACCGCCGCGACCAGTTCGGCGAAGCGGCCGTCGAGGCGCCGCAGCTCCCCGTCGCCGCCGGCCGTGTGCGCCGCGACCTTGGACGCCTCCACCGGCCCGGACGGTTGGTCGGCGACCTCGATCAGGCGGTCGAGTTCGGTCACCTCGTCGCGGTCGCGGCACCAGGCGACGTGCCGGTCGACCCGGCGCAGCAGGGCCCGGGGGGTCAGCGCCGGCGCGTCGGCGAACGCCTCGGGCCTGATCGGCCAGGTCGGGTGCGGCGGCGCGAAGCGGGGCCCGGCGAAGGCGGCGGCGAAGCGCTTGGCGACGATCGCCCGGCCGATCCCGGCGGTGGGAATCCGGTCGGGCAGGGTCGACCGGCGGAACCGGTCGCCCACGGGGGTGGGCGCGCTCCTGGTCAGCAGCTCCCAGGTGTCCGGCAGGCAGGACACCACGACCAGCGTCCGGCGGGTGACGTCACGCAGCTTGAGCAGCCCGTCGGCGATGGGCCCCACCACCTTCGCCTGGGCGTCCTCCAGGCCGGCGTAACGGTCGAACATGGCGGTGCTGGTCTGGGCGAAGAGCGTGTCGAGCTGGTCGACGGCGATGACCGTCGGGTCGAGCGTCAGCGCCATCAGCCGGGAGACGTCCTGGACGATCTGCTGCGGGCTGCGGATCGCCGGGGTCAGCCCCCACGCCGTACGGCCGGCCGGGTCGCCCGGCTCGGAGATCAGGTGGGCGTAGCCGACGTCCTGGGCCTCGAAGTCCAGCGCGCCGTGCAGGGCCAGCGCCCGGGCGGTGTCCTGGCAGTCCCGGCCGACCTCGCGGTGGTGCGTACGCAGGGCCCGGACGAAGGTGTCCAGGTGTTCCCGGCTGACGGGCTCCGTGCCGGCGACCGCGTCGCGCACCTCCGCCGGGATGCCGAGCTGGGCGGTGAGGCGACGCAGGAACGTGCGCAGCTGGGTACCCCAGCCGATCGCGTCGCGGCCCATCCCCTCGACGAGGGCCAGTGCCACGCTCTCCCAGAACGTCTTCCCGTTGACCATGTCGACCAGGAAGAAGTAGCCGCCGTCGCGTTGGATCCGGTCCCGCACCGCGCCGAGCAGGTGCGTCTTGCCGGCGCCGGCACGCCCCTGCACGGCCACCCCGAGGGGGACGGTGGTGTCGTCGGTGCGGGCCCTGCCGACGCCCCGCAGGATCTCCGCGACCACCCTCTCGTGCAGCTCCGGCACGTCGTGCGGGCTGGGCCGCCACACGTCGTCGGGGGTGACCGCCGGGTTGAGGCTGACCGCCTCCAGGGCGGCCCGTGCGTCCGCTGCGATCATGCCGGGCCGATCGCCAGGGCGTGGTTCTCCTCGTCCCCGATGCGCACGGCCGCCGCCCGGTCCCGCGCGGCGAGCGACTTGGTGTTGGCGACGGGGATGATCCGGACGCCGTCCTGACGGACCATCTCGCGCAGCGTCGCGTCGACCGTCCCCCGGTCCTGGGCGCCGAGGCGGTCACGCAGGTCGGCGAGCCCCACCCAGGCACCCGGCCGCCGGGCCAGCTCGTGGTAGGCCGCGCGGATCTGCCCCTCCACGTCGTTCTGGTCCCTGACCGCCGCCGGGGCGGCCGGGCGGGCGAAGAAGTCGGCGTGGCTGAGCCGCAGCCGGTCCAGCGAGCGGTGCAGGTTGGACAGCAGGGTGAACAGCGAGCGGGTGGCCGAGCGACCCGAACTGGGCGGGGTGCTGGCGTGCAGCTGCCGCACCACCCGCCACCCCTCGTCGGTCAGCTGGTGGGAGAAGGGGCGGTGCGACCGGTCGGTCTCGACGAGGCCCAGCCGGACGAGCTTGGCGTTGTCCGGACCGGTCAGCGTGAAGCCGGCCAGCTCCTTGAGTTCGGAGTTGGTCAGCTCGCGGGCCTCCACCATGAGCACCACCAGCGCGTTGATCTGGTTGGGCGTCAGGTTGGGGACGTCCACCGTGCCCGTCATGGTTTCTCTTCTCCCTGGGAACGCGCGTCGGCCACGCGACGCCGGATGAGCAGTTGTCGGATGTCGCCGACCACGGACTGGACGTCCGACAGCACCTGCTCGTTGGTGAACCGGAGCACGTCCAGCCCGAGGAGTTGCAGCCGCACGTCCCGCTGCCGGTCGTTGGCGAAACTGATTCGCCCCCGATGTTCCGGGCCGTCCACCTCGACCGCAAGACCCTCATCGGGCCAAAAGAGATCCAGCCGGTAGGGCTGCCCGAGCCGGTGCCGCTCGTAGGTGTGGTTCCACCGCCGGCCCCGGGCCCATCCGTGCGGTGCCAGCGCCCGCTCCAGGGCCTGCTCGGCGGCGCTGTCGCCGCGCGGCACCCCGGACAGCGGCGGGAACGTCAGCGCCAGGGGCGCGGATTCGCGGGCGGTGTCGGGAACCCGACCCTCCAGCCCGGCCAGCTCGGCCAGTCGCGGCGGCAGCGGGAGCGCGACCGAGCGGACCCGGTCCACGGCGCGCAGCGGCCGCCCGGTCAGCCACACGGTGAAGCGGCCGTGCCGTACCAGCCACTCCGCGACGGCGACCAGCGCCCGCTCCCCGTCCGCCGTCAGCCCGTCGGTCAGGCCGACCAGCAGGACACAGCCGTCCCGGCCGTAAGCGGCGGCGATGACGCGGGCCAGGCCGACGGCACGTACCTCCGCCGGGAAGCGCGGCCGACGCGGCCGGTCCCCGCCGCGCAGCGCGTGCTCGACGAGGTCGAGCAGGAACGGGCCGAAGTGCGCGGAGCGCGCGGCGGTCCGCACCGCCAGGGCCCGCGCCGCCGCCGCGCCGAGCGTGCCGGCCCCGTCGAGCCGCTCGGCACCGGGCAGCCAGCGGGGAAACATCCGCACCGCCGCGTCGTCCAGTTCGTCGAGGACGGCGGCCAGCAGGTCGGGGAAGCCGCCGTGCGCCGGTACGCGGTACCGCACGACCACCGGGGCGGCGGCCGGTGCCGGGTCAAGGGCCACCTGGAGCAGCTCGGCGTCGACGCCGGGCAGGTGGCTGACCTGGCACGGGGGCGGGACCTCCCACCAGTCGCCGGGGGATGCGCCGCTGGCCATGGACGAGCACGTTACCGAGGATCGCTCGCGGGTGCGCGCCCTGTGACGGCCGCCCCCGGGACGTCGCACCGGGGACGTCCGTCCGGCTGGAGCTGCCCGCGTACGACGGCGGCGGCTCGCGGCCCCGCCGGGCGGCGGCCGGGGCGGAGTCGGCCGTACAGTGTGCGGACCAATCGATCAAGGAGGGTCCCGTGACCCAGCCACCACCGGTGCCGGGATCCCCAGGTGACGCCGAGGCGCCCGGAGGCGCCGACCCGGGGCCGGCGACGCCGTACCTGCTCGTCATGCCGCCCACCGAGGGGGCACCGCCCACCATGGTCTGGCCCGGGGCGGAGGGGACGCCGGCCTGGGCGATCCCCGTCAGCATCCCGGCGGGCACGCGCGGCTACGCCGTGTTCATCCCGCTGGTGCCCGCCGCCGAAGCGACGACGCCGGCCCCGGCGACCGGGCCCCCGGCGGGGACGCCGGTCCCGGCCGTCACGATACCGACGCAGCCGGCCAGCCTCCCCACGCAGCCGCCCGCCGCCGCTGCTCCGCCGGCCGGGACGCCGGCAGCCGAGGCCGACCCCGCCGACAGCCCGCCGGCGCCCGCCGGCGGCGGGGCGGC
This sequence comes from Micromonospora sp. CPCC 205561, assembly GCF_036906775.1. NCBI lineage: Bacteria > Bacillati > Actinomycetota > Actinomycetes > Micromonosporales > Micromonosporaceae > Micromonospora > Micromonospora sp. CPCC 205561. The sequence goes on along the minus strand of NZ_JBAKHV010000056.1, from coordinate 20,447 downwards.
GACGGAGACCGCCGAAGCGTCGTCCACCACCGCCGAAGCGCCGGCCGACAGCGCGGCGCCGGCCCCACCGCCCGAGCGCGGCGCGGCGCCGGGCGCCACTGGTGCGCCGGCCGGCACCGCCCCGCGGGATCGGGTCGGCCCACCGGTGGCCGGCATGCCGTTGCCCTACCCGGACCGGCCCGGCACGCCGATGCCCTACCGGGCGTACCAGCCGCTGCCGACCCCGCCGACGTTCCTCGAGACCCGGTGGCCGGGGCCCGCGTCCGCGCGGGACCGGGCCGTCCCGGCGGCCGTCGCCGCCGGGGCGCTGGGGCTGGCGTTCCTCGTACCGCTGGGCCGCACCGGCATCGGCTGGCTCCTGGGCTGGCTCGTGCTGACCGTCGCGGTGGTCCTCGCGGCCCGGCGCACGGGCGCGGAACTGGCGCGCGCCGACCGGCGGATCCGCACCGGCTGGGCGGTGGCGGCCCTGGCGCTGCTGTCGGTTCTGGCCTTCCGCAACGCCTGGTGGCTGGTGACGTTCTGCGTGCTCGGCGCGCTCGGCTGCGCGACCCTGGCGATCGTGGGCGGACGGCTCGTCCGCTCGATCCTGTTCAGCCTGGTGGCGGCGCCGTTCGCGGCGTTGCGAGGGCTGCCGTGGGTACGCGGGCACCTGCACGCCCCGGCCAACCCGGGGCTGGTCGGTCGCGTCGTCGGGTCGGCCGCGGTCACCCTGCTCGCGCTGATCGTCTTCGGCGCGCTGCTGTCGTCGGCGGACGGCGCCTTCTCGGTGGTGCTGGATGAGGTGATCCCCGAGTTCAACGTGGGCAGGGTCCTCCGCTGGGTCTTCCTGGCCGCCGTGGGCGGGCTCTGTGCGGTCGCCGCCCTCTACACGCTGGCCGCGCCTCCCGACCTGTCGACGGTGGACCGGCCCGGCGCCCGCCGCCTCGGTCTCGTCGAGTGGGCGCCGGTCATCAGCGCGCTGACGCTGCTGTTCGGCGGCTTCGTGGCGGTGCAGTTCACCGTCCTGTTCGGCGGGCAGCGACACGTGCTGCGCACCGCCGGCCTCAGCTACGCCGAGTACGCACGCAGCGGGTTCTGGCAGCTCGTCGTCGTCACCATGCTGACGCTGGCGGTACTGGGCGGGGTGGCCCGCTGGGCGCGGCGCGACCGGGCGGCCGAGCGCCTGCTGCTGCGGGTCCTGCTCGGTCTGCTCAGCGCCCTCGGCTTCGTCATCGTGGTGTCCGCGCTGTCGCGGATGTACACGTACCAGAAGGTCTACAGCTTCACCGGCGAGCGGCTCTTCGTGATGGCGTTCGAGCTGCTGCTCGGCACCGTCTTCCTGATGATCCTGCTGGCCGGGCTCCGCTGGCGCGGGGCCTGGATCCCCGGCACGACGGTGGCGCTCGCCGTGGCGATGCTGCTGGGCCTGGCCGTGCTCAACCCGGAGGACTACGCCGCCCGCCGCAACATCGCCCGGTACGAGCAGACGGGGAAGATCGACGCCTGGTACCTGCGGGCGCTCTCGGCGGACGCGACGCCGGCCCTGGCCGGCCTGCCCGATCCGGTGCGCCGCTGCACGCTGAGCTGGATCGCCGACGACCTCGCCGAGCCGGACCCCTGGCACGGCTGGAACCTCGGCCGGGTGCGGGCCCGCGCGGCGCTGGACCGGGTCGGACCCGGCGCGGTCGGCGGCCCACGGGACTGCAAGGCCGCCGACCAGTTCGACCTGCCGAAGAGCCGCCGCTGACCGGACCGGCGGTGTTCAGGCCGGCGCCGTGCCGCGAACCGCCCAGGCCCTGGCGGTGAGCCGGACCGACCCGTCCGGCGACACCGGCAGTCGGGCCGACAGCAGGTCGCGCAGGCGGACGCGGTCCGGCGCCGCCAGGGACGCGACGTATGTCGGGGCGGGGCCCTGACCGCCGAGGAACGGGGTCCAGTAGTCGTCGACGTCCGCGAACACCGTGGGCACGTCGACGGGCCGGACCGCCACCGCCGTCAGCCCCGCGTCGGTCCACATCCCGCGCAGGGAGTCCGGGTCGCACACCGCGAACCGGCGACCCTCGTCCCGCTCGGCCACGGCGGGGTCCAGCAGGGCGGCGGCGTCCCAGAAGTGACGCAGCAGCGACATGCCCCCGGCGTAGTCCCAGACGTAGGCGGCGGCCACCCCGCCCGGCCGGACGACCCGGACGAACTCGGCGACGGCGCGCGCCGGCTCGGGCACGAAGTTGACCGCCAGGCCGCTGACCACGATGTCGACGCAGCGGTCGGGCAGCGGCAGCGCCCGGGCGTCGCCGACGTGGAATCCCGCCCGCGCGTCGGGGACCGCCGCGCGGGCGTACGCCACGAAGCCCGGCGAGCTGTCGACGGCCGCGACGTGCGTCGGATCGGCCAGCGCCAGCACGGTCGACGTGAGCGCGCCCGTACCGCAGCCCACGTCGAGCCAGCGCGCGCCCGGCGGCGCGGCCAGCCAGCGCAGGAACTCCCTGGCGACGGGGCGGCTCCACCGGCCCACGTACGCCTCGTAGGCCCTGCCGTCCGCCCAGACCGGGTGCGCCACGCGGAAACGATACGACGCACGCCGCGTGGCGGGCCGGCGGCAGGCCACGGCCGGTGGGGCCGGTACGCAGCGGTTCGACTCGATCAGCCAGACTCGGTCGTACCCCTGCCAGCCCCGACAGCTCCCGAGCGCACCCCCGTACCCCTCGTTCGATGGTTGGAGCGCATGTCCCACACCCTCCTCGTCTGGTTGGTCGGCGGCGTCCTGCTGGTGGGCGCGGGCTTCGCGACGACCCTGCTGCCCCGGTGGCGGGCGCGGGGGCGGGAGCAGCGGACCGCCTGGTCCACCGCCCGCGCGGCCATCGACAGCGCGGCCGTCAGCCGGGACGCGGTGACGACCCGGGTGCCGGAGGCCGAGCGGTTGCTGGCCCACGCCGAGGCGATCGCCGCCGGGCGCGGCGGGGCGTCCGCCGCCCGGGCGGCGGCGGAACACGCGAGGGAGGCCGACCGGTTGTGGCGGACGCACCAGTGACCCCCCGTCGACACCATGGCCGCGAGCTGCTGCGCTGGGCGCTCCTCGGCATCGCCGTCGTCGTCCTGGTGGTCTTCCTGCTCGCCCAGCGGCAGAGCGTCGACGTCAGCTACGGCCGGTCGCCGGCCGCCACGGCGAAGATCGACGAGGGCTCGGCGGGTGAGCTGAGCGACGCGGGCGTGCCCTCGGTGGCCGAGATGACCGCGCTGGTGGCCGCCGAGCCCGTGGTGCGGCTGCCCGGCTCGACCGCGCGCTGGAACGAGCAGCGCGTCCGCGAGGCCGCCGGCGACCAACCCGTCCGCATCCTGGTCGCGCCGCCCGGGCTCGACGAGGACGAACGCAAACGGGTGCGGGACGTGAAGAACGCGACCGTCCGGGTGATCGGCACCGAGGTCAGCGGCGGCATCTACCAGGCCGTGCCCGACACCCTGCCCGGCTGGCGCGCCCAGTTCGCCACCGCCGACGTGACAGGCCTGCTGGTGGGGCTGATCGCCGCGCTGCGGGACGCGCCCGACCCGCCCGAGCACGACGAGCTGCGGTGGCGTGACCCGACCGAGCGGGAGCTAACCGCCGTTGCCGCCGACCTGCGGGCCACCGGCCTGCACCTCGGCGCCGGCGCCACGCTGACCGGCGTCCCCGGTGACGCCGCGCGCAACGCCTTCGGCGACGGCGCCCGGTATGTGGCGCTGCCCGCGCAGCCGTTCGGCGAGCCGGTGCCCCGGTACGGGCCGGCGCTGGCCGAGCTGTTCCCGGGCACGCCGATCGTCGTGATGTACGGCCTCTGGATCGAGTACCACGGGCCGGCGGCCGACGACTTCGCGGAGCTGGCCGGGGCGAGTTTCTACGGCCAGTTCGGCGACCGGCTGAGCCGCTACGACTACCCCCAGGGCAACGTGCTGACGGCATACCTGAACCGGGTCACCGACCTGCGCTACTCGGGGCTGTTCGACCGTCCGCTGCCGTACCGGCCGATCGACCCGCTGCGGGTGGCGCTGCCCGCCCTGCCGTGGCTCTTCGCGGGCTGCGTGGCGACGTTCCTGATCCTCTCGGTCCGGTCGCTGCGCCGGCCGGACGGCCTGGGAATCCGGCGGGGCGACCCCGGGCGGGGTGGCACGCCCGCCCGGTTGGCCGGTCTCACCGCGCTCGCCGTGGAGATGTCCCTGCTCACCGACGCCCGCAGCGACCCGGCGCTGACCCGGGGCATCGTCAAGCTCCAGGCCGCCCGCGCCGCGCTGGACGAGGAGCTGCCGGACCACCACGCGCGTACGTTGTTCAACGAGGCGGCCGAGGAGCTGGACGACGCCGCCCGGACGCTGGGGATCGCCAGCTACCGCCCGGACCTCTACCTCCGGGGCAGGCTGTCGTGAACCCGTCCGTACGACGTCGGCTCGGTGACCTGTTCGGCACGCCGTTCGGCATCGCCGTCCTGGCCTGCCTGGTGCTGGCCGGCTGGGCGTTGTGGACCGGCGGGGCGCTGGACGGTCCGGTCGCCCGGCAGGTGCGCGCCTCGTCCGTGTACGTCGCGCCGGGCGTCGAGCTGGACCGCGCGGCGGCCGAACGGATCATCGGCAACCGCCGGCTGGTGGTGCTGATGCTGGAGCCGGGCGCCGACCTCAGGCAGGGCTGCCGCCAGGTCGAGCGCGCCGCCGACGGGACCGTCGTGCTGGTGATGAGCCGCGACGGCGACGAGTACGACACCTACGGGTGCGCGCTGCTACCCGGGCGTGACGACGAGAACTTCGGTCGGGCGGCCGTGGCGGAGATGACCGTCGGCCGGGGCGTCGACACCTTCGCCGACCGCCCCCTGGAGGCGCTGAAGGTCGTCACCGTCAACTACGACCTGCTGGTGAAGGCCGGCACCGTTCCCGACGGCGCGCGGACGATCAGCCCGTCGCTGCCCCGCTTCCTGCTCGCGGCCGCGGCGATCGTCGCCGTCGTCGCCGGGGCGGCGGCGCTCTACGTCGGTGGCCGCCGCGCGGGCCGGCTCGCGGACGCCCGTCGCCGCCGCCGCGACGGGAACGCCGACGCCCGCAGCGCGCTCAGCGCCGCCGCCGCCGTGCTGGCCCAGCAGATCATCGACCTGGACCAGCGGTACGCCAGGGCGGAGCGCCACGCCCACGTCGGCGGCGCCGAGGAGGCGTTCGGTCGCAGGTACCTGGCGCTGGCGTCCGACTACGCCGCCCTGCTCGACCGCATCGCGACGCTGGACACCGACGACGGGGCCGCCGTGGACGGGCTCGTCGACCGCGTCGAGGAGTTGAGCCGCCGCGCCGCGGCGATGGCCGGCTGACGCCGGTCCGCACGGCCGTTCCGGCCGTACCGCTGAACCCTGCACCTACCGGCCGCGGAACCGGCGGCGGTGCGCGGCCGGGGTGACGCCGGCGACCCGCGGGAAGCTTGGCCGGCCCGGTACGCGCTGACGCTCGGCGGGCGACGGCCACGCCGACCGGGGGGTGGCCGTGGCGGTGCCCCGCGCCCGACGGGACGAGCGGGTCGCCGGCCCGCGGTCAGGAGACCTCGTCGCGCAGCCGCGCCCGTGCCCGCTCGACGAGCTCGGTGTACCGCGGCGAGAACGGCTCGACCAGCTCCCGCTCCAGCAGGCAGGTCAGATTCCACAGGACCCGTTGCTCCGCCTGGTCCTCGACCAGGTCGGCGAAGTCGTCGGTCGCGGCGTCGGTGCGGTACAGCCACTCGAACAGCACCAGCGCCTCGTCGCGCGTGAGCCGCAAGACCACCTCGTCCTCCGCCACACCAGGCAGCGTACGGACACCGGCCAATCGGGGAGGGCGACCAGTCGGTCGCGCGGCCAGGAGCGTCCACTCTCGACGATTGTCCGGATCGGGTCTCCGGCTGCGTCGAGCCACGTCACCGCACGGGCCGCTGCACCCGGATCTGGCCTGGTGGGGCGGGCGGGGCTCGAACCCGCGACCGAGGGATTATGAGTCCCCTGCTCTAACCGGCTGAGCTACCGCCCCAACACCGCGCGCCGGATCTTATCGCGACCGATCAGGCACAGGCGAGCGCGAAACGACACCGTCGCCCGTCGACACCGCCGCCGACGGCAGCACGATGGGCAACGCGAGGATAACAGCGTGCGAGCGTCGCGTGGCGTCCGGAACTCTCCGGGCGCGGCCCGGTGTCGGGCGCGCCAGGTACGCGGCACGCCGCGGCGAGGCGGCGCGCGACGAGGCGGCGGACCGGCCCCCGGTTCGCGCGCACCCCGGAAGGGGTGGCAGGCACGGATCGGCCGGCGGAAACGGCGAACGCCCGCCGGCGGGGCCGGCGGGCGTGAGGTGTGGAAGCTCCCCCGTTTGGACTCGAACCAAAAACCTGCCGGTTAACAGCCGGCTGCTCTGCCAATTGAGCTACGGGGGACCGTTGTGTCGTCCCGGCGCCGATCTTTCCGCGCCGTGCGACGGGGACAAGCGTACAGGATTCCGGGGGGTGTTGGTCCAGGGGGTTACCGCTGAGATCCGCGCCCTCTCCAGACGACACTAAACCCGGATAAATCGTCATCACGGCACAAGGAGGCATGACCGGAGAGCAGGATGGGTAGTTAGCTGCGGACAGAGAACGCAGGCGCGATTTGGTCGCCTCCGGCGGGGTATGCCGCCGGACGACGGCGCGTCAGGTACGGAAGGAGCCGCCATGCGCGGAAAGATGATGTTCCTTGGCGGGCTGGCTGCGGGATTCGTCCTGGGCGCCCGTGCCGGTCGGGAGAAGTACGAGGAGCTGGTGATCCGGGGCCGCAAGGTGCTCGACCACCCGACCGTCCAGGAGGCGGCCGGTGTCGCGCAGGCCCAGGCGACCCGTCTCTACAGCGAGGGCAAGGACAAGCTCGGCCAGTCGAAGCTGGGCGAGAAGCTGAACACCAACGGGCAGAAGCAGGAGCTGACCGCCGCCGACGACGCTTTCGCCGGCACGCCGGCCACGCCGGCCACGGTGGGCGCCAAGAACGCCACCGGGTCGTCGGGCACGGCCTCGACCCCCGGGTCGTCGGCCACCGGCACGCCGCGCAGCAAGCCGTCCGGCTCGGGCACCAACGGCAGCACCCTCTGATCACACCCTTCGGGCGGGCTGGTCGCCGTACGGCGACCAGCCCGCCCGTGTGTGTCGGATCCCGGCCAGGAATCCGCATTCGGCACGGTGACCGGCTTACGGCCCCGGTCAGTCCTTGCTGCTGAACGCGGCGTCGAAGGCCGCCGCCGGGGCGTCGAAGGCGAGCCGGCGTACGAACTGCAACGCCTCGGGCGCACCGACGAGGCGATCCATCCCGGCGTCCTCCCACTCGATCGAGATCGGGCCGGCGTAGCCGATCGCGTTCAACGCGCGGAAGCAGTCCTCCCAGGGCACGTCGCCGTGGCCGGTGGAGACGAAGTCCCAGCCGCGCCGCATGTCCGCCCAGGGCAGGTGCGAGGCGAGCCGGCCACGCCGCCCGTCGCCGGTGCGTACCTTCGCGTCCTTGCAGTCGACGTGGTAGATCCGGTCGGCGAAGTCGAAGATGAAGTTCACCGGGTCCAGCTCCTGCCAGACGAAGTGCGAGGGATCCCAGTTGAGCCCGAAGGCGGGACGGTTTCCGACGGCCTCCAGCGCCCGCTTCGTCGTCCAGTAGTCGTACGCGATCTCGCTCGGGTGCACCTCGTGGGCGAACCGCACCCCCACGGAGTCGAAGACGTCGAGGATCGGGTTCCACCGGTCGGCGAAGTCCTGGTAGCCCCGCTCGATCATCGACGGCGGCACCGGCGGGAACATCGCCAGCGTGTGCCAGATCGATGATCCGGTGAACCCGACGACGGTCCGTACCCCGAGCTTCGCCGCCGCCCGGGCGGTGTCCTTCATCTCCTCGGCGGCCCGCCGGCGTACCCCCTCGGGCTCGCCGTCGCCCCAGATCCGGGCCGGCAGGATGCCCTGGTGCCGCTCGTCGATCGGGTGGTCGCAGACGGCCTGGCCGACCAGGTGGTTGGAGATCGCGAAGACCCGCAGGTTGTGCTTCGCCAGGGTCTCCCGCTTCCGCTCGACGTACGAGTCGTCCGCGAGCGCCCTGTCGACCTCGAAGTGATCGCCCCAGCAGGCGATCTCCAGCCCGTCGTAGCCCCACTCGGAGGCGAGCCGGCAGACCTCGTCGAACGGCAGATCGGCCCACTGGCCGGTGAAGAGCGTGATGGGTCGCGCCATGGTGCTTCTCCCCTGTGCTGATGGGGATTCCGTGGGTGCGTGACCGGGGCGAGGACGACCGGCCGGGCCGGTGCGCGGCGAGTCACGGCGGGCCACCGGTGGGTGCGCGTGGGCACCTGGGCCCGCCGGGTTGCGCCTCCCGCCGGGTCACCGGCAACCGCCACGGTCGCCGCCCCCACTCTAGGACCGCCACCCGCCCCACGAAACCCCCACCCGCAAACCTCCCACCCCCCACCCCGCTCCCCGCTCCCGCTCCCGCCCCCGCCCCCGCCGCCCGCCGCCCCGCCCCGCGATCTTGCATTTCCGGCCCCTCGATCGGGGACTCTGCCCCGTTTGCCGGGGCAGCAAGTGCAAGATCGGCGGGGAGAGCGGGGGGCGGGGAGAGCGGGGGCGGGGGGGGCGGGGGCGGGGGGGCGGGGGTCAGGGGTGGGTCAGGGGAGGGTCCACTTCTGGTTGGCGGCTGCCGTACAGGTCCAGAGGTGCACGGCCTGGCCGTCGGCCGGGTTGTTGCCGGAGACGTCCAGGCACTTGCCCGACTGCGGGTTGCGTACGGTGCCGTCGGCCTGGGCGGACCAGTTCTGCGCGCCGGTGCCGTTGCAGGTCCACAGCTGGATCTTCGTGCCGTCGGCCGAACCGCCGCCGGAGACGTCCAGGCACTTGCCCAGCGCCCGGATCGTCGAGTTCGGCGTCACCGTCCAGTTCTGCGCGGCCGAGCCGTTGCAGCCCTGGATCTGGATCTGGGTGCCGTCGGCGGTGCCGCTGTTACGCACGTCCAGGCACTTGCCGCCGAGGCCGCGGATCGGGCCGGCTCCGGTACCGCCGCCCCCCTTCACCAGGGTGAAGTCGTCCACGTCGAAGAGCCCGGAGCCCGATCCCGTGAAGGTCAGGTAGAGCGTGGTGGTGCCGGACGGCACCCCGGACAGGGCGCCCGTGACGTCGGCGAAGGTGGTCCAGCTGCCCGTGTTCGGCACCGCGACCGAGCCGAGCACGGTGCCGGTCGGGGAACCGGTGCGCACCTGGATGGTGCCGCCCGGCCCGCCCGAGACGACCCGCGCCCGCAGCGACGTCGCGCCGGTCAGGTCCACCCCGGCGTACGCCGCCCAGTCTCCCGGGTCGATGTGGCCGAGGGTCTGGCCGCCGTTGGCACCGGCCTTGGTGAACGGGGAGACCCCGGAGGACGAGCTGAACGCCTCGGCCTGGACGGTGTTCCCGACCGGCGGGTTCACGCCGAGTTCCTTGATCCGGATGTTGCGGAACGACGCGTCGTCGCCGGTGCCGTGGTTCTGGAGCCCGATGTGGCCGGCGAGCGAGCGGACCGGGTCGGTGTTGGTGAAGTCGTTGATCTTCACCCCGTTCAGGAAGACCTGGAGCCGTTCGCCCTCGACGAGCAGCTCGTAGGTGTTCCACTCCCCCGGCGGGTTCAGCGCCGCGTCGCGGGCGGCGATGTCGGCGGACTTGAAGGTGTAGACGGCGCCGGTGGTCCGGTCGGCCGCGTCGGTGGCGTCGATCTGCACCTCGTAACCGTTGTTCACGGCCGACCAGGGGTCGCTCGACGGCGGGAAGCCGATGAAGACGCCGGAGTTGTCGTCGCCGGCGAGCCGCCAGTCCAGCTTGAGCGAGTAGTTGGTGAACTGCTTCGCGCTGTACCAGTGGAGGCCCATCCCGCCGACCGAGGTGAGGGTGGCGTCGGCGTTGCTGAAGCTGCCCGGCCCGGCCTGCGACCAGCCGGTGGTCGAGCCGTTGTAGAGCGCGGTGTATCCGGTCTCGGGCCGGCAGTCCGCCTTGGCCCGGCCGGCCGCGTACCGGATGCCGCCGAGCAGGTGGGCCCGGAACGCCGGCTCGGCGTACGACGCCTGGGTGTGCCCGCCGCCGGTGTAGAAGGCCCGGCCGCCGCTGTAGGTCTTGCACCAGGAGTGCGGGTGGTCGGCGCCCATCGAGCCGCCGGTGTAGGACGACTCGTCGAGGGTGGCCAGCACCCGGGCGGTGGAGCGCGCGTTGGTCTGGTAGTTGTACCACTCGTCGGTGCGGGTCCAGGTCTGCGGCAGGTGCGCGGTGGCCGGGTGCGCCCGGTTCTCCGCCTTGACGCCCGCCTGCTGGATGTGCGGGTGCGAGGCGAAGTACGCCCCGACCAGGTTGCCGTAGAAGGACCAGCCGTACTCGGTGTCGGCGGCGGCGTGCACCCCGACGTACCCGCCGCCGGAGCCGATGTACGACTCGAAGGCGCCCTGCTGGGCGGCGTCGAGCACGTCGCCGGTGGTGTTGAGGAAGACCACCGCCTCGAACCGGGACAGGTTGGCGGTGGTGAACTGGCCGGCGTCCTCCGTGGCGGTGACGGTGAAGTTGTTGGCCGCGCCGAGGTCGCGGATGGCCTGGGTGCCGACCGCGATGGAGTCGTGCCGGAAGCCGGCGGTCTTGGAGAAGACCAGCACGTCGTACGGGGCGTCGGCGGCGCTGGCCGGGTTGGCCGGGGTGGTGCAGGCGAGGACGGCGAGGACGGCGGTGGCCGCGCCGAGGAGGGGTCGGAGGAGTCTGCGCATGTCGCTCTCCAATGCCGGGGCTGTCGAGGGGCCCTGCCGGGGCGGGGAGGGGCGCGGCGGCCCCTCCCCGCCCCAGGTCAGGGCAGGGTCCACTTCTGGTTGGCGCCGGTGTGGCAGGTCCACAGGTGCACGGCCTGGCCGTCCGCCGGGTTGTTGCCCGAGACGTCCAGGCACTTGCCCGTCTGCGGGTTCTTCAGGGTGCCGTCCGCCTGGGCCGACCAGTTCTGCGCACCGGTGCCGTTGCACCCGTACAGCTGGATCTTCGTGCCGTCGGCGGACGCGCCGCCGGAGATGTCCAGGCACTTGCCCAGCGCCTTCACGGTCGAGTTCGGCGTCACCGTCCACGCCTGCGCCGCGGAGCCGTTGCAGCCGTGGATCTGGATCTGGGTGCCGTCGTCCGTGGCCGCGTTGCGCACGTCCAGGCACTTGCCGCCGAGGCCGACGACCGGCCCGGTGCGGACCCCCGCCGCGCCGGTGGTGAAGGCGAACGTGTCCACGTCGTAGAGCGCGCCGGTGCCCGTTCCGGCGAAGGTGAGGTAGAGCGTGCCGGTGCTGGCCGGCGCCCCGGAGACGCTGCCGCTGACCGTGGTGAACGTGTCCCAGGCGCCGGTGACGGGAACGGTCGCGGAGCCGAGCACGGTGCCGGTGGGCGAGCCGAGGCGCACCTGGAGGGTGCCGCCGGCGCCGGCGGAGGAGACCCGGGCGCTGAACGAGGTGACGTTGTCGATCCGGTACGGCTCGAACGCGATCCAGTCGCCGTTGTTGATGTCGCCGACGGTCTTGCCGCCCTCGGCGGTGGCCTTGTCGAAGGTCCCGACGCCGGAGGAGGTCTTGAAGTGCTCCGCCTGGCGCTTGCGCGGCTGGAGGGTGTGCTGCTTGTGCGTGGTCAGCCCGCCGGCGTCGGTGTACTCGGCGTCGAAGATGGCGAAGATGTTCGCCGCGTCGTCGTGTTCACCGTCGACCGGGATGGTGATCGAGCCCGAGCAGCCGTTCTTCGAGGTGATCTGGTGGCCGTGGTTGTCGTGGCCCAGCACGTACGTCATCTTGACCTTGGTGCAGTCGATGGCGGCGTCCTCGGGGTCGGTCACGGTGATGCTGAACGGCACGGTGTCGCCGTAGCTGAACAGCTTGCCGTTGGCCGGGCTGTTGATGGTGACCGTGGGCGCGGTGTTGCCGACCCCGATCTGCACGTTCGCCGTGCCGGTGGCGCCCTGCGGGTCGCGGACGGTCAGCGTGACCTGGTAGGTGCCGTTGGCGGTGTACGTCTTGCTGGGGTTGGCCGCTGTCGAGGTGGTGCCGTCGCCGAAGGCCCAGGAGTAGGTGAGCGCCCCGCCGTCGGGGTCGCTGGATCCGGCCGAGGAGAAGTTCACGGTCAGCGGGGCCGCGCCGGAGGTCTTGTCGGCCGCGGCGACGGCGGTCGGCGCCCGGTTGCCGCCGGCGATGTAGTCGTAGCGGTAGAGCGCCGAGTTGGCGTCGCCGTTGAAGTAGCCGGTGCCGTAGTCGAGGATGTAGAGCGCGCCCTCGGGCCCGAACGCCATGTCCATGATCTGCTTGCCGTTCCACGGGAACGTGTCGATGCCACCCGGGCTGCCGTCGGCGTTGAGGTGGATCGGCTTGACCCAGCCCCGGCCGAGTTCGCCGGCGAAGAACTGCCCGTCGAAGGACTGCGGGAACTTGGTGGCGGAGTTCAGCGCGGCGTCGTACCGGTAGACGGGGCCGCCCATCGGCGACTCGGAGCCGCCGCCGAACTCCGGCGGGGTGCCGGCGTCGCCGGCGTACCGGATCCAGGCCGGCTTCGCCCCCGGCAGGGTGGGCAGGCCGGTGTTGCGGAACGAGTTGTTGGTGGGCCCGCCGGCGCAGTTGAACTTGGCCCCGGCGGTCCCGGCGGCGAAGTCCCACTCGGCGTACGTCTCGGTGGCGGTGTTGGTGCCGGTGCAGTACGGCCAGCCGTAGTTGCCGGGCCCGGTGATCCGGTTGAACTCGACCTGGCCGCTGGGGCCCCGGGCGCCGGTGGTGCCGGCGTCCGGGCCGTAGTCGCCGACGTAGACGATGCCGGTGGCCCGGTCGACGCTCATCCGGAACGGGTTGCGGAAGCCCATCGCGTAGATCTCGGGGCGGGTCCTCGCGTCCGAGTCGACGAACATGTTGCCCGCCGGGATCGAGTACGTGCCGTTGGCGTTCACCTTGATCCGCAGGATCTTCCCGCGCAGGTCGTTGGTGTTGGCCGAGCTGCGCTGCGCGTCGTACGCGGGATTGCGGTTGGTGCGCTCGTCGATGGGCGCGTACCCGGCCGAGTCGAACGGGTTGGTGTCGTCGCCGGTGGAGAGGTAGAGGTTGCCGGCGGCGTCGAAGTCGATGTCGCCGCCGACGTGGCAGCACATGCCCCGGTCGGCGGGGACGTCGAGGATGTCGACCCGGCTGCCGGTGTTCATGGTGAAGTCGGCGTTGAGGGTGAACCGGGAGAGCCGGTTGACGCCCTGCCAGGCCGAGAAGTCGGTACCCGTCGCCGGCGCGTCCCCGCCGGGGGTGGCCAGCGGCGGCGCGTAGTAGAGGTAGATGTGCCGGTTGGTGGTGAAGTTCGGGTCGGCCCCGATGCCCTGCAACCCCTCCTCGTCGTGCGTGTAGACCGGCACCGTGCCGATCACGGAGGTGGTACCGGCGGAGTCCGTACGCCGAACGGTGCCGTTGCGGGCGGTGTGCAGGACCGACCGGTCCGGCAGCACCGCGATCGTCATGGGCTCGCCGACCTCGGCGACGCCCTTGGCGAGGGTGACCTGCTGGAAGTCGGTGCCGACGATGGGGTGGGCCTGGGCCGCGGTGGGGCCGCCCAGCCCGGCCGGACCGGCGCCGAGGGCGACCGTGCCGGCGGTGGCGGCCAGCAGCAGCGCCGCCGCGGCCGAGATCCGTCGCCGGGTCCGCTGGATGGGGGCGTCCATGATGGACATCGTTATGCCGTCCCTTCCTGACGAGTGACAGCCAGGGCGGGCGCGCGCCGTCGCGCCGGATGCCGTAGCGGGAATGCGCCTCGGCCCGCCGGGCGGGCTGCCCGGCTGGCCGCGACCTGCGAGGGATGGGGGTCCACCGCTCGGAGGTCACCAGTCGATGGGTTCCCGCGCCGCCGGTTCACCTCGACGAAACATGTTCGTGATGGCCCGACATTAAATGGCCCACATCGATGTGTCCATACCTTCCGACGAATCAGAGTGAACTTTCGTCGATCTCGCCGAAAGTCGGCGGCGGGCGGCTCAGCGGGTGCGGTCGACGGCCTGGGCGGCGAGGTCGGCCAGGACGGCGCGCGCCTCGGCGGTCACCGGGACGGACTCCAGGGCCGCAAGGGCGGCCTCGGCGCGTACCCGGATCATCCCCTCGATCCGCTCGCGGGCGCCGGTGCCCTCGATGATCTTCCGCAGCTCGGCGGCGCCGTCGTCGTCCAGCGCCGGGTCGCCGAACAGCTCCCGCAGGCGCGCGGCCTGTGCCCGGTCGGCGGCCCCCCGGGCCAGCGCCATCATCACCGTCGGCTTGCCCTCGCGCAGGTCGTCCAGGACCGACTTGCCGGTGACCGCCGGGTCGCCGAAGACGCCCAGCACGTCGTCGCGCAGCTGGAACGCGTCGCCCAGCGGGTCGCCGAACTCCGTCAGCGCGGCGACCAGCTCCGGCCCGGCCCCGGCCAGCGTGGCCCCGATCTGCAACGGGCGGGTGACCGTGTAGCGGGCCGCCTTCATCCGCACCACGGTCAGCGCGCTGGCCACCGAGCCGTCCCCCACGCCGGAGACGAGGTCCAGGTACTCCCCCGCGATCACCTCGGTGCGCATCAGCGCGTAGACCGCGTACCCCCGGTGCACCCGCTGCGCGCCCAGGCCGCACTCGTGGAACATCTGGTCCGACCAGGCGGCGCAGAGGTCGCCGCAGAGCAGCGCGGTGTTCCGCCCGTACGCCTCCGGGTCGCCGCGCCAGGACGAGCGGGCGTGCAGGTCGGCGAAGAGCCGGTGCGCCGACGGCTCGCCCCGGCGGCGGTCGCTGCCGTCCAGGATGTCGTCGTGGATCAGCGCGAACGCGTGGAACAGCTCCAGCGCGGCGGCGGCCACCACGATCGGGTCGCCGTCGGCGCCGCCGGCGCCCCGCCACCCCCAGTAGCAGAAGAGCGGGCGCAGCCGCTTCCCGCCGGCCAGCACGAACCGGTGCAGCGCGGTGAAGACGCCGCGGGGCGCCCCGTCGGGCCAGTCCCGGCCCTGCCGGTCGAGGAACGCGGCCAGCTCGGCGTCGAAGCGGGCCCGCAGCCGGCTGGCGTCGATCGGCGCGGCGGCACGGGTCATGCCCCCTCCCCCGGCCGGGCGGCCGGCGCGTCGGCGGGCGGGCCGGCCGCGTCGGCGAGCCCCGCGAGCTCCAGCAGCAGGCCTTTGACCTCGGTGGCCGCCACCCGGTCCCGGGCGGCGGACGGGTCGGAGCAGAGCAGCACCGGCCCGTCGGCCGGGTCGGCGGGGAGCCGGCCGTGCGAGCCGCGCACCGCCCGCGCGCCGGCGTCCAGCCCCACCACGTTCATCAGGTAGCGCATCCCGAGCTTCTTGCGGGCCAGCGCCACCGCGGCCCGTCCCTTCGCCGCGCCCGGCGCCGCCGGGTCGAAGAGGAGCTCCGCCGGGTCGTAGCCGGGCTTGCGGTGGATCTCCACCAGCCGGGCGAAGTCCGGCGCGCGGGCGTCGTCGAGCCAGTAGTAGTAGGTGAACCAGGCGTCCGGCTCGGCGACGAGGAGCAGCTCGCCCGCGCGCGGGTGGTCCAGCCCGTGCGCGGCCCGGCCGTCGGCGTCGAGCACCTCGGCCACCCCGGGCAGCCCGGCACAGAGTGCCGCCACCGCCGGCACGTCGGCCGGATCGCGGACGTAGACGTGCGCCACCTGGTGGTCGGCCACCGCGAAGGCCCGCGAGGTCCACGGGTCCAGGTACTCCATGCCGGCCTGGGTGTACACCCGAAGCAGCCCCTCGGCGCGCAGCAACCGGTTGACGTCGACGGGGCGGGAGACGTCGGTGATGCCGTACTCGGAGAGCACCACCACGGTCGCGTCCCGGTCCCGCGCGGCGTCCAGCAGCGGCCCCAGCACGGCGTCCAGCTCGGCCGCCGCCGCGCCGGCCCGGGGCGACGAGGGGCCGAAGCGTTGCAGGTCGTAGTCGAGGTGCGGGACGTACACCAGGGTCAGGTCCGGCGCGTGGTCGGCGAGGATCCGCTCGGCGGCGCGGCAGATCCACGCCGACGACGCCAGCCCGGCCCCCGGGCCCCAGTAGCTGAACAGCGGGAAGGTACCGAGCCGGTCGGTGAGCTCGTCGTGCAGCGCGGGCGGGTCGGTGTAGCAGTCCGGCTCCTTGCGCCCGTCGGCGTGGTAGACGGGACGCGGGGTCACCGTCCAGTCCACGTCGGCGCCCATGGCGTACCACCAGCAGACGTTCGCGACCGTCCAGCCCGGCTGCACCCGGCGGGCCGCCTGCCACAGCTTCTCCCCACCGACCAGGGCGTGGTGCTGCCGCCAGAGCAGCACCTCGCCCAGGTCCCGGAAGTACCACCCGTTGCCGACGATCCCGTGCCCGGCCGGGAGCGCCCCGGTGAGGAAGGTCGACTGCACCGGGCAGGTCAGCGCGGGCAGCACCGTGCCGAGCTCGGCCCGGAAGCCGGCCTCGGCGACCGCGCGCAGCCGGGGCATGTGCGCCAGCAGGCGCGGGGTCAGCCCCACCACGTCCAGTACCACGAGTCGGCGGCTCATGCCGGCACCCCGCTCCGCCCGGCGCCGTGCCGGTGAGCCGCCCGCCGACGCGCGCTCATCGTCGTACCTCCGCCGCCGCCAGCGTCGCACGGCCCGCCGGCGCCAGGCCGAGGGCGACCAGCTCGGCGTGGGCGAAGGCCAGCTCCGCGGCGATCCCGGCGGCCAGCTCCGCGGCGTCGCGCGGGCGCCGCCCCGCCGGCAGCACCCCCCAGGTGTACGTCTCGACGTCGAGATGGTCGCAGCCCGCCTCGGGCCCGGCGTAGAGCGCGGCCAGCGCGGCGCGCAGCACCGGCAGGGTGGAGCCCAGCGGCGGCTCGGGCGGGGCGTGCAGCGGCACGTGGTAGTGCACCCGCCACGGTCCGGGCAGCCGCGCCGCCAGGGCGGCGTCCAGGTCGTCGGCGGCGTGGGCCGGGTCGGCGGGGTCCGCCGCGCCCGCGCAGCCGGCGGCGCGGGTCTGGTGCAGGAAGCGCGGCTCCACCCAGCGGCGCAGCGCCGCCGTCTCCTCGGCGGGCGCCTCGATGGCGGCCGAGACCTGCACCTTCACCACCGGCAGGCCGGCCGTCCGCAGCCGGCGCAGCGCGTCGGCCGGCTCCTCCCACGCGCAGGCGAGATGGGCGAGGTCCAGGCAGACGCCGAGCCGGTCGGTGTCCACGCCGGAGAGGGCGGCGACGGCCTGGGCGCTGCTCTCCACCACGCAGCCCGGCTCCGGCTCGAACCCGACCCGCACGGCCCGCCCGGTCTCCCGCTCGACGGCCGCGAGCCCGGCCGACAGCTCGTCGAGCCTGCGGCGGGCGGCGTCGGCGCGGGCGGCGTCCCAGGGCCGCCGCCAGGCCAGCGGCAGGGTGCTGACCGAGCCCCGGGCCGCGTCGTCGGGCAGCAGGTCGGCCAGCACCCGGGCCAGGTCCAGGGTGTACGCGAGCCGACCGGCCGTCGACCAGTCCGGGTGGTAGACGTCGCCCTTCACCACGGGCGCCTGGAAGGCGGCGTACGGGAAGCCGTTGAGCGTGACCACCTCCAGCCCCCGGGCGGTCAGCGCGGCCCGCAGCCGGCGGCGCGCGGCCGGGTCGGCGGCCAGCTCGGCGGCGACCGGGGCGGCCAGCCACAGCCCGAGGCCCAGCAGGTCGGCGCCGGCCGCCTCGCGTACGGGCACGGCGTGGGTGTCCAGCTGACGGAGGATCCCGGCGAGGTCCTCGGCCGGGTGCACGTTGGTGCAGTAGCCGAGGTGGACGGTGTCGCCGCCGGGATGCCGCAGCCGCATCAGCTGCCGCCGCGCAGGATCGAGTTGCCCGCCCAGGTGTCGGACGGCGGGTCGGCGACGCCCTCCAGCTCCGCGAGGTCGAGCCGCCCGGACTGGCCGTAGAACTCGACCGGGTTGCGCCACAGCACCCGGTCGACGTCGTCGTCGGTGAAGCCGGCCAGCAGCATCGCCTCGCCGGTGGCCCGGGTGAGCAGCGGGTCGGAGCGCCCCCAGTCCGCCGCCGAGTTGACCAGCACCCGCTCCGTGCCGTACGCCCGCAGCAGCTCCACCATCCGCGGCGGGGACATCTTGGTGTCGGGGTAGATGGAGAAGCCCAGCCAGCAGCCGGTGTCCCGGACCAGCCCCACCGTCACCTCGTTGAGGTGGTCGAGCACCACCCGCCCCGGCCCGATGCCGGACTCGCGCACCAGGGCGAGGCTGCGCTCGACGCCCCGGGCCTTGTCCCGGTGCGGGGTGTGCACCAGCGCCGGCAGGTCGTGCGCCACGGCCAGGGCGAGCTGGGCGGCGAACGCCTCGTCCTCCTCCGGCGTCATCGAGTCGTAGCCGATCTCGCCCACGGCCACCACGGCGTCCTTGTCGAGGTAGCGCGGCAGCAGGTCGAGCGCGGGGCGGCAGCGCGGGTCGTTGGCCTCCTTCGGGTTCAGCGCGACGGTGGCGTGGTGGCGGACGCCGAACTGCCCGGCCCGGAACGGCTCCCAGCCGACCAGCGAGTCGAAGTAGTCGGCGAAGGAGGCGGGGCTGGTGCGGGGCTGGCCGAGCCAGAACGCCGGCTCCACCACCGCGCGTACGCCGGCGGCGGCCATCCGCTCGTAGTCGTCGGTGGTCCGCGAGGTCATGTGGATGTGCGGGTCGAAGATGCGCATCACGCCTCCTGGGTCGCGCGCAGCCGGGTGAGCAGGTCGGTCGCGTCCGCCGGCATGGCCCGCCCGGCGGCCCGCCGCTCGGCGCCCAGCGCGGCCAGCATCGCGGCGAGTTCGGCGTCGGCGCGGGCGTCGAGATCGTGCACCACGGCCAGCGGCACGCCCGTGAACACGCACTTGAGCACCGCCTGGCGCCAGGCGGCCGGGTCGAGGTGGCGGGCGTACGGGCCGAGGGCGGCGGCCAGCAGCCGGGTGTCGTTGGTGCGGATCGCGTCGTGCAGCAGCGGCACCCCCGCCGCGCCGACCGGCAGCAGCGGCAGGGCCTTGAGCACGGCCCGCTTCTCGGCGGCGTCGCCCTGCTGGTACCGGGTCCGCGCGTGCGTGGCGTGCTCGGCCGGCAGCGCGGCGAGCAGCAGCGCCCGGGCGGCCTCGTCGGCGCTCCAGCCGGGCGCCTCGGCCAGCGGCGTCCGGCCGCAGCGCCGCCCGGCGGCGGGGAAGAACCGGTCGATCGCCGCCGGCTCGGCCGCCACCCGCCGCAGCGCCGCGTCGAGCCAGTCGGGGTCGGGTACGCCCCGCAGCGCGGCCCGCAGTGAATCCGGTGTCATCCCGTCTCCTCTCTCGTGCTGCCGGCCGTGGCCCGTCACCGCCGCCGTGGCGCCGCTTCCCTCGTCGCGGCGCGCAGGAACTCGAGCGAGCGGGCCGCGACGGCGGGGGCGGCGTGCGAGTGCCGGGGCAGCTCCACGGCGACCAGACCCCGGTAGCCGGCGTCGGTCAGCGCCCGCAGCACGGGCGGGAAGTCGATCTCGCCCGTGCCGAACTCCAGGTGCTCGTGCACGCCCCGGCGCATGTCGTCGATCTGCACGTTGACCAGGTGCGGGGCCACCTCGCGCACGCACTCGGGGACCGGCAGCGGCTCCAGGCAGCGGCAGTGGCCGATGTCGAGCGTGATGCCGAAGAGGGTCGGTTCGCCGAGCGCGCCGCGCAGCCGGCGCCAGCCGGCGATGTCCTCGACCAGCATGCCCGGCTCCGGCTCGAAGCCGAGGGGCGTCCCGGCCGCCTCGGCGGCGTCCACCACCGCCGCGCAGCCGGCGACCAGCCGGTCCCAGGCGACGGCCGGCCCGACCGCGTCGGGGCGTACGCCGGCCCAGAAGGAGACGGCCTCCGCGCCGAGGTCGGCGCCGATCCGTACGGCCCGCCGCAGGAACTCGACCCGCCGCGTCGGGTCGTCGTGCAGCAGCGTCGGGGCGTGCTTGTGCCACGGGTCGAGCAGGTAGCGGGCGCCGGTCTCGACGACCACGGCGAGGCCGAGCGCCGCGAGCCGGCGGGCGACTGCGGCCACCCGCCGGGCCAGCGCGGGCGCGAAGGGGTCCAGGTGGTCGTGGTCCAGGGTGAGCGCGACGCCCTGGTAGCCCAGGTCGGCGATGACGGCGAGCGCGTCGGTCAGCCGGTGGTTGGCGAAGCCGTTGGTCCCGTAGCCGAACCGCGGGCCGTGGCCACCCCGGTCGGCGGCGCCGGGCGGGGCGGCCGCGGGCGCGGGCCCGTCCGGGGTGGCCGCCGGGATCCGGCGGGCCGGTGCCGGGCGGGTCCGTGGGGTGCTCATGTCGGGGAGACCTTCCGGGCCAGCCGGGCGCCGAGCGGCGCGGCCGCCGCCACCGCCAGCCCGAGCAGCCCGGCCCCGGCGCGCGCGGCGAGGGCGCCCTGCAACGCGGGAAGCCCGGTGATGCCGGCTCCCACCGCCGCCCGGACCCGGCGGGCGGAGGGGTCGGCCGCCGCCCGGGCCTGGGCCGCGCCGTAGCGGGCCGCGTACCAGCCGGCCAGCAGGGCCGGCAGCGCGGCGGCGGCCGGGACCCGGCGGGGCACGCGG
>NZ_JBAKHV010000055.1:0-37311 GCF_036906775.1 Micromonospora sp. CPCC 205561 | reverse complement strand
GACCCCGCAGCCGGCCATGCCCGCGGCGCCGCCGGCGGTGCCCACCCCGCCCCGGCCCGCCCCGCCGGCGGCGACGCCGCCGGTCACGGTCGCGGTGGCGCCGGAGCCCACAGCGGCACCGCGCTACCGGATCCAGGTCCGCAACGCCGGCGGCACGCCGGTGGACACCACCGTCCGGCAGGAACTGCCGCCCGGCGCCGCCGCGACCGCCATCACCGGTGGCGGCCGGGCCACCCGTACCGCCGGGCAGTCCGCCACCGAGGTGACCTGGCAGCTGAAGCTGCCCGCCCGCAGCACCACCACCCTCGGCACGGCGCTGACCACCGCGGCTCCGGGCCGGCCGCTGACCGCGCCGGCGTGCGCCTTCGACCGGGCCGGCGGCCGACCGTACGACTGCGCGACCGCGACCTGGAACGGCGCCGGCACGCCGGAGCGCTCCGAGCCGCAGCCGTGGCGCCGCACCCCGGTGCTGCTGGCCGGGCTGGCCACGGTGGCGGTGCTCGCCATCGGCGGGGCCTGGACCTGGCGCCGCCGGCGGCGGCCGGTCGCCGCGGCCCTGGGCGGCGAGGGGCCGGGCACGGTCTACCCGCGCCCCGCCGGACCGCGCCCGGAACAGATCCGCCGCCGGCCCTCGGTCTGGCTGATCGTCCCGGTGGCCGCCGCGGTGCTGGCCGGCACGGTGGGTACCGCCGCCTGGACGGCCACCCGCGAGGTCGCCGCCGTGGACACCGACGGCCAGCCGACCAGTGGCGCGTGGATCGGTCGGGGGGTGAACGGCGCGGTCGGCGAGCCGCTGCGCGAGTCGGCCTTCGAGTTCACCGTCTACCGCGTGGCGTGCGAACCCGGCGGGGCGGCCCGGCAGTGCGAGGCGACCGTGGGGGTCCGCAACCTCGCCCGGGAGCAGCAGAGCTGGCACGGCCGGCTGCAACGGGCTTACCTGCCCGACGGCAACTTCGTCAGCACCGACGAGCAGGCCACCCGCGCGGCCAACCAGGGTCGGGACGTCTTCGCCCAGCCGATGGCGGCCGGCAGCCGGACGGTGCTGCCGCTGGTCTTCACGGTCGACGGGCAGGCGCCGCCGGAGCAGCTGGAGCTGCGCAGCGGGGTGTTCTCCGCCGGCGTCCGGGTGGACGTGCCCTGACCGGGGCGGGGACGACGGTCGTACCCTGGGGACCGTGACCGCCGCCCTCGCCCCGACCACCGTGCTCGACGCGGCGCGGTGGCAGGCCCGGCGCCGGGCGCACGAGGAGCGCGTCGACGCCTGGCTGACCCCGCACCTGGCACGCCGCAGCGGGGGCGGGAAGCACCCGGTGGAGGACTTCCTCTTCACCTACTACTCGCACCGCCCGGCCCAGCTGCGCCGCTGGCACCCGGGGGCCGGGGTGGTGCTGCGCGACGCCGACCCGGCCGACCTCGGGCGGGACTACCGCGCCACCGCCGCCGGGGTCACTCTCGACACCGAGGGGGTACGCGCCCGGCGTGCCGAGTCGGTCGGGTGGATCCGGACGCTGCTGGCGGCGACGGCCGCCCGCCCGGCGCACCTCGGCTGCTTCGGGATGCACGAGTGGGCCATGGTCTACCGGCAGACCCAGGCGGAGGTACGCCACAACGCCTGGCCGCTGCGGCTGAGCCCGGAGCGGACCGCGGCCGTGGTGGAGGAGCGCGGCGTGCGGTGCAGCCACTTCGACGCGTACCGGTTCTTCACCGCGCCGGCGCGGCCGTTGAACGTGCTCACCCCTGCGCGCGAGACGCAGCACGACCACGAACAGCCGGGCTGCCTGCACGCCAACATGGATCTCTACAAGTGGGCGTACAAGCTCTCCCCGCTGGTGCCGAGCGAGCTGGTGGCGGACGCCTTCGAGCTGGCCCGGGAGATCCGCACGCTCGACATGCGGGCCTCCCCGTACGACCTCTCCGCCCTCGGTCACCCGCCCGTGCCGGTGGAGACCGTGGAGGGGCGCCACGAGTACGTACGGGCGCAGCGCTCGTTCGCGGATCGCGCCGCCCCCCTGCGGACGCGCCTGGTCGCCGAGTGCGACCGGCTCCTCTCCTCCGCCCCGGCCGGCTGAGCCCGCGCCGGCAGGGCCGATCGGCTGGCCCTGCGGGGCCGCCGCGCCGAGCGCCGGCCGGACCGGTGGCCGGCACCGTCGCGGCCCGCGCCGCCCGGGCGGTCAGTCGCCGTCGACGCGGCGGTCGCGCTTGCGCTGCGACCGACGCTTCTTCTCTGCCAGCCGGCGCTCCTTCGCGCCCCGCGAGGGACGGGTGGGCCGGCGCGGCGGCGGGGGCGGGGCGGCGGCCTCGCGCAGCAGCGCGGTCAGCCGTTCCCGGGCGGCCTCCCGGTTGGCCAGCTGGGCCCGGTGCTCGCTGGCGGTGACGGTGAGCACGCCGTCGACCAGCCGGCCGGCGAGCCGCTCCAGGGCCCGCGCCCGCAGCGGCTCGGGCACCCCGGGCGAGGCGGCCAGGTCGTAGCTCAGCTCGACCCGGGAGTCGGTGGTGTTGACGCCCTGACCGCCGGGCCCGGACGACCGGGAGAAGCGTTCCCGCAGCTCGGCGGCGGGAACGGTCCATCGGTCGGTCACCCGCAGTCCGTCGTCCACCCCCCGAGGCTAACGTTCCGCGCGCGGGCCCGGGGTCGCGGACGGGCTCGGGGTCGCCGACGGGTCGGGGGTCTGCCCGGGTGGGGCGGGTCCGCCGCCGGCGGCGGCGTAGGCGACGGCCCCGACGAGGAGCAGGGCGATCACCCCGATCTTCGTGGTGGCCACCCTGATCAGCAGCCACGCGGCGCTCCGGGCGCCGGGCACGCTCTTCCTGACTGTCTGGTAGTCGGCCCACCCGCGTCTTGCCCGGGCGTACGCCGACCCCACACCGGTACCGATCAACAGGCCCACCAGCAGGAGGACCACGATTTCAGGACGCTCCACCCACGCCAGTATCCATACTCAGCGTAATATTTCCATGGTCCGATCATCTCCCGCCGGGTATCTGACAGTTCTCACGTTCCCATCCCGTCCCGAGGGACGTACGCGCAGCTCAGCCCCCCTTTCCGATGATCGTGTCGGCGGTCTGCTGCACCTGGTCGATGGGGATGGCGAAGCCGATTCCGATCGAGCCGTTGCCGTCGATCGTGGCGATGGCCGTGTTCACCCCGACCACCTCGCCGCGCGCGTTGACCAACGGGCCACCCGAGTTGCCCGGGTTGATCGAGGCGTCCGTCTGCACGGCGGTGTGCCGGTTGTCGCCGAGGCGCACCTGCCGGTCCAGGGCGCTGACGATGCCGGCGGTGACGGTGCCGGGCAGCCCCAGCGGCGAGCCGACCGCCAGCACCGGCTCGCCCACCCGGGTCGATCCCGGCTTGGCCAGCGGCAGCGCCGCCAGCCCCGCCGACGGTGGCACCCGGAGCACCGCGAGGTCGCTGCGCGGCTCCCGGCCGACCACCTCGGCGGCGAAGCGCCGCCCGTCCGGCAGCTCCACGGTCACGGAGCCGCCGCGCCCCTTGGCCAGGATGTGGTCGTTGGTGATGATGTGCTGCTGGTCGTCGACGGCGAAGCCGGAGCCGGTGGCCGAGGCGCGGCCGGCGCCGCCGACGAGCACCGAGACCACCCCGGGCACGGTCTTCCCGGCGGCCGTCACCAGCTCGGCGGGGACGGGGGCCGCCGAGGCCGCCGCCGGTCCCGGGGCGTCCTCGCGGCCCGCGACGAGGCCGCCGGCCACCGCGCCGGAGGCCGTCGACAGGGCCACCACCGCCAGCCCCGCCAGCAGCCGCCCGCGCCGGCGCCGCCGCGCCGGGTCGCGGTCCGGTCCCGGTCCGTCCCACCGGTTCCGCCCGTCCGGGTCCAGTTCCGGGGAGATGAACCAGGGGCCGCGCGGTTCGCCCAGGCCGGTCTGCACTGCCATGCGTACGCTCCTCACGTGTCCTTCTCGACGGTGGCCGTACGGGTTCAGGGCAGCCGGGAGAACCAGCGCATCGAGCCGGCCGCGGCGCCCATGGCGAACACCAGCCCGAGCCCGATGAAGCGGGCCGAGACGTCCTGCCGCTCGGTGCGGTAGCCGACCGAGGTGCCGATGTCGTCGTAGACGGCCTGCAACTGGTCGCTGGTGCTGGCCTCGTGGAAGCCGCCACCGGTCTCCTCGGCCACGGCGCGCAGGGTCTGCCCGTCGACGGGCACCTGGATCGGCCGGCCGCCCCGGTCCACGGTGCCGCCCGGAGTGCCGAACGAGATCGTGTGCACCGGCACCTTCATGTCGATCGCCTCGGCCGCCGCCTCCATCGGGTCCATGCCGGAGGTGTTCGCGCCGTCGGAGAGCAGGATGATCCGGGCCGGCGGCGGGTCCTTCGCCGCCGCGCTGTCGAAGCCCTTGACGGCGCCGAGCGAGGTGCTGATGGCCTCCCCGATCGCGGTGCCCTGCACCCCCGTCGCCCCCTCCACCAGCCGCTCGATCCCCTCGTGCAGCGCCTCCCGGTCGGTGCTCGGCGGCACCAGTACCGCCGCGCTGCCGGCGAACGCGACCAGCCCGACGTTGAACTCGTCGGGCAGCCCGTCCACGAAGCGGCGCGCGGACTCCTTGGCGGCGCTGAGCCGGTCCGGCTCCACGTCGCCGGCGAGCATGGAGGTGGAGACGTCGACGGCGACCATCACCGTGGCCCGTTCGCGGGGCACCCGCACCTCCGCGGTGGGCCGGGCGAAGCCGACCACCAGCAGCGCCAGCATGGCCAGGAAGAGCCCGGCCGGCAGGTGCCGCCGCCAGGTCGGTCGTCGCGGCGCGACGCGGTCGAGCAACCGCAGGTTCGTGAAGCGGACGGCGTAGCGGCTGCGGCGGCGCTGGGCCAGCAGGTAGCCGGCGGCCAGGGCGAGCACCCCGAGCAGCAGCCAGAGCCGGACGGGCGACTGCCAGATCACGCCGCACCTCCCCGGGCCCGGCCGGCCGGGGCCGCCGCCAGCCGCCGCTGGGCGTGCACGTGCCGCACTATGTCGGCGCCCCAGTCCCGGTCGGTACGCAGCGGCAGGTGGGCGGCCCCGCCGCGGCGCAGCGCCTGGCGTACCTGGTCGCGTTGTGCGGTCGCGGCGGCGGCGTACCGCTCGCGCAGGGCGCGGTCGCCGGTCCAGACCTCGCGCCGCCGGCCGGTCTCCGGGTCCACCAGGGTGATCAGGCCGACGTCGGGCAGCTCGAGTTCCCGGGGGTCGGTGACCTCCACGGCGAGCACCTGGTGCCGCACGGCGAGGCGGCGCAGGGGCGCCTCCCACGGCGGCGCCTGCCCGGGGTCGTCGGGCAGCCCGTCGAGGAAGTCCGAGACCACGACCACGAGGCCGCGGCGGTGCGCCACCCGGTGCACGGCGGCCAGCCCGTCGGCCAGGTCGGGCTCCGTCGGCGCCCGCTCCCCCGCGTCGTGCCCGCCGACCCTCGGGGCGGTCAGCAGGGCCCGCAGCAGCCCGAGCAGGTGCGTACGCCCGGCCCGCGGCGGGAACCGGCGCAGCCCGTCCGGGCCGAGCACCTGCGCCCCGAGGCGGTTGCCCGCGCCGCCGGTGAGGAAGCCGACCGCCGCCACGGCGGCCACGGCGAGCTCCCGCTTGTCCAGCTCGGCGGTGCCGTACTCCATGCTCGGGCTGGCGTCGACCAGCAGCCAGGTGGTCAGCTCCCGGTCGGCGTCGACCTCGCGCACGTGCGGCACCGTGGTCCGGGCGGTCACCGCCCAGTCCATCCGGCGCACCTCGTCCTCACCGGGGCGGTACTCCCGGCTGCCCGCGGGCTCGCTGCCCGGTCCGGGCAGCAGCCCCCGGTAGCGGCCGTGCAGCAGGCCGTCGAGCCGGCGGGTGACGGTCAGCTCCAGGCGGCGCAACCGCCGGTCGGGGGTCAGGTCGGCCAGTTCCGGATCGGCCGGCGCGGGCGCCGGCGCGGTGGCCCCGCGCCATCTCATGCCGCCGCCAGGTCGGCCGCGTGTTCCCGGTGGACGGTGGCGACACGGGGCGGCGGCACGGCCTCGACCAGCCGTCGGACCACCGCCTCGGCGGCCACCCCGTCGGCGACGGCGTCGAAGGAGAGCACCAGCCGGTGGGCCAGCACGTCGACGGCCAGCTCACGGATGTCCTCGGGCAGCACGTACTGACGCCCGCGCAGCAGCGCCTGGGCCCGCGCCGCGGCGACCAGGCCGAGGGTGGCGCGGGGGCTGGCCCCGTAGGCGAGCAGCGGGGCCATCTCGGGCAGGCCGAAGCGGCCCGGGTCGCGGGTGGCGAGGATGAGCCGGACCACGTACTCGGCGAGGGCGTGGTGCACGAAGACGTGCGCGGCGCGGGCCTGGAGGTCCCGCAGCCGCTGCGGGTCGAGCACCCGGCGGGCGGTGGGCCGGTCGGCGCTCATCCGGTAGAGGATGGCGAGTTCGTCGGCGTCGCTCGGGTAGTCCACGACGATCTTCATCAGGAACCGGTCGCGCTGCGCCTCGGGCAGCTGGTAGACCCCCTCCGACTCGATCGGGTTCTGGGTGGCCAGCACGAGGAACGGCTCGGGTACGGGGTAGCTGTGCCCGCCGATGGAGACCTGCCGCTCGGCCATCGCCTCAAGCAACGCGGACTGCACCTTGGCCGGGGCCCGGTTGATCTCGTCGG
Organism: Micromonospora sp. CPCC 205561; assembly: GCF_036906775.1. Lineage (NCBI taxonomy): Bacteria > Bacillati > Actinomycetota > Actinomycetes > Micromonosporales > Micromonosporaceae > Micromonospora > Micromonospora sp. CPCC 205561. The sequence continues at coordinate 30,712 of NZ_JBAKHV010000055.1, read as the reverse complement.
CGAGCACCAGGTTCGCCATGATCGGTCCGAGCTCGACGTCGAAGTCCTCGCGCGACGCCCGGTAGATCCTTGTGCCGACGATGTCGGAGGGCACGAGGTCCGGGGTGAACTGGATCCGGGAGAAGCTGCCGCCCACCACGGTGGCCATGGTCTGCGCGGCGAGTGTCTTGGCAACCCCGGGCACGCCCTCCAGGAGGCAGTGCCCGTCCGCGACGAGGGCGGTGAGCAGGCGCTCGACGAGCCGATCCTGCCCCACGATCACGCGTTTGACCTCGAAGAGCGTCTGTTCCAGGTCGGCCGGGGTCGCATCGGGTTCGGCCGGGCTGGGCACGCTGGCCAGGGTGTCCGAGATGTCCGTCACGGTGCTTGCTTCCCGTGCCGGCGGTCGGACAAACGTCGGATTAACGGCACCGGGGCGACCCTTACCCGCCCGGACCGGGACGAGCTTCCCGGCGGGGCGGCACGGCGCGGGGACGCGGGCGGCCCGGTGCGCCGGTGCCGGTGGCGTTGGGGTCGACGCGGCGACGCCGGCCCCCACGGTCGGCGGGGGCCGGCGTCGTCAGCGGGTGCTCAGTTGGCGATCACCAGGTGGAACGGCCGGTCCGCCGGCGTGCCGGACGAGTTGCGGGTCTGGACGAAGACCGCGTTCGGCGTCTGGAGCCGAGGCGCGACGGAGACCTCTCCGCCCGGCGGCACGTTGAACGGATCGGTGGTGCCGACGGTCGCCACGAACGTCTTCAGCGAGACGTTGTAGTTGAACAGCACCTGGTACTGCCCGGGGCCGTACCGGGTGGCGGAGACCGCCTGGGGCGAACCGCGAAGCAGGGTGCCGCCCGAGGTGACCACGGCGGAGGCGACCGTGCCCGCCGTGGTCGCCAGCGCGGACGGCCCCTGCGCCAGCGCGGCCTTGGCCTTGCGTGCCTCGGCGGGGGTCACGGCCGGCTGGCTGCCGGAGTCGGGCTGGCGGGCGGCCGGCTGGGCGACCTCGGCGGGCGCCTGCGCCGCCGGTTGGGCGACCGCGATCCCGCCTCCGGCCAGGGTGAGCGCCAGGGCGGCGAAGGCCACCGCGACCGTCTTGCGTCGGAAGAGTGTGGTCATGACAGGGTCTCCCTTTTGTTGACCGTACGGATTCGACCGTTCCCACTTGAAGCGGGGCGGCTGACTTCCATTTTTTCGGGCCGGGGAAAATGAACGACAACCGTCGAGAGCCCGCACTTCGTGCTGCACTTTGAACGTTGTCGTCTCAACGATTATCACCGGCTCTGAGCAGGTATTACTACTCAGAGTTTCGACGTCTCAACCCACTGGAAGATAGCACCGCAAAAAGCCGTACGTCAATAGTTGATCACATTCCGTCAACCTCCGCGACCAGTTCCGCGGAATTGTGAAAAGCGAATGCTTCCACGCTCACGAAATGGCCCTTCCCCCGGGAAACCGGGGCGCGCCGGGCCCGGGCGCGCCGGCGCCTGGGGCACGTGGAGCCGCCCCGGGCACCGGGCAGCCGTCGGGCCGGCGGGGTGGCTGGCGGACGGGGCGTCCGGACGGGAGAACGGAGCCCGGGCGCGGCGAGCCGTCACCCGGGCCCGGCGGTGCCGCCGGCGACGGGCCCGGCCGACGGGGTCGCCACGGGCCCGCCGGTGGGCGTCCTCGGCGGGGCCGGCTCAGACCCGGGCGCGGTCGAGGCCGTAGGTGAGCGCGTCGACGAGCGCGTGCCAGGACGCCTCGACGACGTTGGGGTGCACGCCGACCGTCGTCCAGTCGCGGCCGGTGTCGTCGGCGGTCTCCAGCAGCACCCGGGTCACCGCGCCGGTGCCGTGGGAGCCCTCCAGGATCCGCACCTTGTAGTCGGCCAGCTCGAAGTCGCGCAGCTCCGGGTAGTGCCGGGCCAGACCGGCACGCAGCGCCTCGTCCAGGGCGTTCACCGGGCCGTTCCCCTCGGCCGTGGCGATCACCCGCTCCCCGCGTACGCGGATCTTGACGGTCGCCTCGGAGACCACCGCGCCGTCCTCCCGGTGCTCGACCAGCACCCGGTACGACTCCAGCGCGAACGGCCGGGCGGGTGCGGTGTCCAGCTCGGAGCGGACCAGCAGCTCGAACGAGGCGTCGGCGGCCTCGAACGACCAGCCGCCGGCCTCCAGCTCCTTGACCCGTCGGGTCACCCGCGACAGCGCCTCCGGATGGCCGGCGAGGTCCAGGCCGAGCTCGCGGCTCTTGAGCTCGACGCTGGCCCGGCCGGCCATCTCGGTGACGAGGATCCGCATGTCGTTGCCCACCACCTGCGGGTCGACGTGGTTGTAGAGCAGCGGATCCACCTTGATCGCGCTCGCGTGCAGCCCCGCCTTGTGGGCGAAGGCCGCGGCCCCGACGTAGGCCTGGTGGGTGTCGGGGGCGATGTTGGCGATCTCGGCGATGGCGTGGGACACCCGCACCATCTGCCCCAGGCAGCCCTCCGGTAGGACGGGCAGCCCGAGCTTGAGCTGGAGGTTGGCGACCACCGCGAAGATGTCCGCATTGCCGGGGCGCTCGCCGTAGCCGTTGGCGGTGCCCTGGAAGTGGCGCACGCCCGCCTCCACGGCGGCCACGGTGTTGGCCACCGCGCAGGCCGTGTCGTTCTGGCAGTGGATGCCGAGCAGCTCCGCGTCGACGCCCAGCCGCGCGGTCAGGTCGGCGATGGCGGCGGTCACCTGGGAGGGCAGCATCCCGCCGTTGGTGTCGCAGAGCACCATCCGCTCGGCGCCGGCGGCGAGCGCGGTCTCCACCACCTCGGCCGTGTACGCCGGGTCGGACCGGTACCCGTCGAAGAAGTGCTCCCCGTCGACGAAGACCCGGCGTCCCTCGGCCACCAGGTGCGACACCGTGTCGTGGATCATCGCCAGGTTCTCGGCGGCGGTGGTGCGCAGGGCCCGCTCGACGTGCCGCAGGTCGGCCTTGGCGACCAGGGCGACCGCCGGCGTCTGCGCGTCGAGCAGGCCGCGGACCTGGGGGTCGGTGGCGACGGCCACGCCCGCCCGCCGGGTGGCCCCGAACGCGACCAGCAGCGCGTGTCTCAGGTCGAGCTCGGTGCGGGCCCGGCGGAAGAACTCGGTGTCCTTCGGCACCGCGCCCGGCCAGCCACCCTCGATGAAGCCGACCCCGAACTCGTCGAGCAGCCGCGCCACCGCGAGCTTGTCGACCACCGAGTAGCTGAGCCCCTCACGCTGGGCGCCGTCGCGCAGCGTGGTGTCGTACACCTGGAACGTCATCAGGGAGTCCTTTCGGAGCAACAAAAAGACCTCCCGCGGCTGCGGGAGGTCTGCGCGCTCGGCGAGGGGAAGCCGGCGCGCTAGGCGCGAATAATCAGGTGGGCGCTGGTCACGGTGGTCACTTTGCCACCCGCCCCGCGGTTTTGGGAGGAACAATCCACATTGCGGGACGGTGACAGAGGGTCGCGCTACCGCACGGCCGGCCGGTTCGCCGGCAGAACGCGCCGCTCGTGATCGACTTCACAAGTCACCTGGCCGCCACCAGGCGGAAATGACGCTGCGGAAGTATCTGGAACCGATCAAGTTACCGGCCTCGTGCCGCTGTCAAGGAGGACCTGTGCTCACTGTCGGTGACCGCTTCCCCGAGTACGAACTCACCGCCTGCGTGTCGCTGGACGCCGACAAGGCGTTCGAGACGATCAACAACAAGTCCCACCAGGGCAAGTGGCGGGTCGTCTTCTTCTGGCCGAAGGACTTCACCTTCGTCTGCCCGACGGAGATCGCGGAGTTCGGCCGGCTGAACGAGGAGTTCGCCGACCGCGACGCCCAGGTCCTCGGCGTCTCGGTGGACAACGAGTTCGTCCACTACGCCTGGCGCAAGGACCACCCCGACCTGCGCGAGCTGCCGTTCCCGATGCTCAGCGACGTCAAGCGCGAGCTGACCGCCGCCTGCGGCGTGCTCGGCGAGGACGGCGTGGCGCAGCGGGCGACCTTCATCGTCGACCCGGACAACGAGATCCAGTTCGTCATGGTGACCGCCGGTTCCGTCGGCCGGAACGTCTCCGAGGTGCTGCGGGTGCTCGACGCCCTGCAGACCGACGAGCTCTGCCCGTGCAACTGGAACAAGGGCGGCGACACCCTCGACGCCACCAAGCTCCTCGCCGGCGCCGGGGCCTGACGATGGGTCTCGACGCCGTCAGGGCGGCTCTGCCGGAGTACGCCAAGGACATCAAGCTCAACCTCGGCTCCACCATCGCCACCAGCACGCTGACCCCCGCCCAGGCCTGGGGCACCGCCCTGGCCTGCGCGGTGGCCGCGCGCAACGCGCAGGTGCTGCGGGAGATCGCCGCCGAGGCGACCGGGCACCTGAAGCCGGAGGCCGTCGAGGCGGCCAAGGGCGCCGCCACGATCATGGCGATGAACAACGTCTACTACCGGGCCAAGCACCTGATCGGCGACGAGCAGTACCAGTCGATCCCGGCCCGGCTGCGGATGCAGATCATCGCCAGGCCGGGCGTGGACAAGGCCGACTTCGAGCTCTGGTGCCTGGCGGTCTCGGCGATCACCGGCTGCGGGGTGTGCCTGGAGTCGCACGAGAAGACCCTGCGCAACGCGGGCTTCAGCCGCGACCAGGTGCACGAGGGGCTGCGCATCGCCGCCGTCGTGCACGCCGCCGCCGTCGCCCTGGACGCCCAGGCCGCGCTCGCCTGACGCGTACGCCCGAGTGGGCCGGCACCGCACCCGCGGCGCCGGCCCACCGCCGTTTCCGGCGGCGACGGCCCGGGTAGCTCCTCGGAGACGACAGTCACCCGATCCGGCGAGACGACTGGCGACAGTCGGGGCAGGAGTTGTCAGATGGAGAGGCTCGACCCGCACAGCACCCACGGCACCCCCGATCCGCTGCACGGCGGCGGCCAGGGCGAGTTCGCCGGCGGCGCGCCGGCCGGCGCCTTCGACCCGTGGCGCTACCGGGACACCGCGACGGTCGCCGACGCCGACCTGGTCGGCTACAAGGTGGAGGCCACCGACGGCGGCGTCGGCAAGATCGACAGCGCCAGCCACGAGGTCAACGACAGCTACCTCGTGGTGGACACCGGTCCGTGGATCTTCGGCCGGAAGGTCATGATCCCGGCGGGCACCGTCAACCACGTCGACCACGACGAGCGCAAGGTCCACGTCGACCGGAGCAAGGACCAGATCAAGGCCGCCCCGGAGTACGACGAGACCGCGGACACCGACCCCACCTACCGCGACCGGCTCGGCGGCTACTACGGCGAGACCTACTCGGCCATCCCGCCCGGCACCGCCCGGTAGCGACCGGCGCGCGACGGCCTCCCCCGATTCAGGGGAGGCCGTTACCGTGGGCGGCGTGGACGCCAGTGAGGTCAACCGCAGCATTCCCTTCACCACGATGTTCAACTTCCGCGACGTGGGCGGGCACCGCGGCCACGACGGTCGCACGGTGCGCCGGGGGCGGCTCTACCGCTCGGACTCGCCGCACCGCATCGACGACGCCGACCGCGACGCGTTCGCCGCCCTCGGCGTCCGCACGGTCGTCGACCTGCGCCGCCCGTACGAGGTGGAGCGCGACGGACGAATCCCCCACTTCGACGGGCTGACCTGGCGCAACATCCACCCCGAACACGCGGAGTGGGGGGAGCGCCCCTACCGGCCCGGCACCGACCTGGCCCGCTACCTCGCCGACCGGTACGCCGACCTCGCCGAGACCGGCACCGCCGGGCTCGCCCAGGCGGTCGGATTGATCGCCGACCCCGCGAACGCCCCGGTGGTCGTGCACTGCGTCGCCGGCAAGGACCGCACGGGCATCGTGTGCGGCCTCGTCCTCTCGGTGCTGGGGGTCGCCGACGACGAGATCGCCGCCGACTACGCCCTGAGCACGGAGGCCGGCGAGCGCTACCGCGCCTGGTTCGATGCCACCGGGCAGCGGGCGGGGCACACCCTGCCGGTGCTGACCTGCCCCGCCGAGGCCATGACGCTCTTCCTGGCCGAGCTGCGCCGGGCCCACGGCTCGGTCGAGGGCTACCTGCGCCACGCCGGCGTCACGGACGCCCAACTCACCGCGCTGCGCGACCACCTGCTGACCTGACCGCGCCCTTCCGCGACGGCGCCGCCCCCGCACCGGACGGCGCGGGGGCGGGTCGGGGCCACAAGGGGGTGGGTCAGAGGATGCGGCGGACCCAGCCCTGCGGGTCCTCGGCGCGACCGCGCTGAAGGTCGACCAGCTGCTGACGCAGGGCCATCGTGACCCGGCCGGGCTCGCCGCCGCCGACCAGGAACTCGCCGTCGGGGAAGCGCACCTGCCCGATCGGGGTGACGACCGCCGCGGTGCCGCAGGCGAACACCTCGCGGAGCCGGCCGCTCGCCGCGTCCGCCTGCCAGTCGGCGAAGCTCACCGGGCGTTCCTCGATCCGGTGCCCGGCGCCGGCGGCCAGGGCGAGCACCGACTCCCGGGTGATGCCGGGCAGGATCGTGCCGGTCAGCGGCGGGGTGACCACGGTGCCGTCGTCGTAGACGAAGAAGACGTTCATGCCGCCCAGCTCGTCGACGTGGCGGCGCTCCACCGCGTCCAGGAAGACCACCTGGTCGCAGCCGTGCTCGATGGCCTCGGCCTGGGCCACCAGCGAGGCGGCGTAGTTGCCGCCGCACTTCGCGGCGCCGGTGCCGCCGGGCGCGGCCCGGGTGTAGTCCGGCGAGACCCAGACCGTCACCGGCTTGACCCCGCCGGAGAAGTACGCGCCGACGGGCGAGGCGATGACCACGTAGAGGTACTCGTTGGCCGGCCGGACGCCGAGGAACACCTCGCTGGCGAACATGAACGGCCGCAGGTAGAGGCTGCCGTCCTCACCCTCGGGGATCCACTCCCGGTCGATCTCGACGAGCTGGCGCAGCGAGTCGACGAACGCCTGCTCCGGCAGCGCGGGCATCGCCATCCGGCGGGCGGAGGCCGCGAAGCGGGCCGCGTTCGCCTCCGGCCGGAACAGGGTGACCCCGCCGTCGGCCGTCCGGTACGCCTTCAGCCCCTCGAAGATCTCCTGCGCGTAGTGCAGCACGGCGGCGGCCGGGTCCATCGGGATCGGGGCGCGGGCCTCGACCCGGGCGTCGTACCAGCCCTTGCCGTCGGCGTAGCGGATGGTGACCATGTGGTCGGTGAAGACCCGGCCGAAGCCCGGATTGGCCAGCAGCGCGGCCCGGTCGGCGACGGATACCGGCGCGGGATTCGGACGGATCTCGAAGTCGAGCTTGTCACCACCGCTCATCGCGCTGACCTCCCTGCGGGGCTGCGGCACACGAGTCCGCATGCCGAGAAATCTGGTGCGAGAAACTTACCCCGAACGGTCGTTCAGCGGCCAACGTGCCGGTGCGCGACGCAGGGCGGAACGCCGCCGCCGGCGGGCAGGGCGTGGGGCGGACGGGCGCGGGCGGAGCCGGGACGCCCGGGGCGGGGCACGCCGGCTCAGGAGGCGGCGTGGCCGGCCAGCCGGTCGCCGACCTCCTCGGTGCGCGGTACCGAGCCGGGGGCGCGGCCGGCCAGCTCCGCGCCGACGGCGGCGGCGACCCGCGCGGCCGCGTCGGCGTGCCCGAGCTGATCGAGCAGCAGGGCCGCGGAGAGCACGGCCGCCACCGGGTCGGCCACGCCGCGACCGGCGATGTCCGGGGCGGAGCCGTGCACCGGCTCGAACATCGAGGGGTACGCCCCCTCCGGGTTGATGCTGCCGCTGGCCGCGAGCCCGATCCCGCCGGTGACCGCGGCGGCGATGTCGGTCAGGATGTCGCCGAAGAGGTTGTCGGTGACCACCACGTCGTAGCGCTGGGGCTGGGTGACCAGGAACATCGCGGCGGCGTCGACGTGCTGGTACTCGGTGGCCACGTCGGGGTGCTCGGCGGCCACGGCCTCGAACGTGCGCGCCCACAGCGAGCCGGCGTGGGTCAGCACGTTGGTCTTGTGCACCAGCGTGACCTTGCGCCGCTCCCGGCGCGCCGCGCGGGCGAAGGCGTCACGGATCACCCGCTCCACGCCGTGCCGCGTGTTGAGGCTCTCCTCGGTGGCGACCTCGGCCGGGGTGCCCCGGTGCAGCGCGCCACCCGCGCCGGCGTACAGCCCCTCGGTGCCCTCGCGGACCACGACCAGGTCGACCTCGCCGGGCTTGACGCCCGCCAGCGGCCCGGCCACGCCGGGCCAGAGCCGCGAGGGGCGCAGGTTGACGTACTGGTCGAAGGCGAAACGCAGCTTGAGCAGGAGGCCCCGCTCCAGCACGCCCGGCGGCACGCTGGGGTCGCCGACGGCGCCGAGCAGGATGGCGTCGTGGTCGGCCAGCTCGGTCAGCACGGAGTCGGGCAGCACCTCGCCGGTGCGGTGGTAGCGGGCCGCCCCGAGGTCGTACTCGGTGGCCTCCACCCCGGGGAGCACGGCGTCGATGACCTTGCGGGCCTGCGCGACCACCTCGGGTCCGATCCCGTCCCCGGCCACCACCGCGATCCGTGCCACGTCCTGTGCTCCCTCGACTCGACGTTTCGTCCGACCGTACGCCGGCGTCCCGCCTCGCGGTACGAACCTTCCAGAATGCGGGAAATGGGGATGCACAGGATCCTCCCAGGTGACATTCATGGGGTGGTCATCTGCGCTGCTTAGCGTGGTGGCAAGCGGGTCGAGGGGGGCCGTGGCGGAGGCCGCGGGGACGCGACCGGCGTCGACTAGGGGGCAGCGACATGCGGATCGACCAGCAGCCACGGACCCGTTGGGTGGACCAGGCGGCCTTCCAGCCCCTCCGGCCGGACCTGCGGCTCGGTGCCCCCAGCCACCGCGTGGACCGGTCGGGCACGGCGAGCGCCGACCGGATCGCCGTGCGGCACACCGTGCGGACCTCGACGGCGGAATACTCGCTGCTGCTGAACGCGCCCGAGTGGCTGGGCCGCCGGGGGGTCGGGGAGGCGCTGCGCGACGCGGTCGCGGAACTGCGGGCCGTCGACCTCACCTACGGTCCGGGCCGGCCGCAGAGCCTGGTCTCCCGGCTGCGCCGAGGCGAGATCAGCCCCGACTCCTACCCCCCGCTGGCCGACCTCGTGGACCGCTGCGCGGCGATGCGGGCCGCCACCGACGGCTGGTTCGACGCCTGGGCGGTGCCCGGCGGCTTCGACCCCGGCGGCCTGCTCGGCGGATGGGCGGTGGAGCGGGCCGCGGCCCGGCTGCGCGCCGCCGGCGTGCACGACTACGCCGTGCTCACCGGGGCCGACCTCGTCGTACGCGGCAACGCGGCGCACGGCGGCCCGTGGCGGGTGGCGGTGCACCACCCGACGGACCAGCACCGGGCGCCGCTGGTGCTGGAGATGACGGCGGGCGCCGTCGGCACCTCGGGGGTCAGTGGCCGGCAGGGCCACGTGGTGGACCCGCACACGGGCGAGCCGGCCGACCAGCTGGCCGCCGCGACGGTCGTCGGGCCGGACCTCGCCGTCGCCGACGCCTACGCGACCGCGCTCTTCGCCGCCGGGCCCGCCGGCCTGGCCTGGTTCCGCAACGGCTCGGACTACCGCGCGATCTTCGCCGACCGCCGCTGAGCCCACCGGGGCCGAACCCGCCCGGCCCACGTCGCCGGTCGAGTGCGCCGGCGGACCGGCCTCGGCGGCGGGGCAGGCGGCCCAGTCAGGCCGGCCCGGACGCGCGATCGGCCCCCACGGTCTCGGCAACGACTGTGAGGGCCGGTCAGCGACGAGTGCGCGTGGCTCGCGCAATCGAGGGGTGCGGGCCGGTCGGCCGGACGTCGACCTCGCCACCCGAAGACGGGCCCACGCCGCGAGCTCGGCCAGTGACCGCACCGATACGCTAGCGAATCGACGCAACTCAACGCAAGGGTCTCCACAGCGGACCGTCGTGACAGGAGGATGCCGACCCGGTGGCGGGGCGATTTCGACGCGGCGAACGGCGGATGGCACGCTGTCCGCCGTGAGTTTCGATCTGAGCGTGTGGGCCCTTGCGGACGGGGCGACACCCGAGGACGTGCGGGCGGCGGTGCTGCGCTGCCGGCAGGGGCGGCACGTCGAGCGCCACCCCGACCCGCGGGTCGTCTCGTTCTACCGGGCCATCACCGGCCGGTACCCGGACCGTCCGACCGGCCCGGGAAGCCCGTGGGCGGTGGCGCCGCTGCACGCCGCCAGCGACCACGTCGAGCTGAACCTGCACCCGACCTGCGAGGACCAGGTGCTGCTCGACATCGAGCAGTTGGCCGGCGCGTACGACCTGATGCTCTTCGACGCGCAGGACGGCTCGGTCTACCCGCCGCCGGCCCGGCTGCCCGGCTGACGACCCGCGTACGACGAGGGGCCCGGCGGATCCGCCGGGCCCCCGCTGTCGTGCGTCCGGATCACTCGTCGCGCAGGTCCGCCGCGCTGGCCGCGACCGCGCCGATCGAGTCCGCCGCCGAGGTGAGCAGGTCGGCGCCGAGGGCCTGGTCCACGGTGAGGGTCATCAGGGTCTCGCCGCCGGCCTCGCGGCGGGCAACCTGCATCGCGGCGATGTTGACGCCGGCCTCGCCGAGCAGCGTGCCGACCGTGCCGACGACGCCCGGGCGGTCGACGTAGCGGAGGAAGACCAGGATGCCCTCCGCGCCGATCTCCACGTCGAAGCCGTCGACCTCGGTCAGCTTGATGACGTCGCGGGCGCCGGCGGTCGTCACCGTGCCGGAGACGCTGACCGTACGGCCGTCGGGCAGCGCGCCGCGGACGGTGACCAGGTTGGGGTGGTCGACCGTGTCGGCCTGGGCGGCCAGCGTGACCTCGACCCCGCGCTCGGCGGCCAGGTGCGGGGCGTTGACGTAGGTCACCTGCTCCTCGACCACGGAGCTGAAGAGCCCCTTGGTGGCGGCGAGCTTCAGCACCGACACGTCGTGGTTGACGATCTCGCCGCGCACCTCCACGGTGACGTTGGCGGCGACCCCGCCGGCGACGGCGGTGAAGGCGCGGCCCAGCTTCTCGGCCAGCGGCAGCAGCGGCCGCACGTCCTCCGCCACCACGCCACCGACCTGCACGTTCACGGCGTCCGGAACGAATTCGCCCTGCAACGCCAGCTTCACGCTCTTGGCCACGGCCAGCCCGGCCTTGTCCTGCGCCTCGCCCGTGGAGGCGCCCAGGTGCGGGGTGGCCACCACGTTGTCGAAGGCGAACAGCGGCGAGGAGGTGCAGGGCTCCTTGGCGTAGACGTCCACGCCCGCGCCGGCGACCCGGCCCTCGGCGATCGCGTCGGCCAGGGCCTGCTCGTCGACCAGCCCGCCCCGGGCGGCGTTGACGATCCGGACGCCCGGCTTGACGACGGCCAGCTCCTTCTCGCCGATCAGGCCGACGGTCTCCGGGGTCTTCGGCAGGTGGATCGAGATGAAGTCGCTCTCCCGCAGCAGCTCCTCCAGCCCCACCAGGCGGACGCCGAGCTGGGCCGCGCGGGCCGGCTGGATGTAGGGGTCGTACGCGATCAGCCGGGTGCCGAAGGCGGCGATGCGTTGCGCGAAGAGCACGCCGATGCGGCCGAGGCCCACCACGCCGACGGTCTTGCCCTGGATCTCGACGCCGGTGTACTTCGACCGCTTCCACTCCCCCGCCTTCAGCGCGGCGCTGGCGCTGGCGGTGTTGCGCGCCACGGCGAGCAGCAGCGCCAGGGCCTGCTCGGCCGCGGAGACGATGTTGGAGGTGGGGGCGTTGACGACCATGACGCCCCGCGCCGTGGCGGCCGGCACCTCGACGTTGTCCAAACCCACGCCCGCCCGGGCGACGACCTTCAGCCGGGGCGCGGCGGCGATCGCCTCGGCGTCGATCTGGGTGGCGCTGCGCACGATGACGGCGTCGGCCTCGGAGAGCGCCGAGAGCAGTGCCGGACGGTCGGTGCCGTCGACGTGGCGGACGTCGAAGTCGTGGGCGAGCACCTCGATGGCGGCGGGGGCGAGTTCTTCGGCGATCAGTACGACAGGAGTCATTGGTCCTCGTAGTTGTCGTCAGAGCGGTGGGTCGGGCCGCGGGACGCCGCGCTGCGCCCTGCGCTGATCCGGGCCATGGCCGTCAGGTGCCGGCTACGCACCTACCCCGCGATCGTAGGTGTCCGGTCGGCCGGCATGTTCCGGTCCGTGGGGTGAGTGCCCTCACAACGGGTGACGACCCGCCGGTGAACGCCGTGCGGCGGGGCACCCCGCCGAGTCGGCGGGGTGCGACGGGTGGTGCGCGGGCAGGAGGACGGCCCGGTCCGGGCGCCGGGGAGGGCGCCCGGGCCGGGCCGCGGGGGTGTGCGTCAGGCGGTCTCGGTGATCGGGCGGTCGACCCAGCTCATCATGCCGCGCAGCTTGCGCCCGGTCTCCTCGATCGGGTGCGCCGCGCCCTCGGCCTGCCACTTGCTGAAGTTGGGCCGGCCGGCCTCGTCCTCGGCGACCCACTCCCGGGCGAACTCGCCGGACTGGACCTCGCTGAGGATCTTGCGCATCTCCTCCTTGACCCGGGCGTCGATGACGCGCGGGCCGCGGGAGAGGTCGCCGTACTCGGCGGTGTCGGAGATGCTGTAGCGCATCTTCGCGATGCCGCCCTCGTACATGAGGTCGACGATCAGCTTCAGCTCGTGCAGGCACTCGAAGTACGCCACCTCGGGGGCGTAGCCCGCCTCGGTGAGCACCTCGAAGCCGGTCTGCACGAGCGCCGCCGCGCCGCCGCAGAGCACCGCCTGCTCGCCGAAGAGGTCGGTCTCGGTCTCCTCGGTGAAGGTGGTCCGGATCGCGCCGGCCCGGGTGCCGCCGATGCCCTTGGCGTACGACAGGGCGAGGGCGAGCGCGGTGCCGCTGGCGTCCTGCTCGACGGCGACCAGGCAGGGCACGCCCTTACCGTCGGCGTACTGGCGGCGGACCAGGTGACCCGGGCCCTTCGGCGCCACCATCGCGACGTCGACGTCGGCGGGCGGCTTGATCAGGCCGTAGCGGATGTTGAAGCCGTGGCCGAAGAAGAGCGCCTTGCCCGGGGCCAGGTTCGGCGCGATCGACTCGGCGTAGATGCCGCGCTGCGCGGTGTCCGGCGCGAGGACCATGATGACGTCGGCCTCGGCCGACGCCTCGGCCGGCGTGAGCACCCGCAGGCCCTGCTCCTCGGCCTTGGCCCGGCTCTTGGAGCCCTCCGGCAGGCCGATCACCACGTCGACGCCGGAGTCGCGCAGCGACAGCGCGTGGGCGTGGCCCTGGCTGCCGTAGCCGATCACCGCGACCTTCCGGCCCTGGATCACGCCCAGGTCGGCATCGTCGTCGTAGTACACCTCAACGCTCATGATTTCCCTTTCGTACGGCGGCCCGGGCGGCCCGTCGTGGCTCTGTGCGGTGTCGGTCCGGGCGGCGCGCGGCGCCGGTCCGGGCGGGCGGTTCGGGCGGCGCGCGGGCGCCGGCCCGGTCGGGGTCAGGCGGCCCGGAGCGCGGGCCCGGCGGTGATGGAGCGCGAGCCGCGCCCGATCGCCACCAGCCCCGACTGGACCATCTCCTTGATCCCGAAGGGTTCGAGGTCGCGCAGCAACGCGTCGAGCTTGTCCGGGGTGCCGGTGGCCTCGATGGTCAGCGTGTCCGGCGCCACGTCGACCACCCGGGCCCGGAACAGGCCGACCGTCTCCAGCACCTGGGCCCGGGCCGCACGGTCGGCGCGCACCTTGACCAGGAGCAGCTCCCGGGCGACCGAGACCTGCGGGTCCAGCTCGACGATCTTGAGCACGTTGACCAGCTTGTTGAGCTGCTTGGTGACCTGTTCGAGCGGGGACGACTCGGCGTTGACCACGATCGTGATCCGGGAGACGTCCGGGTTCTCGGTCTCGCCGACGGCGAGGCTGTCGATGTTGAAGCCGCGCCGGGAGAACAACCCGGAGACCCGGGCCAGGACACCCGGCTTGTTCTCCACCAGGACGCTCAGCGTGTGCATGGTCATGGCAGTGCCTTCCTCGTCAGGCCCTCACGGCCCTCGCCGCGCTCGGTGCATTCGGTCATGACCGCGCCTTCCTCGTCAGGCCCTCACGGCCCTCGCCGCGCTCGGTGCAATCGGTCATGACTAGATGTCGTCCTCGTCGAAGGCCGGGCGGACGCCCCGGGCGAACATGATCTCGTCGTTGCTGGTGCCGGCGGCGACCATCGGCCACACCATGGCGTCCTTGCCGACGACGAAGTCGACGACCACCGGAGCGTCGTCGATGGCCATCGCGGCCTCGATGGTCCGGTCGACGTCCTCGGCGTTCTCGCAGCGCAGCCCGACGCAGCCGAGCGCCTCGGCGAGCTTGAGGAAGTCGGGGATGCGGTGCTTGTGGGTGCCGAGGTCGGTGTTGGAGTAGCGCTCCCCGTAGAAGAGGGTCTGCCACTGCCGCACCATGCCGAGGTTGCCGTTGTTGATCACGGCGATCTTGACCGGGATGCCCTCCAGCGCGCAGGTGGCCAGCTCCTGGTTGGTCATCTGGAAGCAGCCGTCGCCGTCGACCGCCCACACCGTGGTGTCCGGCCTGCCGACCTTCGCGCCCATCGCCGCCGGCACCGCGTAGCCCATCGTGCCGAGGCCGCCGGAGTTCAGCCAGGTGTTCGGCTTCTCGTAGGAGATGAACTGCGAGGCCCACATCTGGTGCTGGCCGACCCCCGCGACGTAGATCGCGTCCGGGCCGACGATCTCGCCGAGCCGCTTGATCACGTACTGCGGGGAGAGGGTGCCGTCGGCCGGCTCCTCGTAGCCCAGCGGGTACCGGTCGCGCAGGTCGTCGAGCTGGGTCCACCAGTCGGCGAGGTCGACGCGCCGGCCGGCCGCCTGCTCGTTGCTCACCGCCGCTATCAGCTCGTCGATGACGTGCCGGGCGTCGCCGACGATCGGGACGTCCGCGTGCCGGTTCTTGCCGATCTCGGCCGGGTCGATGTCGGCGTGCACGACCGCCGCGTCCGGCGCGAAGGAGTCCAGCTTGCCGGTGACCCGGTCGTCGAACCGCGCGCCCAGGGCCACGATCAGGTCGGCCTTCTGCAGCCCGTAGACCGCGGCGACGGTGCCGTGCATGCCGGGCATGCCCAGGTGCTGCCGGTGCGAGTCGGGGAACGCGCCGAGGGCCATCAGCGTGGTGACCACCGGGATGCCGGTCTGCTCGGCCAGCCGGCGCAGCCCCTCGGTGGCGCCGGCCTTCAGCACGCCGCCGCCGACATAGAGCACCGGGCGCCGGGCCGTGGCCATCAGCCGGGCGGCCTCGCGGATCTGCTTGTTGTGCGGGTGCAGGGTCGGCCGGTAGCCGGGCAGGTCCAGCACCGGCGGCCAGGTGAAGGTGGTGGGCGCCTGGAGGACGTCCTTGGGGATGTCGACCAGGACCGGGCCGGGCCGGCCGGTGGCGGCCAGGTGGAACGCCTCGGCCAGCACCCGGGGGATCTCCTCGGCCTCCTGCACCAGGAAGTTGTGCTTGGTGATCGGCAGGGTGATGCCCTGGATGTCCGCCTCCTGGAAGGCGTCCGTGCCGATCGCGGGCCGCGCGACCTGCCCGGTGATCGCCACCATCGGCACCGAGTCCATGTACGCGTCCGCGATCGGGGTGACCAGGTTCGTCGCGCCGGGGCCGGAGGTGGCCATGCAGACCCCCACCCGGCCGGTCGCCTGGGCGTAGCCGGTCGCCGCGTGCCCGGCGCCCTGCTCGTGGCGGACCAGGATGTGCCGGACGGTGGAGTCGTAGAGCGGGTCGTACGCCGGCAGGATCGCGCCACCGGGGATGCCGAAGACGACGTCCACGCCGAGCGCCTCGAGGGACCGCACGAGCGAGCCGGCTCCCGAGACCTGGGCCGTGGCGGGTGTGCGTACCCCCGGGACGGCCGGGGTGGCCGCGGCGCGGGCGGGGCCGGGATGGGCGGCGTCGCCCGCGGGCTCGGCGGTCGTGCGGGCGCGCCGGGCGGAGTGGGCGAGTGTCTCTGGCGTGGGTCTCGTCATGGCGGTTCAGGCCTTCGGCTGGAGTGGGTGCGGCGGGTTCGGGCGGGTGACGCGGGCGGCGCCGCGTCGATGGGTCCGACGGCAACAAAAAAGCCCTCGTGCAGGATGCACGGGGCCAGCGCACTCTCGGGTGGAGAGTGCGCTCAGGTAAGTACTCGCAGCGACCGGTACGACGACATGCGGTCAAGCCTGACGCATCTCACGCGATGAGTCAACTGATCCCACATGTTGGTTAACGGAGCAGGAAGTTTCACCCGTGCGGGTGGCTACGCACCCGGCTCCACCTGCGTGGACTCCTGTTCCGGGAGGCGTGGGGCGGGCAGCGCCGGCAGCCTCCGCGGCGGCGGTGTCGGCGACGCGGGCGGGACGGCCGCCGGGCGGGCTCCGGGAGACGTGGCCGCCTCCAGCATCGCCTCCAGGTGCTCGGCCGGTACGCCCCAGCCGAAGAGCGCGCCCTGGCCGAACCGGCAGCCGGCGGCGACGACCGCGGCCAGCTCCGTCGGCGTGGTCACCCCCTCGGCGACGACCTCCAGGCCGAGCTGGTGGCCGAGGCGCATGACGATGTCGACCATCGGCGCAAAGGCCGGGCCGTCGCGGTCCACCGGCCGCACCGGCTCGTGCTCCGCGACCAGGCTGTGGTCGATCTTGAGTATGTCGATCGGCAGCCGGCGCAGCTGCCCCAGGGAGGAGTAGCCGGCGCCGAAGTCGTCCAGCGCGATCCGGACCCCGGTCGCCCGCAGCGCGGTGAGCCGGCGGATCAGCTCGTCGAGGTCGGTCGCGACGGCGTGCTCGGTGACCTCCAGCACCAACCGCTGCGGCGGCACGTGGTGGGCGCGCAGCGCCTCGGCGACCTGGACCACGTACTCCCGGGCGTGCAGCTCGCGGGGGGAGACGTTGACCGAGACCCACACGTCGTGCCCGTCGGCCAGCCAGCGGGAAAGCTGGTAGCAGGCCTGGTGCAGCACCCACGCGCCCAACCTGGCGATCATCCCGCACTCCTCGGCGAGCGGGATGAACTCGTCGGGACCGACGTTGCCCAGCACCGGGTGGCGCCAGCGCAGCAGCGCCTCCGCGCCGACGGGACGCACCGAGGGCAGCGACGCCACCGGCTGGAACGCCAGCCGCAGCTCGTCGCGCTCGATGGCGCCGCGCAGCTCGTGCTCCAGCGTGGTCCGCCGGCGCAGCCGCTGGTCGTACGCGGCGTCGTAGCGCTCGATCCGGTTCTTCCCGCGCTGCTTGGCGTAGCGCAGCGCGAGGTCGGCGTGGCGCAGCAGCAGCTCCACGTCGGGCTCGCCGTCCCAGGCGGCCACGCCGATGCTGACCGACAGGAAGACCGGCCCCTCCGGCTGGTCGTAGGCGCGGCCGAGCACACCGAGCAGGCGCTCGGCGACCCGTTCGGCGTCGGCGGGGCAGCCGCACATCAGCACCGCGAACTCGTCACCGCCGAGCCGGGCCGCCAGGTCGCCGGGACGCAGGTTGGCGCGCAGCCGCTCGCCCACCTCGGCCAGCACCGCGTCGCCGACGTCGTGACCGCGCATGTCGTTGACGTTCTTGAAGCCGTCGAGGTCGAGGCCGAGCAGCACGCAGGGTGCCCCCGCGCAGCGGTGCAGCGCCTGCAACAGCCCCCGCCGGTTGGCGAGGGCGGTCAGCGGGTCGGTGTGCGCCAGCTCGCGGAAGTGCGCCTCGCGCTCGGCCAGCCGGGCGGCGTAGCCGCGCACGTCGTGCAGGGTGAGGTGCTGCCGGGCCACCAGGGCGAAGCCCTCCACGCTGCCGGCGACGATGCCGAGCGCGTCGAACCGGCCGTCCTGGAGCAGGTGGTACATCGCCGAGGCGGCCATGGCGAACATCGGGACGAACGCGTACTCGCCGTCGCGGCTGGTCAGGTCGAGCGGGGCCTGGCGCGCCGCGCCCACCCCGCGGGCGGCCAGCGCGGCGAGGAGCAGGCCGGCGGCGAGCACCCCCGCCCCGACCAGCGCCACGCCCGGCCCGGCCTGGCAGAGGCCGGCGGCCACGCCGAGCCCGCCGCAGGTGACCGCGGTGGCCCCGGCGCCCACCCCGGCGGGGAAGCGGCGGGGCGGCGGGGCGCGGAAGGCCACGATGACGGCGAGCCCGGTGGTCAGGGCCGCCGCGACCGTGGCGAGCAGGATCGGCACGCAGGCCATCGGGGTCGCGTCGCCGAGCAGCCGGGTGGGCTCCGAGAAGAGCACCCAGCAGACGAACCAGAGCGCCGCCGCCATCACCAGCCCGTCGAGCGCCAGCCGGGCCGTGGCCGCCGCCGGGGAGGCGACGCCGGGCAACCGGAGCAGCCCGGCCGAGAAGAGCAGCCCGCTGACCGCCGTGCCGATCGAGACGACGCCGGCCCAGCCCGTGCGCCGGTCCGGCGGGTGCCCCGCGTGCCCGGCGGCGGAGAACGCCACGGCCACCCCGACCAGCAGGACGACCAGCGCCACCCCGGCCGCGGCGGCGAGCAGCGTGTGGGCCTGCCGGTGCGGCGCCGCCCGGCGCCGGGCGGCGGCGGCCGACAGCCCGGTGGCCGCGGCGGCGACCAGCCCGCAGAGCAGCGCCGCCGCGACCATGCCCGGGGGTGACTGCACGCCTCAACTGTGCCGGATACGCCCTGCGCGCGGGGCCCGGGGTGTGCAACCTTTGGGACACGGAGCCTACGCCCGCCGGCGGGCCCGGCGGCGGTGCCACACTGGTAGGTATGCCTGAGCTGCGGTCGAAGACCTCCACGCACGGTCGGACGATGGCCGGCGCCCGGGCCCTGTGGCGGGCCACCGGGATGACCGACGACGACTTCGGCAAGCCGATCGTCGCCATCGCCAACAGCTTCACCCAGTTCGTACCCGGACACGTGCACCTCAAGGACATGGGTGGCCTGGTCGCCGAGGCGGTGGCCGAGGCCGGCGGGGTGGGCCGCGAGTTCAACACGATCGCCGTGGACGACGGCATCGCCATGGGCCACGGCGGCATGCTCTACTCCCTGCCGAGCCGGGAGCTGATCGCCGACGCGGTCGAGTACATGGTCAACGCGCACTGCGCCGACGCCCTGGTCTGCATCTCCAACTGCGACAAGATCACCCCGGGAATGCTGCTCGCCGCCCTGCGGCTCGACATCCCGACGGTCTTCGTCTCCGGCGGCCCCATGGAGGCCGGCAAGACGGTGGCGATCGAGGGGATCGTGCACTCCAAGATCGACCTGATCGACGCCATGATCGCCTCCTCCAACGAGGCGGTCACCGACGACCAGCTCGGCGAGATCGAGCGCTCCGCCTGCCCGACCTGCGGCTCCTGCTCCGGCATGTTCACCGCCAACTCGATGAACTGCCTGACCGAGGCGATCGGCCTCGCGCTGCCGGGCAACGGCTCGACGCTGGCCACCCACGCCGCGCGCCGGTCGCTCTTCGTCGAGGCCGGCCGCACCGTCGTGGAGATCGCCAAGCGGTGGTACGACGGCGACGACGCCTCGGTGCTGCCCCGCGCGATCGCCAGCCGGGCCGCGTTCGAGAACGCCGTGGCCCTCGACGTGGCGATGGGCGGCTCGACCAACACGATCCTGCACCTGCTCGCCGCCGCCCGCGAGGCCGAACTGGACTTCGACGTCGCCGACATCGACGCCGTCTCCCGTCGGGTGCCCTGCCTGGCCAAGGTCGCCCCGAACTCCCCGCAGTACCACATGGAGGACGTGCACCGGGCCGGCGGAATCCCGGCCATCCTCGGCGAACTGGACCGGGCCGGCCTGCTGCACCGCGACGTGCAGGCGGTGCACTCCCCCAACCTGGAGCGCTGGCTCGCCGACTGGGACGTCCGGGGCGGGTCCGCGACGCCGGAGGCGGTCGAGCTGTTCCACGCCGCGCCGGGCGGGGTGCGTACCGTCGAGCCCTTCTCCACCACCAACCGCTGGTCGTCGCTGGACACCGACGCGGCCGGCGGCTGCGTGCGGGACCTCGCGCACGCCTACAGCGCCGACGGCGGGCTGGCCATCCTGCACGGCAACCTGGCCCCCGAGGGGTGCGTGGTGAAGACCGCCGGGGTGCCCGACGAGTGCCTGACCTTCCGCGGCCCGGCCAAGGTCTACGAGTCGCAGGACGACGCCGTCGAGGCGATCCTGAACAAGCGGATCGTCGCCGGCGACGTGGTGGTGATCCGCTACGAGGGGCCGAGGGGCGGCCCCGGCATGCAGGAGATGCTCTACCCCACCTCCTTCCTGAAGGGCCGGGGGCTGGGCCGCTCCTGCGCGCTGCTCACCGACGGGCGCTTCTCCGGCGGCACCTCCGGGCTCTCCATCGGGCACGTCTCCCCGGAGGCGGCATCCGGCGGGCTGATCGCGCTGGTCCGCGAGGGCGACGAGATCGCCATCGACATCCCGGGCCGGTCGATCACCCTGGACGTGCCGGAGGACGTGCTCCAGGCCCGCCGGGTCGACGAGGAGAAGCGCGACAAGCCGTACACCCCGGTCGACCGGCAGCGGCCGGTGTCGGCGGCACTGCGCGCGTACGCCTCGATGGCGACCTCGGCCAGCGACGGCGCCTACCGCCGCGTGCCGGAGTAGGCGCCGGACGGACCCCTGCCGGCGCTCCGGCGCGGCGGGGCCGACCTCCTCAGTACGCGACCAGGGCGACGACCAGCGACGACACCGCGGCGGCGAGCAGCACCGCGCCGGTGCCGAGGCCGACCACCGCGCTCACCGCGACGGCACGGGCCCGGGCCACCGCGGCCGCCACCAGCGCCAGCGCCGTCACCAGGGCGGCGGCCACGTGGATCAGCGGGTAGTCGAGCAGCGCCGCGACCGGGAACAGGTGCACCCCCACCACGAGGGCGACCCAGATCGGGATCAGGTCCCGTCGGCGCCGCAGGGCCAGCAGCCCGGCACCGAAGGCGGCGACGCCGAACTCGATGCCCACGACGATCCCGAAGGCGCGGCTGGTGTCGGCGTCGAAGGCCGTCGCCTCGGACCATCGCCGCCAGGTGAGGATCCCGCCGACGACCGCGGTGAGCAGCGAGAGCACCGATCCGACGCCGAGGAACGGTCGCCAACTCCTGGGCGGGGCCTCCTGGGCCCAGCCGAACCAGCTGGACGCGAAGAACCCGAACACCACCGCCGTGGCGGACGCGTCACGAACGTATTCCGCGATCATGGTCCTCCCTGAGTGGTGCGGCGTCGGGCTCCCGCCGCGCGGGCCACCCGATCTTGGCAGATCCTCGCCGCAAGGACCCCTGACAGCACGGAGATCTTGGTGCGAGAGCGCCCCTCCAGGAGCCGCATCTTGCCAAGATCTCCGTCGTCCGGCCGTCAGTCGTAGACGACGTCGTTGACGCAGCGCAGCACCGGCCGGGCCGTCAGGGCCGCCGGGTCCAGCGGCGCGTGCGCGCGCACGGTGAACGTGGTCGTCTCCCCCGGCAGCAGGGTGACCAGCGCCTCGTCGACCTCGGCCGCCGGGTCGAGCCGGTCCGGGAAGAGGATCAGGTCGCGCAGCACCGTCCGGGCGGTGACCCGGACGCGCTGCCCGCCGTCGACCGGCTCGACCACCGCGTCGTAGCCGGCCGGCGGCCAGTCCGCGTCGCGGTCCTCGGCGAAGAACCAGAGCGCCCGCTCCGCCGTCCCGCCCGCCTCGGCCACCAGCAGCTCGCGCCGGGCCTGCTCCGGCCGCGCCAGCTCCGCCGGCAGCGCCAGCTCGATCCTGGCGTACGCACCGACGTCCAGCTCCAGCGTCGTCTTGGCACGTGGCTCGCCGGCCAGGGTCAGCCGGGTCACCGAGGCGGTCGCCCGCCAAGGGGCCGGGCCGTCGTTCACCGCGACCAGGGCCAGGCCGCCGTCGCGGGGCTGGACGGTCAGCAGCCGGTCGGCGTATGCCCGGCGCAGC
The DNA here is from genome assembly GCF_036906775.1 of Micromonospora sp. CPCC 205561. Lineage (NCBI taxonomy): Bacteria > Bacillati > Actinomycetota > Actinomycetes > Micromonosporales > Micromonosporaceae > Micromonospora > Micromonospora sp. CPCC 205561. The sequence goes on along the minus strand of NZ_JBAKHV010000055.1, from coordinate 8,940 downwards.
GCGTACCACAGCGGCTTGCGGCGCCCGTCGCCGTCGATCGCCGACCACGAGGTGACCGGCCAGCAGTCGTTGAGCTGCCACACGATGGTGCCCGCGCAGACGTCCCGGTGGGAGCGGAAGTGCTCCACCGCGAGCTGGATCGCCCGCGCCTGGTTGAGCTGCGTCAGCCAGTGCCAGTCGTCGAAGTCCGCCGGGGCCGGCAGGTGGGCGTCGAGCCCTCGTCGCAGCTTGGCGTCGCCGTCGATCGCCTTCTGGTGGTGCGCCATCCCGGGCGAGTCGGGTGCGAGAGGCTCGTCCGACAGCGCCCGGCGCAGCGTCGCGTACGCGGGCGGGGCCTGGTAGCCGAACTCGGCGACGAAGCGGGGCACGTACTCGCGGTACCTCGTGTAGTCGTCGGTGTTCCAGACGTCCCAGATGTGCGTGGTGCCGTGCGCCGGGTCGTTCGGGTGGATCTCCTCGCTGCCGGACCACGGGCTGCCCGGCCAGTACGGCCGAGTCGGGTCCAGCTCGCCGACGATCCGGGGCAGCAGCTCCAGGTAGTAGCCGCGCCCCCAGCTGCGCCCGGCGAGGGGCTCCTGCCAGTCCCAGTCGTGCCAGCCCCAGATGTTCTCGTTGTTGCCGGTCCAGAGCACCAGCGACGGGTGCGGCGCCAGCCGGACCACCTGCTCGGCGGCCTCGGCGGCCACCTCGGCGCGGAACGGCTCCTCCTCCGGGTAGGCGGCGCAGGCGAAGAGGAAGTCCTGCTGCACCAGCAGCCCCAGCTCGTCGGCGAGGTCGTAGAAGTCGTCCGACTCGTACCGTCCGCCGCCCCAGACACGCAGCAGGTTGACGTTCGCCCCGGCGGCCTGCCGGAGCCGGTGCGCCAGGTGGTCCCGGGTGATCCGGGAGGGGAACGCGTCGTCGGGGATCCAGTTGACCCCGCGTACGAAGACCGGGGTGTCGTTGACATGCAGGGCGAACGGGGTGCCGTGGGCGTCGGGGGCGGTGTCGAGGCGTACGGAGCGGAAGCCGATCCGCCGCGACCAGGTGTCGAGCGGGCGGGCCTCGGCGTGCAGCGTCACCTCCAGCGGGTGCAGGGGTTGCCCGCCGTACCCCCGGGGCCACCACAGTGCCGGGTCGCGGACGGTGAGGGCCAGCACGGCCGAGCGCTGCCCGGGGGCGATGGTCGCGTCGGCCGTCGCGCCGGCGACGGTGGCCCGCACGGTGAGCGGTGCGTCGCCGGCCCGCTCGACCTCGACGTGCAGCTCCACCCGGCCGTCGCCACCCTCGACGCTCACCAGGGGGCGTACGACGGCCAGCCGCGCCGTGGACCAGGCGTGCAGCCCGATCTCCTGCCAGATGCCGGCGGTGACGAGGGTCGGTCCCCAGTCCCAGCCGAAGTTGCAGGCCATCTTTCGGATGAACGGGAACGGCTCCGGGTAGGCGTTCGGCCGGTCTCCGAGCCGGTCCCGCTGCGCCTCGGCGTAGCGGTAGGCGGAGTCGAAGCGTACGGCCAGGGTGTTCGGCCCCGCGACCAGCAGCGACCGGACGTCGAAGCGGTGCCCGCGGTGCATGTTCTTGGTGCGACCGACCTCGGTGCCGTTGAGGGTGAGCGTGGCGACGGTGTCCAGCCCGGCGCAGACGAGGTCGACCCGCTCGTGGTCGCCCGGCTCGTGGCCGAAGGTGGTCTCGTAGACCCAGTCGGTCCGGCCGATCCAGGCCAGCTCCTTCTCGTTGTCGTCGAGGTACGGGTCGGGGATCCGGCCGGCGGCGAGCAGGTCGGTGTGCACGCAGCCCGGGACGGTGGCCGGGACGGCGCTGCCCACGATCGCGGCCGGCACCTGCGACCCCGCTACCGCCCGCAGGGTCCAGCCCTCGTGCAACGCTTGCCGGGTCACGACTTCACCGCACCTTCCATGATTCCGCGGACGATCTGACGGCCGCCGATGAAGAGCATCACCAGCAGCGGAAGGGTGGCGACCAGGGCGCCGGCCAGCACCCGCCGGTACAGCACGTAGTTGCCGCTGGCGAGGTCGGAGAGCGCGACCATCGAGGTCGGGTAGTCGGTGCCGCCGAGGGTGATCAGCGGCCACTGGAACTCGTTCCAGGTGGCGACGAACGTCAGCAGGCCGAGCACCGCCATCGCGGGCCGGACCGCCGGCACCACCACGCTCCAGAAGATCCGCATGGTGCTGGCGCCATCCATCCGCGCGGCCTCGACCAGCTCGTCAGGCACCGCGTCGAGGATGAACTGCCGCATGTAGAAGACGCCGAACGCGCTGACCAGGCCGGGCACGATCACCGCGAGCAGGGTGCCGTTCCAGCCGCCCTCGCCGGGCATCCGGCCCATCAGGATGTAGAGCGCGACGACGCCGAGCTGGTTGGGCACCGTCATGGTCAGGATGACCATGACCATCAACGCGTTGCGGCCCTTGAACCGCAGCTTGGCGAAGGCGAAGCCGGCCAGCGAGCAGAAGAAGAGCACCGACGCGGTCACCACCGACGAAACGATCACGCTGTTGCCGAGCGACTGGAGGAAGAACACGTCCTGCATGGAGAAGACCTCCCGCAGGTTGGTGCCCAACTGCCCGCCCGGCAGGAGCTGCGGCGGGATCTTCGCCAGCGCCTCGTCGGTGTTCGTCGCGATGACGAACATCCAGTAGAGCGGGAACGCCGAGAACGCGATCACGACGCTCAGGAACAGGTAGGTCCAGACGCTGCCGGGCATGTGCTGCGGGGCCCGGCCCGTCAGCGCCGCCCGCCGGGAGGTCGAGGCACTCACTGTGCCACCCCTTCGTTCGCGACTGCGGGGCTCGCAAGCTCACTCCTCGCGCTCACCGGTGCCAGCCCTTCGTTCGCGACTGCGGGGCTCGCAAGCTCACTCCTCGCGCTCACCGCTTACCACCGCCCAGGCGGTTGGTGACCAGGGCGTTGACCGCCGCGACGATCAGGATCACCAGGAAGAGCGCCCAGGACATGGCGGCGGCGTAGCCGAGGTTGAGGTCCCGCCAGCCGACCTTGTAGACGAGCTGCGCGACGGTCTGCCACTGCCCGTCGTCGCCGCCCAGACCCAGCGCCGGGTTGGAGTCGAAGAGCATCGGCTCGGTGAAGAGTTGCAGCCCGCCGATGGTGGAGAGGACGACCGTGAAGATGACCACCGGCCGGATCATCGGCACGGTGATCCGCCACAGCTGGCGCCACGGCCCGGCGCCGTCGACGGCGGCGGCCTCGTAGACGTCGCGCGGAATGGACTGCATGGCGGCCAGGTAGAGCAGCGCGTTGTAGCCGATCCACTTCCAGTTGACCATGGTGGCGATGGCGATCCAGGAGGACCACTTGGCGGACCGCCAGTCGATCGGTGCGGTCTCGCCGATGCCGAGCAGCGAGAGCGCCCAGTTGGCGATGCCGGTGTCCCGGGCGAAGACCACCGAGAAGATCAGCGTGGAGGCGGTCACCGGGGTGATGTACGGCAGCAGCACCCCGACCCGGAACCAGGTCTGGGCCCGCAGCTTCCGGTTCAGCAGCGACGCGACGATCAACGCCAGCAGCAGCTGCGGCACCGTGGAGAGCAGGAAGATCCCGAAGGTGTTGGAGAGGGCGTTGAAGAAGTCGTCGTCGGTGAAGAGGCGGCGGAAGTTCTCCAGCCCCGCCCAGCCGGTGAGCGTCGGGTCGTCGAGGCGCCAGTGGCGCAGCGCGACGACGCCGTTGAAGACGATCGGGAAGAGCCCGAACACCGCGAAGAGCAGGAAGAAGGGGGCGATCAGCAGGTACGGCACGTAGCGCACGTCGAAGCGGTGCAGCCAGGTGCGCCAGCCGGCCGGCTCGGGCCGGCGGCGTCGGTGGCCGTCCGGCGTGCCGGCACCCGGGCGGGAGCGCGGCGACGCGGGGGCGGCGCGGGTGCTGGACATCGGGAACCTCCAGGGACCGATGGGAGGACCGGCCGGCACGGCGTCGGGGGTCGACGCCGCCCCGACCGGCGCGCGGTCAGGACTTGGCGGCCTTCTCGGCCTCCTTGACCGCCTCGGTCCACGCCTGGTCGGGCTTGCCCCTGAGGTTCCCGGTGGCCAGGCGGTTGAGGACGTTCTCCACCGCCACCCGGGTCGGGCCGTTCTTCCTGCCGAGGTACTGCGGGGTCAGGTTCTCCGCCGTCTTCGAGAAGATCTGTCCCACCGGGGCGTCGTTGAAGAAGGGGTTGGTGAAGTCGCGGATGGCCGGGTCCTGGTAGAGCGCCGGCTGCGAGGGCAGGTTGCCGACCTTCTTGAAGATTTCGATCTGCTGCTCGGGCTGGACCAGCCACTCCAGGAACTTGTACGCCTCGTCGACGTTCCGGCCCTGCTTGGGGATCGTCAGGAACGAGCCGCCCCAGTTGCCGCCGCCGCCGGGGATGGCGGCCACGTCCCACTTGCCGCTGGTGCCGGGGGCGGTGTTCTTGATGTGCCCCTGCATCCAGGCCGGGCAGGCGAGCACGGCGAAGCTGCCCTTGACGAAGCCGCTGTTCCACTCGGGCGAGAACGCGGCGAGGTTGGCCGAGAGGTCGGCGCCGATCGTCCTGGCCGCGACGTCGAAGGCGACCTTCGGGCCGCCGTCCATCTTCAGCGTCTCGCTCTCGTCGTAGAAGCCGACGGGCTGCTGGCCGAGCACCGGGTTGAAGATGTTGGTGCCGGAGTCGATGAACTTCCTGCCGCTCTTGGCGGTGTACCGCTGGCCGACGGAGATGAAGCTGTCCCAGGTGGGCCAGAGCGCCGAGACCTGGTCGCGCTCGGTGGGCAGTCCGGCGGCCTTGAACAGGTCGGTGCGGTAGCACATGGCCAGGCCGCCGACGTCGGTGCCGAGGCCGATCTGGGTCTTGCCGTCGGGCGTCAGCGTCTGCTTCCACTTCCAGGGCAGGTACTTCTGCTCGTACGAGCCGGCGCCCTTGTCGAGCAGGTTGACGAACTTCTCGGCCTGGCCGCGGAACTGGATGGCGAAGCCCTCGTCGATGGCGGCGATGTCGGGCGCGCCGGAGCCGGCGATGAGCTTCTTCTGCAGGTCCTCGTGCTGGGCGTTGTACTCGCCGGTGTTCAGGCTGATCCTGACGTTCGAATTGGCGGCTTCGTACCTCGTCTTGAGTTCGTCGAGCCCGAAGTCGCCCCAGAAATTGATCTTCAGCGTGACCGGCCCGCCCGGCTCGGAGCCGCCGCCACCGCCGCTGTTGCCACTGCACGCCGCCACCATGACCAGGCTGACCGCGCTGGCGGCGGCCACCCTCGACCACCGCGTCAAGGACCGTCTCATGTCATCCTCCGCGCAAGATGGGAACGCTCCCGACATCGAGAGTCGTTGACTGAACCGGATAAGTTCCGCCACCGTACGGCGAGGCCGGGACAGTGTCAACGGCCGATGAACACCGCAACCCGCCGGCAACGGTCGCGGGGCACGGGAGCGTGATCATGGGTGGTGGAGGCACATCCGGGGCGGCCCGATGCGAGCCCGGGCGGCGCCCGCACGGGTCGCGCCTCCGTACGCTTAACCGGAAAAGTTGGGAGTGCAGCCGGAGGCCCGCCCGGGGCGGCGAAGGCCGGGCCGGGCGGCGGGCCGCCGTGCAGTAGCGTGGACCGCCGCCGGTCGCACCGGCCGCGTGGTGACACCCGCCGGGGCGGGAGACTGGAGGAGTACGCCGGTGAAGCGGCCCACGATCGCCGACGTCGCCCGGCGCGCCGGGGTGTCCAAAGGGGCGGTCTCCTACGCCCTCAACGGCCAGCCCGGGGTCTCCGAGACCACCCGGCAGCGGATCCTCGCCATCGCCGCCGAGATCGGCTTCAACCCGAGCCGCGCCGCCCGTTCCCTCTCCGGGGCCAGCGCCGACGCGGTCGGCCTGGCCCTGTGCCGTCCGGCCCGCACGCTCGGCATCGAGCCGTTCTTCATGGAGCTGATCAGCGGCGTCGAGGCGGAACTCTCCGCCCGGTCGTACGCGCTCACCCTCCAGATGGTGGCCGACCCCGAGGCGGAGGTCGCGGTCTACCGCCGCTGGTGGGGCGAGCGCCGGGTCGACGGCGTCCTCGTCTGCGACCTGCGCACCGACGACCGCCGGGTGCCCGTGCTGGAGGAGTTGTGCCTGCCAGCGGTGGTGATCGGCGGCCCCGGCGGCACCGGCGGGCTTGCCAGCGTCTGGTCCGACGACGCCGCAGCGCTGGTGGAGACCGTGGAGTACCTGGTCGCCCTCGGCCACCGCCGGATCGCGCGGGTCGGGGGCCTGCCCGACCTGCTGCACACCCAGATCCGCACCGAGGCGTTCGTCGAGGCCTGCGCGCGGCTCGGCGTGGTCGACGCGGCCACCGTCCTGTCGGACTACACCGGCGAGGAGGGCGCGCGAGCCACCCGCCGGCTGCTCAGCTCGGCCGGCCGTCCGACGGCGGTCATCTACGACAACGACGTGATGGCGATAGCGGGGCTGGCGGTGGCGCAGGAGATGGGCCTCGCCGTGCCGGGGGACCTCTCCATCGTGGCCTGGGACGACTCACCGCTCTGCCAGCTGGTGCACCCGCCGCTGACCGCGCTCGGGCGGGACATCCCGGCGTACGGCGCACACGCCGCCCGGCAGCTGCTCGCGGTGATCGGTGGCTCGCCCGCCGACTCCGTGCGGGACGAGACCGCGCACCTCACCCCGCGGGGCAGCACCGCCCCGCCCCGCCCCGCCTGAACCGGTGGCGGGGCGCCGCGTCCCGCGGCGTCCCGGCCGGACAGCCCTCGGCCGGGAACGGGACGGCGCGGCCGGGGCTCAGGCCCGGACGACCGGCAGCTGGAGTTCGGTGACCCCCTTCTCCGGCTCGTCCTGGCAGTACTCCACGTACAGCTCGCGGGCGTACCCGTCGGCCCGCCAGCCGTTCGCCTCGATCCAGGCGGCGAGCGCCTGCGTACTGACCTCCACCTCGTCCATCGACCCGTGGTGGATGATCGTCGCGGCCGCGGCGACCGCGGACAGTTCGACGACGGCGAGGTCCGGGGCCGCCGAGGGGTCGACGGCCACCGCCACCCCGGCGTGCACCACGACGGACTCGCCCCGCCCCGCCGGCTCGTACCAGGCCAGCGCCGGGCCGGCGGGGACGATGCCCGCCGCGTCGAGGCGCCGGAACAGCTCCGGGTAGAGCGGCTGGATCACCGGCGAGACGTCCGGGGTCGCGTAGCTGGGGGCCACCCCGGTCAGCTCCGCCACCCGGACCGCGGGCAGCTCCTTCAGTACGACGTCCTGGCTGGTCATCCGACCCTCCGTCTCGATCATGCGGAGCCGCGCCTCGACCCCGGTCAGTCGGGCGGTGTCGGCCGCCAGCTGGGCCGCCAGCTGCGACCGGCGCAGTCGCAGCATGCCGCGCAGCTCGGCGACCTCCACGGCGTCGTCGAGGATCACCCGCACCTGCCCGAGGGTGAGCCCCAGCTCCTTGAGGGCGATCACCCGGTTGAGCCGGCGCAGCTGCTCGGCGCGGTAGAACCGGTAACCGGTGTGCGGGTCGACGGCGGCCGGACGGAGCAGTCCGATGCTGTCGTAGTGGCGCAGCATGCGGACCGACACCCGGCCGAGGCTGGCGAAGTCTCCGATGGTGAACATGTCCCCTCACACGTTCGGCCCTGACACGGTGTCAGGGTCAACCCGGCGGCGGGGCGGCGCTCAGCGCGACGCCGACGGGAACTCCTCGAAGTACGCCTCGACCCGCTCCGCCGTGGCCGGGCGGGCCAGCGCGAAGCCCTGCCCGTACCGGCAGCCGGCCCGCCGGGCGTTGTCGACCTGGGCGTCCGACTCCAACTCCTCCGCCACGATGGCCAGCCCCAGCCGGTCCCCCACGTTCACCACCACGTCGATCAGGGGACGCTGCGGATCCGCCGGGTCCACCAGCCGGGGGCCGACCTTGAGCAGGTCTATCGGCAGCCGGCGGAGCTGGGCGAGCGAGGCGTGCTCGGCCCGGAAGTCGTCCAGCGCGGTGCGCACACCGAGCGAGCGCAGCCCGGCCAGCCGGGCCACCACGGTCGGCAGCTCGGCACCCACCCGCGGCTCCGCCACCTCGACCACCAGCAGGTCCGGCGACACCCCGTACGCGTCCAGCACGGCCACCGTCCGGGGCACGAAGTCGGGTGCGGTCAGCTCGCGAACGGTCACGTTCACCGCCATCCAGAGCTGTCGGCTGCCGGCCGACCAGGCGGCCAGCTGCCGGCAGGCCCGATCCAGCACCCAGCAGCCCAGCTCGCCCACCACGTCGAGGTCCTCGGCCACCGGCAGGAACTCGGCGGGCAGCACCGTGCCGAGCACCGGGCTGCGCCAGCGCAGCAACGCCTCGGTGCCGACCGGCTGCCCGTCGGTCAGGTCGAGCACCGGTTGGTAGACGAGGTCCAGCTCGCCCCGGGCGACCGCCCCGGGCAGCTCCCGTTCCAGGTCCAACCGGCGGACGAGCTGCTCCTCGAGGGAGGCGTCGTACCACTCGACGCGGTCCCGGCCGAGCTGTACGGCCCGGCGCCGGGCGAGATCCGCCTGACGCAGCACGTCCTCCGGGTCGCCGCCGCCCACCTCCGCCAGGCCGACCCCGACGCGCAGCCGCAGCACGCCGAGCGGCACCTGGTAGGGCTGGGCGAGCGCGTCGAGCAGCCGGGTGCCGAGGGCGTACGCCAGCATCGGGCCGGCCTCGGTGGCCACGGCGAATCCGGCCGCGGTCACGTCCGCGACCAGGTCGCGGTGGCCGACGACGGCACGGGCCCGGCGGACGACCTCGGCCAGCACCTCCTCCCGCGCCTGCTGGCCGGCGGCGGCGCTCCCGCCGTGCAGGTCGACGACGAGCAGCGCCCCGGTGCGGGCCGGCGCGTCCCGGAGCGCGGCCAGGGCCCGCAGCAGCGCCGACCGGTCCGCCGGCCCGCCCGCCCGGTCCGGCGCGGCGTCCGGGCCCGCCGTGCGCTCCGGATCGGCCCAGCCGGCCGGGTGCGGCGGGCTGGCAAGTGCGT
>NZ_JBAKHV010000054.1:0-37468 GCF_036906775.1 Micromonospora sp. CPCC 205561 | reverse complement strand
TCCGACTTCGTCGTGGCGCGGCCCGCGCGGCGTGACGGTACGCACGACGCCGGAGCGCCCGGCGGCCTCCCGCCGGCCGGCCCGGCCGGCGCCCGCGCGCCCGCCGTCGAGCACCTGCAGGGCGGGGCGGAACGGATCGCCGGAACGGCTGCTGCGCGGGCTCCGGCGCTGCTCGGCGCGGCCGGCGTCGGCGTCACGCTCGCTCCGGCCGCCGGCGCGCTGTTCGCGTACGGTGCGCCCGCGCGGGGTGTACGCCCGGGCGTCGGAGATGCCACCGGCCCCCGGCTGCCCGGCGCGCGGCTCGGCGCCGCGGCCACCGCCGTCGCGGGACGAACCACGCCGGGAGCCTGTGGCGTCCCGGCGCGGTTCGTCCGATCTCGGTGGCACGGTCGTCAGCCTCCCGCGCCCTGCTGGCTGGTGATCGACGGCTGGCCGTCGGCCGGCTGCGGCACGCCGATCACCTTGCCGTCGGGCAGCCGGATGTACGCCGGCTCGCCCGCCTCCACCAGACCGAGCCTGCGGGCCTGGGCCTCCAGGTTGCCCGGGGCCTCCGCGTCGGCGATCTGCTTGGTCAGCTGCTGCTGCTCCACGTCGAGCTTGGCCTGCTGCTCCTGGAGCTTCTCCAGCCGGAAGGCGTTCTCGTTGATCTTCGTGTTGACCAGCAGGATGCCGAGCACCCCGCCGACCACCAGCACCACCACCAGTGCCGCGAAGGGTGCCCGCGGCACCTTCACCGGCGGCGGCGGCGCCACCCGCAGCCGGGGCTGGCGCGCGGCGCCGGCGGTCTCGCGCTCCGCCGGACGCAGCGCGGCGCTGCCCTGGGTGGGGAACTCGCGCGCCCCCCGGGCGCGAGTCTCCCCCTGCCGGTTCCCCCGGTCCTCGCGCGGCGCGCCGGTCCCGATGCGCGTGGCCCGCTCCGCCGCGGTCCGGCCCCCCGACCGCGGTGCGCGCTGCCCGCCACCGGTGACGTCCCGGCGGTCGCGCTTGTCAATCGTCATGTCCCTCCCCCTCTTCGTCCGTCCCTGTCCCGTCCCCCGGGGTCCGTCGGATCCGTCCGGATCCGGTGGACCCCGCCCCCGGTTGGTGCATCGCCTTGACCCGCCGGCGGTACCGTTCGCGGTCGGTACGCCCCTGCTGCGCCGCGTCCGGGTCGAGGCGCTCCGCGGCCCGCAGCCGCACCGAGGCGGCGCGCGGGTTCACGGCGACCTCCGCCTCCCCGGGCAGTTCGGCGCCCCGGCTGAGCAGCCGGAACGTCGGACCGGACCCGGGCAGTTCGACCGGGAGGTCGACCGGGCCCTTGCTGCGGACCCGGTCTGCGAGCGCCGCCTTGGTGAGCCGGTCCTCCAGCGAGTGGTAGGACAGGACCACCATGCGGCCGCCCACGTTGAGCTTGTCGAGCGCGGCTGGCAGCGCCGTTTCCAGCGCCGCCAGTTCCTTGTTTACCTCGATCCGTAAAGCCTGAAACGTTCTCTTAGCCGGGTGTCCCCCGGTTCGTCGCGCCGGTGCCGGAATGGACTCCCTGACCAGTTCGGCCAGCCGCGCCGACGAGGTGATCCGGGCCCGTTCGCGCTCCCGGATGATCGCCGAGGCGATCCGGCCGGCGAACTTCTCCTCGCCGTAGACCCGCAGCACCCGGGCCAGGTCCGGGTGGGCGTAGGTGTTGACCACCTCCTCGGCGGTCACCCCCCGGGTCTGGTCCATCCGCATGTCCAGCGGGGCGTCCTGCGCGTAGGCGAACCCGCGGTCGGGTGCGTCGAGTTGCAGTGAGGAGACCCCCAGGTCGAACAGGATCCCGTCGATCGCCGGGTAGCCCAGCCGGTCGAGCACCTCGGGCAGTTCGTCGTAGACGGCGTGCTCAAGGTGGACGCGGTCGGCGAAACGGGCCAGCCGGACGCGCGCGTGGGCGAGCGCCTCGGTGTCCCGGTCCAGCCCGACGAGCACCGTCTCCGGATGCGCCTCGAGCACCGCCTCGGCGTGCCCGGCCAGGCCCAGCGTCGCGTCGACGTGGACCCTCCGCCCGCCCCGGCCCAGCGCGGGGGCCAGCAACTCGAGACACCGCTCGAGCAGCACCGGCACGTGCGTGCCGCGTAGCTCCCCCATGTCGACCCCCACTGGTGTGAAACCTTCGTCCTTCACGCGCCTGCCGTCGGACGACGCCGTGCCGTCGTACCGCCAGATCCCCATCCGCTCCCGCCCGCCGGAGGCCGCGGCCCTCCGATCGGATCGTGCGCCTGGCACCGGGGAAGGGGTGCCAGGAACTCGAAAGCGGGTGGAGATCTCGCAGTACGTCGGGCGCCGTCACGCCCTACAGACCGCCGGGCAGCACCCCCTCCTCGATGTCGGCGAAGTCGTCTTCGCTCTCCGCGAGGTAGGTCTCCCAGGCGACCCTGTCCCAGATCTCCACCCGGGTGCTCGCGCCGATCACGACCAGGTCCCGGTCGAGAGCGGCGTAGGCCCGCAGGTGGGCCGGGATCGTCACCCGGCCCTGCTTGTCGGGCACCTCGTCGTGCGCGCTGGCGAAGAAGACCCGGCTGTAGGCCCGGGCCGCCTTGTGCGTCATCGGCTGCGCGCGCAACTGCTCCGCGATCCGCTGGAACTCGGGCATCGGGAAGGCGTAGAGGCAGCGCTCCTGCCCTTTGGTGATCACGACACCCCCCGCCAACTCGTCCCGGAACCTCGCCGGAAGGATCAGCCGGCCCTTGTCGTCCAGGCGCGGGGTGTGGGTGCCGAGAAACATCGGCCCAACCCCCTCGCCCTTTGAGCGGCGTTCGCGGCGCCGCTGACCCCCCGGGCCGGTGGGCCCTCCCGGCCTCACCAATGCGCCCCACTCTACTCCACTTCCCTCCACCCGCAACCAGAATCGCCCGCGTGGCGCGCCCTTTCGGCCGGCAAAACCGCACGTCAACGGGGGTGGAGCGGAGTGGAGGGTGGCGGGCCCCCACGACCCCGTCCGCTTTCCGACATAGATCGACTCCGTCCGGCCGAGCGCGGTCCGCCCGGCCGCCGGGTCGCCCCGGCCGAACGGTTCGCCGTCGGCGGCGATCTGGCGGGGTACCCGGTCCGGTAACCTCGCTCGGGTGACGGACGCGAAGATGCCCCTGCGGGCAAAGGTGGCAAGCTCTGTGTCGCGGACCGCCGCGGCGCTGTCGCGGGCCGCGGGGCGCGGTGACGGTTCGGTGATCGGCGGGTGGATCGGGCTGAAGATCGACCCCGACCTGCTGGCCCACCTGTCGGCCGGGCGCGCCATCGCCCTGATCTCCGGCACCAACGGCAAGACCACCACCACCCGGCTCACCGCCGCGGCCGTCGGGGTGCTCGGCCGGGTGGCCACCAACTCGTTCGGCGCCAACATGCCGACCGGGCACACCTCGGCGCTGGCCAAGGCCGGCAGCACCCCCTACGCGGTGCTGGAGGTGGACGAGCACTACCTCGCCCAGGTGCTGGACGCCACCGAGCCGCACGTGGTGGCGCTGCTCAACCTCTCCCGCGACCAGCTCGACCGGGCCAAGGAGGTCGCCATGATGGCGCAGCTCTGGCGCGCCGCGCTGGTCCGGCACACCGACGTCCGGGTCGTCGCCAACGCCGACGACCCGATGGTGGTGTGGGCCGCGACGCCGCCGCCCAACCACGACCACCGCATCGCCCCGCCTCAGGTCACCTGGTTCAGCGCCGGGCAGCGCTGGCACGACGACTCGTGGGTCTGCCCCGAGTGCGGCTCCACCATCAAGCGCTCCGGCGACCAGTGGTGGTGCAGCGGCTGCCCGCTGCGCCGGCCCGAGCCGCAGTGGACGGTGGAGGACGACGGCGTGCTCGACCCGACGGGGGCCTGGCACAAGGTCAGGCTCCAGCTGCCCGGCAAGGTGAACGTCGGCAACGCCGCCACCGCGCTGGCCGTCGCCGCCGAGTTCGGGGTCCGCCCGGTCGACGCGGTGCTCCAGCTCGGCAGCGTCACCTCGGTCGCGGGCCGCTACGCGCAGGTCCAGCGCGACGGGCGCAACATCCGGCTGCTGCTGGCGAAGAACCCGGCCAGCTGGCTGGAGGCGTTCGACATGGCCGACGTCGCCCCGACACTGCTCTCCATCAACGCCCGGGACCCCGACGGTCTGGACACCTCCTGGCTGTTCGACGTCGACTTCGCCCCGCTGCGCGGCCGGCAGGTGCTGATCACCGGCGACCGCGCGTACGACCTCGCGGTGCGGCTGGAGGTCAACGACGTGCCCTTCCAGCACGTGCGGACGTTCGACGACGCCGTCCGGTCGGTGCCCCCGGGGCGCCTGGAGGTCATCGCGAACTACACCGCGTTCCAGGACATCCGAGCGGAGTTGGACCGTGTCAACTGAGAGCCTGCGCATCGTCTGGATCTACCCCGACCTGCTCTCCACCTACGGCGACCGCGGCAACGCGCTGATCCTCGCCCGCCGCGCGCGACAGCGCGGGTTCCCGGTCGAGGTGCTGGAGGTGCGCTCCGACCAGCGCCTCCCCGCCACGGCCGACATCTACCTCATCGGCGGCGGCGAGGACGGCCCGCAGGCGCTCGGCGCGCAGCGGCTGCTCGCCGACGGCGGCCTGCACCGGGCGGTCGCCCAGGGCTCGGTCGTGTTCGGCGTCTGCGCCGGCTACCAGCTCCTCGGCACCTCCTTCTTCGCCAAGGGCGCCCGCTGCGCCGGGTTGGAGCTGCTCGACCTCTCCTCCGACCGGGGGCCGACCCGGGCCGTCGGCGAGCTGGCCGGCGACATCGACCCGCGGCTGGGCGTGCCGGCGCTGACCGGCTTCGAGAACCACGGCGGTCGCACCCACCTCGGCCCCGGGGTCTCCCCGCTGGCCCGGGTCACCGCCGGGGTCGGCAACGACGGCGCCACCGAGGGGGCGTGGCGGGGCAAGCTGCTCGGCACCTACCTGCACGGACCGGCCCTGGCCCGCAACCCCGCCCTGGCGGACCTGCTGCTGCGCTGGGCCACCGGTGCGCACCAGCTCCCGCCGCTGGACGACACCTGGCCGGACCGGCTCCGCGCCGAACGCCGCGCCGCGGTGGCCGCCGCCGCCCGGGCATGATCCCGGCCGTCCGGCGGTTGTCGCGGCAGCCGTCGGCCGTCCGCTTCGCGTTGCTGTTGCTCCTGCTCTCCGGCTTCGCGGCGGCGCTGCTCGTCGTGCCGATGCCCGAGGCGCAGGAGCTGCCCCGGCTGGCCGACCGGCTGGGGGGCCTCGCCCCCGTGGCGGCGGTCCTCGGCGGGGCGCTGCTGCTGGTCGCGCTCGTCCCCCGGACCTTCATCACGCTCGCCTCCGGCGCGATCTTCGGGGCGCTGGAGGGCGCCGCGTACGCGCTGGGTGCCGCGTTGCTGGCGGCGGCGCTGGGCTTCGCGGTGGGCCGCCTGCTCGGGCGGGAGTTCGTCGCGGACCGGGTGCGTGGCCGGCTGGCGCGGCTGGACGGCTGGTTCGCCCGGCAGAGCGTGCTCGGCGTGATCACCGTACGGCTGCTGCCGATCGCCGGCTTCGGGCTGGTCAGCTACGGCTACGGCACGACCGGCGCCCGGGTGCTGCCGTTCCTCGCCGGCAGCGTGATCGCCTCCGCGCCGACCGCCTTCGGCTACGCGGCGGTGGGCGCGGCGGTCACCTCCCCGGGCGAGGTCAACTGGTTCGGGGCCGCCCCCGCCGCGCTCGGGCTGATCGCCAGCGTCGTGCTGATCCGCAACTGGTGGCGCGCCGAGCGGCAGCGCCGGCTCGGGCCGAGCTGAGGCCGGCGGTGCGCAGCGGGTCACCCGGAGCGGGCGGGGGCACCGGGCCGGAACACGAGCGGCGACAGCCGACCGGCGCCACCGGCCGCGTCGACCCGACGGCCGCCGGCGAGCGGCTGCGCGGGGGCTTCGTCGCCGAGGTGGTCCGGGTCGGCGACACCGTCCGGCGTACGCCGCCGGAGAACGCCGAGTTCGTCGCCGCGCTGCTGCGGCACCTGGAGCGGGTGGGCGCGGACGTCGCGCCCCGCCACCTCGGCACGGACGAGCAGGGTCGGCAGATGCTCAGCCACGTCGACGGCCGGGTGCCGTGGCGGGACAGGGAGGATCCGGCGTATTTCGCCGACCCGGCCCTGACCCGGCTGGCCGGGCTGGTCCGGCGGCTGCACGACGCCTGCGCGGGCAGCCCGCTGGCCGGGGCGGCCGAGACGGTCTGCCACCGCGACCTGTCCCCGAAGAACACGGTGTACCGGGACTCCCACGCCGGCCCGCTGCCCGTCGCGCTGATCGACTGGGACCTGGCCGCGCCCGGCCGGCGGGTCGAGGACGTCGCCTTCGCCGCCTGGCACTGGGCGGCACCGGGACCGGGAGCCGACCCGGTGGAGCTGGCCCGGCGCGCCCGGCTGCTCTGCGACGCCTACGAGGCGGCCGGCACGGGGTCGCTCGCGCTGCCCCGCGCCGAACTGGTCGACGTGATGCTCGCCCAGATCGACGGGACCTGGCGCGGGATCGCGGCCGGCGCGGAGCGGGGCGTTCCGGCCATGCGCCAGCTCCGTGAGGCGGGGGTCGCAGACATGGTGCGCGGCTGGTACGACTGGCTGGCCGAGCACCGCCGGGCGGTGACGGCGGCGCTGTGCTGAGCGCCCGGAACGCGTCCGCCCCACCCGGTCGCGCGCCTCAGCCCGCCGGGGAGACCAGCCCCGCCTCGTAGGCGGCGATCACGAGGTGCACCCGGTCGCGGGCGCCCAGCTTGGCGAACAGCCGGGCCACGTGCGCCTTGGCGGTGGCCGCGCTGATCACCAGCTCGGCGCCGATCTCGCCGTTGCTCAGGCCCCGGCCGACGAGGGTCAGCACCTCGCGCTCCCGCTCGGTGACGCCGTCGAGGGGCCGGGTCGGGGCCGCCCGGGTGGGGCGGCGGGCGAACTCGGCGATGAGCCTGCGGGTGACCCCGGGGGCGATGAGCGCGTCGCCGGCCGCGACCACCCGGACGGCGTTGAGGATCTCCTCCAGCGTCATGTCCTTGACCAGGAAGCCGCTCGCGCCGGCGCGCAGCGCGGCGTGCACGTGCTCGTCGTCGTCGAAGGTGGTGAGCACGAGGACGCGGGCCGCCCCGCCGTGCGCGGTGATCGCGCGGGTGGCCTGGATGCCGTCCATGCCGGGCATCCGCAGGTCCATCAGCACCACGTCGGGCGCGAGCTCGCGGGCCAGCCGCACCGCCTCGGCTCCGGTGCCCGCCTCGCCGGCCACGTCGATGTCGGGGGCGTCGGCGATGAGCACCCGCAGGCCGGCGCGGACCAGGGGCTGGTCGTCGACGAGCAGCACCCGGACGCTCACCGCCGCCCCGCCCCGGTCTGCGGGGCGGCCGGTTGCCGCGCCGTCGGTGGCGCCGGCAGGGACGCCGCCACCCGGAAGCCGGCCTCCGGGCGCGGCCCGGCGTGGAACCGGCCGCCGGCCAGGGCGACGCGTTCCCGCATGCCGACGATGCCGTGCCCCTCGCCACCGACCGTGCCGCCCCGGCCGTCGTCGACGACCTCCACCGCCACCTCGTCGGGGCCGTACGTGACGGTGACCCGGCACCGGTCGCTGGCCGCGTGTCGTACCACGTTGGTCAGCGCCTCCTGCACGATGCGGAACGCGGCGAGGTCGACCTCGGCCGGGACCGGCCGCCGCTCGCCGCCGCGCCGCAGGTCCACCCGCACGCCCGCGTCGGCGGCGGCGGTGACCAGCCGGTCGAGGTCGTCCAGCCCGGGCGTCGGCGCCAGCGAGGCCGACTCCGACTGCGGGCGGCGCAGCGCGCCGAGCGTACGCCGCAGGCCGGCCAGGGTGTCGCGACTGGTCGCCTCGATGGTGGCCAGCGCGGCGCGCGCCTGGGCCGGCTGGGTGTCGATGACCCGGGCCCCCACGCCGGCCTGGATGGCGATCACCCCGATGCTGTGCGCGACCATGTCGTGCAGCTCGCGGGCGATGCGCAGCCGCTCGGCGGTGACCGCCTCGGCGGCGGCGTGCGACCGCAGCGCCTCGGCGTAGCCGCGCCGGGCCCGCACGGAGTTGCCGACCGTCCACGCGGTGACGACCGCCAGCACGGAGATCATGGCCCGACTCACCGGGTCGGTGGAGGGGTTCACGAAGCTCGCGGTGACCTGCACGGCGAGCGCCACGACGGCCACCGGCACCGAGACGCGGCGGGACCTCCCCGCCGCGATCAGCCCCACCACCAGGTCGACCGCCAGGAACTGCGCGTACCAGATGTCGGCCAGGTAGCCGTCCTCCGGGACGTTGACGACCACGGTGACCACGCACGCCGCGGCGAGCATCAGCGCCAGGGCCAGCACCGGCCGGCGCCGCAGCAACCCGGCGGGCGGGGCCACGGCCAGCAACGGCACCAGGTACCGCTCGGGGATCCACCAGTCGCCGAACCCGACGCCGTTCCGGCTCGACGCCACGACCGGGGCCATGAGCACGGCCAGCGGCAGCGCCGCGACGCCGACCCAGGGCAGCACCGCCCGGGCCCGCGCCGCGGCGCGGCGGGCCGGCGGCTCGGTCGCGTCCATGCCGCACACGGTAGCCAGCCCGCCGCCGCCCGGGCATCGGCCCACGGGCGTACGCCCCGGGGCGGGTCACCGCCCGCCGGGTGTGGCCGCCGGGGCGACGCCGCGCCGGCCGTCGCCCGGCAGCGTGGACCGGGTGATCGAAATGAGCGCCCTGACGAGACGGTACGGCCGCAAGACTGCCGTCGACGACCTCACCCTGACCGTGCGACCCGGCCACGTGACCGGGTTCCTGGGCCCCAACGGGGCCGGCAAGTCCACCACGCTGCGGATGATCATCGGGCTCACCGCGCCGACCAGCGGCACCGTCACGGTCGACGGGGTCCGGTTCGCCGACCGGCCGCGCGGGCTGCGCCACGCCGGCGCGCTGCTCGACGCCGGCGACGTGCACGGCGGGCGCGGCGCCGTGGCCCACCTGTCGGCCCTGGCCCGCAGCAACGGCATCGCGCGCGGCCGGGTCGACGAGGTGCTTCGGGAGGTGGGGCTGTCGGCCGTCGGGCGACGGCGCATCGGCGGCTTCTCGCTCGGCATGCGGCAGCGCCTCGGCATCGCCGCCGCGCTGCTCGGGGACCCGCCCGTGCTGCTCTTCGACGAGCCGTTCAACGGCCTCGACCCGGAGGGGGTGCGTTGGGTACGCGACCTGTTCCGGCGGCTGGCCGCCGAGGGACGCACCGTCTTCGTCTCCAGCCACCTGATGAGCGAGATGCAGAACTGCGCCGACCGGCTCGTGGTGATCGGCCGGGGCCGGCTCATCGCCGAGCAGGGCCTCGCCGAGTTCGCCGCCCGGAGCGCCCGGGCCGGCGTCTCCGTCCGTACGCCCGACCCGGCGAGGCTGGCCGCCGTGCTGGCCGCCGAGGGCGCCGACGTCCGACCGTCCGACACCGGGACACTCGTCGTGACCGGCCTGACGGCCGCCCGGATCGGCGACCTCGCCCTCGCCCACCGCGTCGGGCTGCACGAACTGACCACCCGCACGGCCTCACTGGAGGAGGCCTTCATGGCACTCACCGCCGACAACGTGGAATACCCCGCCGGGGAGGGGACCCGATGACCGCCGCGACCGGAGCGGCCCGTCGCGCGGCCGTGACCGAGACGCCGGCCCGCTTCCGCGACCTGCTGGCCGCCGAGTGGATCAAGCTGTGGTCGCTGCGTTCGACCCGCTGGACGCTGCCGCTGGTCCTGCTCTTCGTGGTCGGCGTCAGCGTCAACGCCAGCCTCGCCGACCACCGGAACTGGCCGACGTACCCGGAGGAGCGTCGGGAGATGTTCCGCCTGTACGGGCCGGTGCGCGACGCCTTCCCCGAGGCCGGCTACCTGCTGCTGATCCTCGCCTCGGCCACCGTCGGCGCCCTGACGGTCGTCGGCGAGTACCAGAGTGGGCTGATCCGGGCCACGTTCGCCGCCGTCCCGGCCCGCCGGGCGACGGTCGCGGCGAAGGCCGCCGTACTGGCCGGGGTCATGCTCGCCCTCGGCACGGTCACCGCGGCGACCTCGTTCTGGGTCTCCCAGGCGATCCTCGCCGACCGGGGCGCCGGCTGGTCGGCCGGCGAGCCCGGGGTGCTGCGCGCCGTCGTCGCGAGCGCCGTGCTCGTGCCCGTCTGTTCGCTGGTCGGAATGGGTCTGGGCGCGCTCGTCAGACACGCCGCCGGAGCCGTCGCCGCGGCCACGTCGCTGCTCGTGCTGGTGCCGATGGCGGTGGACAGCGACGAGCACCGGTGGATCGCCGAGCTGTACAACGCCCTGCCGCTGACCGCCTGGCTGCGCCTGATCGAGGTGCATCCCGACATCCTCAATCCGGACCCGTACCCGGCCACGGTCACCGGCGCCTGGCTGACCTTCGCGGCCTGGTCCCTGGCCTCGACGCTGGCCGCCGTGGCCGTCGTCCGCCGCCGCGACCCGTGACGGCGGCCCCTCCGCCACCGGCCGCCGGACCGGGGTCAGGCGACGACCGAGACCATACGGCCCTTGATCACGATGACCTTGCGCGGTTCCTTGCCGGCCAGCGGACCGGCCACCGCCTCCAGGGCCGCCGCGCGGACGGTCTCCTCGGGCGCGTCGGCGGGCACCTCGACCCGGCCCCGCACCTTGCCGTTGATCTGCACCGGGTAGGTCACCGTCTCCGCCACCAGCAGCGCCGGGTCGGCGGTCGGGAAGTCCACGTACGTCAGGGAGGTGTCGTGTCCCAGCCGCCGCCACAGCTCCTCGGCCACGTGCGGGGCGAACGGCGCCACCATCAGCACCAGCGGCTCGGCCACCTCGCGCGGGGTCTCCGCCAGCCGGGTCAGCCCGTTGGTCAGCTCGATCAGCTTGGCGATCGCCGTGTTGAACCGGATCGCCTCCATGTCGCCGCGGACCCCGTCGACGACCTTGTGCAACAGCCGCCGGGTCGCCTCGTCGGCCGGCGCGTCGGTGACCCGCAGCGCGCCGCTCTGCTCGTCGACGACGGCCCGCCAGACCCGCTGCAGGAACCGGTACGACCCGACCACCGCCCGGGTCTCCCACGGACGGGACACCTCCAGCGGGCCCATCGACATCTCGTAGACGCGGAACGTGTCCGCCCCGTACGCGGCGCACATGTCGTCCGGCGTGACCACGTTCTTCAGCGACTTGCCCATCTTGCCGTACTCGCGGTTGACCCGGGTGTCGCCCAGGTAGAAGCCGCCGTCGCGCTCGGTGACGTCCTCCGCCGGCACGTAGGCGCCCCGGGCGTCCGTGTAGGCGTACGCCTGGATGTAGCCCTGGTTGAACAGCTTGCGGAACGGCTCGAACGACGAGACGTGGCCCAGGTCGTACAGCACCTTGTGCCAGAAGCGGGCGTACAGCAGGTGCAGCACGGCGTGCTCGGCGCCGCCGACGTACAGGTCGGTGCCCCCGCAGTCGCCCTCGCCGCGCGGGCCCATCCAGTACGCCTCGTTCTCCGCGTCGACGAAGCGCTCGGAGTTGGTCGGGTCCAGGTAGCGCAGCTCGTACCAGCAGGAGCCGGCCCACTGCGGCATCACGTTGGTCTCGCGGGTGTATCGCCTCGGGCCGTCGCCCAGGTCCAGCTCCACCTCGACCCAGTCGCGCCGGCGCGACAGCGGCGTCTCCGGGTTGCTGTCGGCGTCCTCCGGGTCGAACGTGCGGGGCGAGAAGTCGTCCACCTCGGGCAGCTCGACCGGCAGCATCTCCTCCGGCAGCGCGATGGCGGCGCCGGTCTCGTCGTACACGATGGGGAACGGCTCGCCCCAGTAGCGCTGCCGGCTGAACAGCCAGTCCCGCAGCCGGTAGGTCACCGCGCCGGTGCCGTGCCCGTTGGCCTCCAGCCACTCGATGATCCGGGCCTTCGCCTCGGCCACCCCCAGGCCGTTCAGGTCCAGGCCGCGCTCGGGGGCGGCGCTGTTGACCGCCGGGCCGTCCCCGGTGTACGCCTTGCCGGCGAAGCCCTCCGCCGGCTGCACGGTACGCACGATCGGCAGCTCGAAGACCTCGGCGAACGCCCAGTCCCGCTCGTCCTGGGCGGGCACCGCCATGATCGCGCCGGTGCCGTAGCCGGCCAGCACGTAGTCGGCGACGAAGATCGGGACCTGCCCGCCGGTGACCGGGTTGGTGGCGTACGCCCCGACGAAGACGCCGGTCTTCTCCTTCGTGTCGGCCTGCCGCTCGACGTCGGTCTTGGCCGCCGCCGCCTTGCGGTACGCCTCCACCGCCGCGCGCGGGTTGGCGTGCCCGCCGGTCCACGCCTCCTTCGTCCCGTCGGGCCAGGCGGCCGGCGTCAGCGCGTCGACCAGCTCGTGCTCGGGGGCCAGCACCATGTAGGTGGCGCCGAAGATCGTGTCAGGCCGGGTGGTGAAGACCCGGACCGGCCCGACGGTGGTCGGGAAGTCGATGTGCGCGCCGGTGGAGCGGCCGATCCAGTTGCGCTGCATCAGCTTGATCGGCTCGGGCCAGTCCAGCGCCTCCAGGTCGTCCAGCAGCCGGTCGCCGTACGCGGTGATCCGCATCATCCACTGCTTCAGGTTGCGCTTGAAGACGGGGAAGTTGCCCCGCTCGGAGCGGCCGTCGGCGGTGACCTCCTCGTTGGCCAGCACGGTGCCCAGCCCCGGGCACCAGTTGACCGGCGCCTGCGAGACGTACGCCAGCCGGTGGTCGTCGACGACGGCCCGGCGCTCGGCGACGGACAGCTGCGCCCACGGGCGGCCGTCGGGGGTGGGCCGGTTGCCGCCCTCGAACTCGGCGATCAGCTCGGCGACCGGGCGGGCCCGCTTCGCCTCGGTGTCGTACCAGGAGTTGAAGACCTGCAGGAAGATCCACTGCGTCCAGCGGTAGAAGTCGGTGTCGATGGTGGCCACCGAGCGGCGCTCGTCGTGGGCCAGGCCCAGCCGGCGCAGCTGCTCCTTGTAGCGCTCGATGTTGGCCACGGTGGTGGTCCGCGGGTGGGTGCCGGTCTGCACCGCGTACTGCTCGGCGGGCAGGCCGAACGCGTCGAAGCCCATGGCGTGCAGCACGTTGCGCCCCGCCATCCGCTGGTAGCGGGCGAAGCAGTCGGTGCCGATGTAGCCCAGCGGGTGCCCGACGTGCAGGCCCGCGCCCGACGGGTAGGGGAACATGTCCAGCACGTACAGCTTCTCCGCGCCGGCGCGGGGGTGGCCGGGGTCGGCCAGGGGGCCGGTCGGGTTCGGGGCGTGGAACGTGCCCTCCCGCGCCCAGACCTCCTGCCAGCGGTGCTCGATCTCCCCGGCCAGGGCCGCGGTGTACCGGAACGGGGGGATGTCGGCCGGTGCTGCCTCACTCATGGCGTCTCCTCGCTTCGCTCGTCGCCGCCGGCCGCGCCACGGCCGGGCTGGATGCTGACCTCGCTCGGCGCGGTCATGTCGGTATGGCTGGCTCTGCCCGCCGCCGGCACCGCGTCGCCGCCGGGGCCGGTGCCGGGTGCCGGGGCACCCGGCGGAGGGCACAAAAAAGCCCCTCGCGCAGGAGGGGCCGCCGTGCTGTCGCGCGTCAGCGCATCAGCACGGCCCGGTAAGGAGCAGGAAGAATCCGGCCATGACCGGGAGTGTACCCCGCCGAGCGGCCGCGCACGTCGCCCGCCACCACCCGTGGGACGGGCAGGGGCCGCCGCCGGCGCGCGCGGCCGACGCCCCTGCGTGGTCGGCACCGGCACCCACAGCCACGCCGGTTCCCCCGACCTGGCGAATATTCGCTGTGTAACCGACCGTCTACCTGCGGGGGTCGGCGACAGCGAGAAACATGGTTAGCCTGAGAGGCCAGTGAGATTTCTGCGGCAGACGTGGCTCGGCGTCGCGAACCCTACGACGGGTCCAGCTGCTCTATACAGAGCTGCCGTCCGGCGACGAGGAGGAGGCCCGTGACACAACAGACCAGGGACGAGGTGGGCGGCCTGTTGCCGCACGACGAGTTCCGCGCCGCCAGCGAAGCGATCGTGTCGAACATCGAGCAGGTCATCGAGGGCAAGACCGCCACCGTGCGGCTCGCCCTGGCCGTCCTGCTCGCCGAGGGGCACCTGCTCATCGAGGACGTTCCCGGGGTCGGCAAGACCAAGCTCGCCAAGGCGATGGCCCGCTCGATCGACTGCTCGGTGCGCCGCATCCAGTTCACCCCCGACCTGCTGCCCAGTGACGTCACGGGGGTCAGCGTCTACAACCAGGAGACGCACGACTTCGAGTTCCGCCCGGGCGCGGTCTTCGCCAACCTCGTCGTCGGCGACGAGATCAACCGGGCCTCGCCGAAGACCCAGTCCGCGCTGCTGGAGTGCATGGAGGAGCGGCAGGTCACCGTCGACGGCGTCACCTACCACCTACAGACGCCGTTCATGGTCATCGCGACCCAGAACCCGATCGAGATGGAGGGCACCTACCCCCTCCCGGAGGCGCAGCGCGACCGGTTCACCGCCCGCATCGCGATGGGCTACCCGGACCCGAACGCCGAGCTGGCGATGCTCGACGGGCACGGCGCCACCGACCCGCTCGACGAGCTGCGCCCGGTCTCCGACGCCAACACCGTGCGCCAGCTGATCGCCCACGTCCGGCAGGTGCACGTCGCCGACGCCGTCAAGCAGTACGCGATCGACCTGGTCACCGCCACCCGCGAGGCCGCCGACCTGCGCCTCGGCGCCTCCCCCCGGGCCACCCTCCAGCTGCTGCGCACCGCCCGCGCGGTGGCCGCGTTGGAGAGCCGCGACTACGTCCTCCCCGACGACCTCCAGGCGCTGGCCGTGCCGGTGCTCGCGCACCGGATCATCCCCACCGCCGACGCCCAGCTCGCCCGGCGCACCACCGACGCGATCGTCTCCGAGCTGGTGCACCGGCTGCCGCTGCCGCACGACCGCGCGCGCTCCCCCTACGACACCCGCGCCACGGGCGAGGGCAACGGCCGAGCCGCGTACGAGCCGCGGAGGCGGTGACGTGCGCGACGGTCTGCGAGGGCTGACCACCCGCGGCCGGTCGTTCCTCGCGGCGGCGGTGGCCGCGGCGATCTCGGCCGGCATCCTCGGCGAGAAGGACCTGCTGCGGGTGGCCGTGCTGCTGGCCGTCCTGCCGCTGCTCGCCGCGGCCTACGTCGGGCGCAGCCGCTACAAGCTGGCGTGCAACCGCTCGCTGGACCCGCACCGGGTGCCGGTGGGGGCCAGCTCCCGGGTGGTGCTGCGGCTGCAGAACATGTCCCGGCTGCCCACCGGCACCCTGCTGCTGGAGGACCGGCTGCCGTACGCGCTGGGCAGCCGGCCCCGGGTGGTGCTGGAGCGGCTCGGCGCCCACCAGGCCAGCTCGGTGGCGTACACCGTGCGGGCCGACGTGCGCGGCCGCTACCCGGTAGGCCCGCTGGTGGTCCGCATGACCGACCCGTTCGGGTTGTGCGAGCTGACCCGGGCCTTCCCGAGCACCGACCACCTGACCGTCATCCCGCAGGTCACGCCGCTGCCCTCGGTGCGGCTGCCCGGCGAGTACGCGGGCAGCGGCGACAGCCGGGCCCGTTCGGTCGCCGTGCACGGCGAGGACGACGCGGCCACCCGCGAGTACCGGGTGGGCGACGACCTGCGCCGGGTGCACTGGAAGTCCACCGCGCGTACCGGCGAGCTGATGGTGCGCCGGGAGGAGCAGCCCTGGGAGAGCCGGGCGACGGTGGTGCTGGACACCCGGGCGTACGGCCACCGGGGCGACGGGCCGACGGCCTCCTTCGAGTGGGCGGTCTCCGCCGCCGCGAGCATCGCGGTGCACCTGCGGCAGGCCGGCTACCGGCTGCGTCTGGTCACCGGCTCCGGCGCGGACGTGGACGCGTCCGAGGCCGCCGGCGACGGGGTGCTGCTCGACCACCTCGCCGAGGTCCGGCTCGACAAGTCCGGCGAGCTGACCACGCTGGTGCAACAGGTCCGGCAGCGGGCCGACGGCGGCCTGATCATCGGTCTCTTCGGGTCGGTGAGCACCGCCGAGGCCGAGCTGCTGGCCGGGCTGCGGGGCAACGGCGCCACCTGTGTCGGTTTCCTGCTCGACAGCTCCAGCTGGCTGAACCTGCCCGCCAGGGCGCGGGCCGAGGCGGACCACGCGCACGGCGCGGCCGCGCTGGCCCTGTTGCAGAGCGGCTGGCGGGTGATCGGCGTCGACCACGGCGCCGGGCTGCCCGCCCTGTGGCCGCAGGCGGCGCGCGGTTCGCAGGGCTTCGCGCTGCGGGCGGCCATGGCCGAGACGGTGGCCGGCGGCGTGCGATGAACGGAAGGGTGCCCTCATGACCGCCCATCGGAACCTTGGCCTGGTCGCCGCCGCGGCGACGCTGCTCGCGGCCGCGCCGCTGTCGGCCATCTTCGAACGCTGGACGTGGCTGATCCAGGCGACGATCGCGGTGGCCGTGGTCGCCGCCGTGGCCGCGCTCGCCCGGCTGGGCCGGGTCCCGCTCTGGGGCCAGGTGCTCGGCATGCTGGCCGGCCTGACACTGGCCCTGACCTGGCTCTTCCCCAGCGGCGGCGAGCTGCTGGGCATCGTGCCCACCCCGGCCACCTTCACGCACTTCGGCGAGCTGCTCGACGGCTCGCTGGAGGACATGCGCTCCTACGGCGTGAAGGTGCCCGACACCGATCCGCTGCTCTTCGTCACCGTGCTCGGGATCGGCGGGGTGGCCGTGCTGGTCGACGTGCTCGCCGTCGGGCTGCGCCGGCCGGCGCTGGCCGGCCTGCCGATGCTGGCGATCTACTCGGTGCCGGTCGCGGTCTACGTGGACAGCGTCCCGGCGGTGCCGTTCGTCGTCGGCGCCGCCGGCTACCTCTGGCTGCTGGTGACCGACAACGTCGACCGGGTACGCCGCTTCGGCCGCCGGTTCACCGGTGACGGACGCGACGTCGACGTCTGGGAGGCGTCGCCGCTGGCCGCCGCCGGCCGGCGGCTGGCGGCGGTGGGCGTGGCGGTGGCCGTGGTGCTGCCCCTGGCGGTGCCCGGGATGACCGGCGGGCTGCTCGACAGGCTGGGCGCGGGTTCCGGCAACGGCACCGGCAACGGACGCCCCGGGCAGGGTGGCACCCCGGGCGGGATCGACCTGTTCGCGGCGCTGAGCGGGCAGCTCAACCAGTCCGAGGTCGCCGACCTCGTCAAGGTCACCACGAACGAGGCCGATCCCTTCTACCTGCGCTTCGGGGTGGCCGACAAGCTCGAACCGGGCGGCTTCCGGCCGAGCAACCCCACCGGGCGCCCCGTCGGCGACGACCTGCCGACGCCCTCCGGCCGGGGCGTCGAGCAGCAGCGGTACCGGGCCACTGTCGAGGTGAGCAAGAACCTCAACATGCCGCTGCTGCCGGTCTACACCGAGCCGGTGCGCACCGAGGACCTGAGCGGCAGGTGGTCCTACGACCCCCGCCTCCAGGTGATCTTCTCGAACCGGGACGACTCGCGGGACAAGCGCTACGCCTTCGACTACGTGCGCTCGACGTACACGCCGGCCGCCCTGCGGCGGTCCCGGCCGCTGCCGGCCGACCACGCGGCACGTCGCCTGCACCCCGCACCGCCGCCGGTGCCCGCCGTCGAGGAGCTGGTCTCCACGCTGGTGCGGGGCAAGGACACCGAGTACGACAAGGTCCGCGCGATCTACGAGCACTTCTCCGCCGACAACGGCTTCACCTACTCGCTGAGCACCAAGGGCGGCACCAGCGGGCAGGAGATCGTCGACTTCCTCAACAACAAGGTCGGCTTCTGCCAGCAGTACGCCGCCGGGATGACGTGGCTGGTCCGGGCCGCCGGCATCCCGGCCCGGGTGGCGTTCGGGTTCGCCAACGGCAGCAACTCCGGCGAGGGCACGTACACGCTGACCAACCGCAACCTGCACGCCTGGACCGAGGTCTACTTCGACGGAGTCGGTTGGGTGCCCTTCGACGCCACCCCGGCGTACGGGGTGCAGGGCTCGACGCGGTCGGTCTGGGCGCCGGACACCGACGCCCCGGAGGATGACGCGCCGGCTCCCGGTCCGTCGAACGCTCCCGGCGCCGCCGACCCGTCGGCCGGTCCGGCGGGTCCGGAGGGCCCCGAGGAGGACATCGACTCCGGCCTGGCCCTCGACGGCGAGGCGCCGGCCGAGCAGGCGCCGGTCTGGCCCTGGTACGCGGCCGCCGGCGTGCTGGTCCTGCTGTTCCTGCTCGCCCTGCCGGCGCTGCGCCGCGTGGCGCTGCGCCGGCGGCGTAGCGCTCCGGCGGCACCCGCCGCGGCCGCGTCGGCCACCGGGGGTGCCGCCGGAGCGCCGCTCCCCGAGGGGCGGCGCATGGTGGTGCTGGCGGACGCGGAGCGGGCGCGGGCGGACGCGCACGCCGCCTGGGACGAACTGCTCGACACGCTGGTGGACTACCGGGTGCGGATGGACCGGACGGAGACCCCCCGGGCCACCGCCGACCGGCTGTCGCGGGAGTCGCTCGCCGACGACGCGGGGGCGACCACGGCGGTACGCCTGCTCGGCCGCGCCGAGGAACGCGCCCGCTACGCCCGCGACCCGCTCACCGGCGAGCAGCTCCTGCCGGCCCTGCGCGCGGTACGCGGCGCGCTCGCCGCGCGGGCCGACCGGCGCACCCGTCTGGTGGCGGCGGTGCTGCCGCCGTCGGTGCTGCTGCGCTGGCGTACGGCCACGGCCGAGGCGTCGTCCCGGTTGGTGACGACGGGCGGGCGGGCCCGGCAGCGGCTGCTGCGCTGGAACCCGCGTCGCCTGCTGGCGGGCCGCATGGCCCGCTGACCGTCGCGGTACGGGCCGGTGGGGGCACGCACCGCCCCCACCGGCCCTTCGCGGTCTCGGGCTTACCCCGCGCCGGGGCCGCAGCCCCAGGTCGGACGATGACGCCTGGACTGCTGGTCACCGTGGCGCTGGGGGCGGCGGGACATGGCGGAGCCGCACGCCAGGGACGTGCGGAATCGTCGGGGGTCGCCGGGGCATCCCCGGCAACCCGCTCTTCGTCGTGGCCCGCCACTCCGGCGGGCCGGATTCAGCGACGCGGCCGGCTCAGCGGTGCCCCTCCGGGCGCTGCCGCCACCGGTCCTCCATCCGATCCAGGATCGAGGGCCGACGACTCGACCGGCCGCGGGGGCGGCGACGGCTCGTCGTCCCTCCCACGACGTGCAGGTCCGGTGATTGCGCCCGGCGGTGCGACTGCACCGCGAACGCGGCCGAGGCCAGCATGACGACGAATCCCGCCACTGCCAGCGGCGGAGTCTTGATCACCGCGCCATAGACCAACAGGGCCAGCCCAGCGATCATCACGCCGGCAGCGACGAGCAGGCGACGCCGCGCGTGGAAACGCGGATCGCTGGCGCGCACGGCCGAGGCGAATTTGGGGTCCTCGGCAAGCGACCGCTCGATCTGCTCGAACAGCCGCTGCTCGTGCTCCGAGAGCGGCACGGCACTCCTCCCCGGTCACGTTGGTCGGCCCGGTCGGGCCGACAGACCGTGGCAGCCAACCGGCTGCTTACCCGCAAGTCTACGAGGGCCCCCGCGCGTCGGAAAGCGGGACGACCTACGCCCGGGGCGGATTTTCATTTCGTCGCCCGTCCGGGGCACCGAGCAGACTGGCCGGACCTATGACGGACCGCCCGAAACGGGCAGCCGCGGCGTCGGCGGCGGCCTCCGCCTCCCGCCAGCCCCGCTCGGGCGCACCGAGGGTGAGCTGGCGCGGGGTCAGCTGCGCGGCGGCGAGCCCCTCGACGCGTACGCCGACCAGCCGGACGCGCTCACCCGGGTCGAGGGCGGTGTAGAGCGCCCAGACGGTGTCGAAGATCTCCCGGGCGACGTCGGTGGGCGCGCCCTGGGTGCGGGACCGGTTGACGGTGCGGAAGTCGGCCAGGCGCACCTTCAGCGACACGGTCCGGCCGACCTGACCGGCCCGGCGCAGCCGGGCCCCGACCTTCTCGGAGAGGGCGAGCAGCGCCCGGCGGATCTGCAACGGGTCGTCCACGTCGACGTCGAAGGTGACCTCCGCGCCGATCGACTTCTCCGCGTGCTCGGGGTTGACCCGGCGCGGGTCCCGCCCCCAGGCCAGCTCGTGCAGGTGGGCGGCGGACGCCTGGCCGAGCGCCTTGCGCAGCATGCCGACCGGCGCCTCGGCGAGGTCGCCGATGGTGGCCAGGCCCAGCCGGCGCAGCGTCTCGGTGGACCGCTCCCCCACCCCCCACAGCGCCGACACCGGCAGCGGGTGCAGGAAGTCGAGCACCCGGGCCGCCGGAACGACGAGCAGCCCGTCGGGCTTGGCGCGGGTCGAGCCGAGCTTCGCGACGAACTTGCTCGGGGCGACCCCGACGGAGCAGGTCAGCGCCTGCTCCGCGGCGACGCGCCCGCGGATGCGCCGGGCGATGGCGGCGGGCGGACCGAAGAGGCGCCGGGCCCCGGCCACGTCGAGGAACGCCTCGTCCAGGGAGAGCGGCTCGACCAACGGGGTGACGTCCCGGAAGATCTGCATGACCGCCCGGGAGGCCGCCGAGTACTGCGCGAAGTCCGGCGCCAGGTAGACCGCGTCGGGACAGAGCGCCCGGGCCCGCGCGGTCGGCATGGCGCTGCGTACGCCGTAGCGCCGGGCCTCGTAGCTGGCGGAGCTGACCACCCCGCGCGGGCCGGTGCCGCCCACCACGACGGGCCGGCCGCGCAGCTCCGGGCGGCGACGGACCTCGACCGAGGCGAAGAAGGCATCCATGTCGACGTGCAGGACCGGGCAGCCGGTGTCGTCGGCGTCCGGCCCGAACCGGGGGTCGCCGCCCCCGGGCAACGACTGGCTGCGGCCCATCCCCGCAGGCTAGCCCTGGCCTGTGACAACCGGCCGGGACGGGTCGGCCGGGCGTGGCACGGCCGGCACCCGCCGGGGTCAGCCGCGTACGACCAGCAGCGGAACGGTCATCTCGGCCGCCGTGTCCGCCCCGTGGTACGCCACCAGCCGGGCGACCCCCGGCGGCTCGGAGCGGGAGGCCGTCACCGCGTGGGTGCCGTTGCAGACGACCACCACGTCGCCGATGCGCGGCAGGTGCTCCTCCGCCACCGGGCCGAACCAGCCGGCGGCCACGACCTCCTCGCGGGTGCGTACCCGGGCCGCGGCACCGAGCACCGCCGACCAGGCGGCCACGACGTCGTCCAGGGCGCCGGGGGTGACGTGCAGGTAGCGGACCCGGGGCTCCCCGGCGACCACCGCCACCCCGGCGCGCAGCCGGGGATCGGCGTCCAGGTCGATACGGTCCGCGGCCGGCACGTCGAGCTGGCCGTGATCGGCGGTGACCAGCAGCGCGGCGTCGGGCGGCAGCCCTTCGACGAGCCGGGCGAGCAGCCGGTCCACGTCGGCCGCGGCGCTCCGCCAGGGCACCGAGTCGACACCGCTGAGGTGGCCGTGCCGGTCCAGGTCGGGGTGGTAGCCGGAGACCAGCGTCGGCCCCGGGCCGGCGGCCAGGGCGGCGAGCATCCGTTCGGCGAGCGCGTCGACGCCGGCCGCGCCCCGGTAGTCGCCGCCCCGGTTGGCGGCCACGGTCAGCCCGCTGCCGCCGAACTCGGGTCGGCTCACCACCGTCACCGCGACCCCGGCCGCCCGGGCCAGTTCCAGCTGGGTACGCACCGGCTGCCAGCGCGTCGGCGACGGGTCGGCCCCCCACTCGACGTGGTTGAGGACCCGGTCGGTCCCCGGCACCCGCATGGTGAAGCCGAGCACGCCGTGCGCCCCGGGCGCGGCGCCGGTGCCCAGCGTGACCAGGCTGGTCGGCGTGGTCGACGGGAAGCCCGAGGTCAGCGGCCGGCCGACGGTCGCGGCCAGCCCCGCCAGGGTCGGCGCGTACGGCGCGGCGGTCGGGATCTGGTACCAGCCGAGGCCGTCGACGAGCAGCACCGCGACGCGGCGTACGCCCGCCAGCGCGACGCCCAGCCCGAGCGGGTCGGCGGCGCCGGGCACGCCGAGCACGGCCAGCGCGGCGGGCAGGACGTCGGCGAGGCTGCCGTCGCCGTAGCGCGGCCGGACGATCCCCAGCGGATCGGTCACGGGCGACGGGCGAAGAGGTGCAGCTGGGCGGCGAGGTCGCGCCAGGGCGCCCGCGCGGCGAGCGCCCGTTCCAACTCGACCAGGGCGGCCGGCTGGCCGTCGGCGACGGCGGCGGGTAGGAGGTCGGCGAGGACGCGTACGCCGTGGATCTCCTCCACCACGAGCCCGGCGGCGCCGAGCAGCGCGGCGGCGCCGTCGGCGTCGTAGCGCCGACGCAGCGTGTCCCGGGCCCCGGCGGAGCCGGCCGGCTCGGCGGCCAACGCGGCGGCGACGTCGAGGTGCCCGTTCATGGCCCGGCCGAGCACGGCGGCGGCCCGGCCGGCCACCAGCACGCTCGCCGCACCGCCCGGACGCAGGGTGGCGGCCAGCGCCGCCACCACCGCCTCCGGATCGTCGACGACCTCCAGCACGGCGTGGCAGAGCACCAGGTCGGCGCTGCCCGGCTCGACCAGCCCGGCGAGCGCGTCGCCGTCGCCCTGCACGGCACGGACCCGCCCCGCCACCCCGGCCTCGGCGGCCCGACGGGTCAGCGCGGCGAGCGCGTCGGGACTGGCGTCGACCACCGTGACCCGGTGGCCGGCCCGGGCGAGCGGCACGGCGAAGCCGCCCGTGCCGCCACCGACGTCGAGCACGGTCAGCGCGGCGTCGGCGCGCCGCTCCAGCTCGGCGCGCAGCACCGACCAGATCACGGCGGTACGGGGGGTCACCGGCGGCCCGGCGAGCCGGCCTGGGGTCTGCTCCACCCGGTGGAGCCTAGTCAACCGGTCCAGCCCCGCGGCCGCGGCGCCCGGACGGGGACGGTCAGGACTCGCCGGCGGCGCCGTCGTCCTCGGCGCGCGATCGCAGGGCGTTGGCCACCGGACCCTCGATGATCTCGTATTCGCGCGGCTCGCTGTGATGGGTCGGGGTCCAGCCCGCGTTGAGCCGGGTCCGCCGGGAGTTGGCCACCCCGCCACTGTGTTCGTGATTGCCCATCATCGGTGCCTTCCCTCGTACTCACGCGGGCCGCTCTGCCCACGCGAGCAGGAGTCTCCCCGGATCGGGCCCGGAAAACCGTAATGTGGATCACTGCCGTCAACGGAAGTCGCGCGAGGCCGGGCTGACCGGCGGCTCGATGGCGTCCAGCCGGTCGGCGGTGAGATTCGTGACTCCCTCGTGCCGCTGCAACCGGCCCCGCACCACCAACGCCGCGCTGGTGCGGGCGATCCGCCGGTAGCGCTGCCAGAGCCCCGGGGAGCAGGTGACGTTGAGCATCCCCGTCTCGTCCTCCAGGTTGAGGAAGGTGACCCCGCCGGCCGTCGCGGGGCGCTGCCGGTGCGTGACGATCCCCCCGACCCGGATCCGCCGCCCCGGCTCCACCTGGCCGAGCAGGGCGATCGGCACCGCGCCGAGGGCGTCGAGCCGGGGGCGCAGGAAACGCGCCGGGTGGCTCTCCGGTGACAGCCCGGTCGCCCAGACGTCGGCGACCAGCCGGTCCACCGCCTCCATGCCGGGCAGGGTGGGCGCGGACGCGCCGGTCACCGTGCCCGGCAGGCGACCCGGCCGGTCCTGGGCCGCCGCGCCCGCGGCCCAGAGGGCCTGCCGCCGGGACAGCCCGAAACACGCGAAGGCGTCCGCGGTGGCCAGCGCCTCCAGCTGCGCGGCGGTGAGACCCACGCGCCGGGCCAGGTCCGGCATGTCGCGGTACGGCCCGTGCGCCGCCCGCTCCGCCTCGATCCCCTCGGCCACCCCGTCGCCGAGGGTACGCACGCCGGAGAGCCCGAGCCGGACGGCCGGCCCGTCCAACCCCCAGGCGTGCGGCGGCTCCCCCGGCGCGCTGCCCCAACGGGTCCGTGGGGTGGACTCCAGCACCGCAAGAGCGCCGCTGGCGTTGATGTCCGGCCGGCGCACCTCCACCCCGTGCCGGCGGGCGTCGTCGACCAGCGTCTGCGGCGAGTAGAAGCCCATCGGCTGGGCGTTGAGCAGGGCGGCCAGGAACGGCCCCGGGTGGTAGCGCTTGAGCCAGGAGCTGGCGTAGACCAGGTAGGCGAAGCTCATCGCGTGGCTCTCCGGGAAGCCGTAGCTGGCGAACGCGGAGAGCTTGCGGTAGACGTCGTCGGCCAGCTCGCCGGTGATGCCCCGCTCGGCCATGCCCGCGTGGAGCCGGTCGGCGATGCGGGCCATCCGCTCGGCGGAGCGCTTGGCGCCCATCGCCCGGCGCAGCTGGTCGGCCCCGGCGGCGTCGAAGCCGGCCAGGTCGATGGCGAGCTGCATCAGCTGCTCCTGGAACAGCGGCACGCCGAGGGTCTTCTCCAGCGCGTTGCGCATCAGCGGGTGCGGGTAGGTCACCGGCTCCTGGCCGTTCTTGCGCCGGATGTACGGGTGCACCGAGCCGCCCTGGATCGGGCCGGGCCGGATCAGCGCCACCTCGACCACCAGGTCGTAGAACTCGCGGGGCCGCAGCCGGGGCAGGGTGGCCATCTGGGCGCGGCTCTCCACCTGGAACACCCCGACCGAGTCGGCCCGGCAGAGCATGTCGTAGACCTCGGGGTCGTCCAGCGTCATGTCGCCGAGATCCAGGCTCATCCCGATCATGTCGTAGCCGTAGTGCAGCGCGGAGAGCATGCCGAGCCCGAGCAGGTCGAACTTGACCAGGCCGACGGCGGCGCAGTCGTCCTTGTCCCACTGGAGCACGCTGCGTCCGGGCATCCGCCCCCACTCCACCGGGCACACCTCGATCACCGGCCGGTCGCAGATCACCATGCCGCCGGAGTGGATGCCCAGGTGGCGGGGGAACGTCTGCAACTCGTTGGCGTACGTGACGACCTGCTCGGGGATGTCCGCCACGTCGACCGTGGCGACCGCCCCCCAGCGGTCGATCTGCTTGCTCCAGGCGTCCTGCTGCCCGGGCGAGAACCCGAACGCCTTGGCCACGTCCCGCACCGCCGAGCGGGGCCGGTAGGAGATGACGTTGGCGACTTGGGCGGTGTGCTCCCGGCCGTACCGGGCGTAGACGTGCTGGATCACCTCCTCCCGCCGGTCGGACTCGATGTCGACGTCGATGTCCGGCGGGCCGTCGCGTTCCGGGGCGAGGAAGCGCTCGAAGAGCAGCCGGTGCCGGACGGCGTCCACGTTGGTGATCCGCAGCGCGTAGCAGACCGCCGAGTTGGCCGCCGAGCCCCGGCCCTGGCAGTAGATGTCCTGCTCCCGGCAGAACGTGACGATGTCGTAGACCACCAGGAAGTAGCCGGGGAAGCCCAGCTCCTCGATCATGTTCAGCTCGTGGTCGAGCTGCGCGTACGCCCTCGGGTGCGCCTGGCGGGGGCCGTAGCGCTCCCGTGCCCCCTGCTCCGTCAGGTGGCGCAGCCAGCTCATCTCGGTGTGCCCGGGCGGCACCGGGTACACCGGCAGTCGCGGGGCGACGAGCTGGAGGTCGAAGGCGAGCTCGGCGCCGAACTCGGCGGCCCGGGCCACCGCACCCGGGTACGCGGCGAACCGGGCCGCCATCTCGGCACCGCCGCGCAGGTGGGCGGTGCCGGCGGCGGGCAGCCAGCCGTCGATCTCGTCCAGGCTGCGCCGGGCCCGGACGGCGGCGACCGTGGTGGCCAGCCGGCGGCGGCCCGGGGTGGCGTAGTGCACGTTGTTGGTGGCCACCGTGGGCAGCCCGGCGGAGGCCGCCAACTCGGCGAGCGCGTCGTTCCGGTCGGCGTCGACCGGATGCCCGTGGTCGGTCAGCTCCACCGCCACCGTCTCCGCGCCGAACAGGGCGGTCAGCCGGTCCAGTTCGCGGGCCGCCGCGTCGACCCCCTCGGTGAGCAGCGCCGCCGGCACGTGGCCCTTGCGGCAGCCGGTGAGCACCAGCACGTGGTCGCGCAGCTCGGCGGCGAGCTCCTCCAGCCCGCCGTAGACCGGGCGGCCCTTCTCCCCGCCGCGCAGCTGGGCGCGGGAGATCGTCGAGGCCAGCCGGGCGTACCCCTCGTGGCCGTGGGCGAGCAGCAGCAGGTGCCGCCCGAGCGGGTCGGGCTCGCCGTTCTGCGGGCCGGGCAGGTCCAGGGAGAGTTCGGCGCCGAAGATCGTCGGCAGGTGCAGCGCGCGGGCCGCCTCGGCGAAGCGCACCACCCCGTAGAAGCCGTCGTGGTCGGTGACGGCGAGCGCGGTGAGGCCCAGCCGGGCCGCCTCCTCGGCCAGCTCCTCGGGATGGCTGGCGCCGTCGAGGAAGCTGAAGTTGGTGTGCGCGTGCAGCTCGGCGTACGGCACCGCGTCGCCGGGGCGGCCCACCTCGGGCGGCCGGTACCGCTCCCGCCGGCGGCTCCAGGCGGGAGAGTCGCCACCGTCGCCGTCCACGGCCAGCGGGTCCACCACGTGCAGGTGCCGCCCGTCGCGCGCCCGGCCGTCCTGCCCACCGGCGCGCCCCTCCCCCGGCACGCCCGCGCCGGCCCGGTCCCCATCCGGCCCCCCCGCGCCCGCAGGCGACCATTCGCCCGACCGGCCCGCACCCGGCCGGCCCTCGCCTGTCGCACCCGCGCCCCCGCCCGGCTTCTCCGGGCCCGCTCGGCGGTTGCCGGATCCTCGGCCGGAGAGCACGCGCTCCAGCTCCGACCAGGGCTGCTTCGGGTTGTGGAAGCTCATCCGAGCCTCTCCGGGCGCGGAGCCGGAGTGTTCTTGGCCGGTTCCTGCCCCGGGAGGGGCCGGAACTCCGCGAGAGCCGGGAGCCGGCGCCCGGCGGCCCCCCGGACGGGGCAGCTCGGCGGCGCCGGCCGACCGGCGGGCGGGGCGTCGGGCCGAGCGGGGCGACGGGGGCGGGGCGGGCACCGGCCGGTGACCGAGCGTTCAGTCATAGATCGCCTCCACCAGCCACCGCCCGGCCTCGACCGCGAGCAGCAGGGCCGTACCGTCGGCCAGGCAGACCTGGAAACGGGCCCGGCGCCGGGCCTCGGCCGGCGCCCACCAGCGCTCGTCGACCGGCCACGGACCGGCCCAGCCGGTGATCTCGGCCGGCCGGGCGGCGCCCACGGCCAACCGGGCCGGCGCGGCGCTGACCTGGAGCCGCGCGCTGACCGCGACCGGTTCGCCGGCGGCGTCGTGCACGGTCGCGGCGAGCGGTTCGGGCAGCACCACCGCCGGCGCCGGCGGCGGCAGCCGACCCGGCCACGGCGGCGCGCCGGGCCGGGTCGGCCGGCGTTCGTCCCCCCACGGCACCAGGCGCACCTGGTCGGCCGGGGAGCGGCCGCCGCCGAGCACCGCGGTCACCACCGCCTCGGGACCGAGGATGCCCTGCACCCGGCTCAACGCCCGGTGCGCCCGCTCCCGCTCCTCGCCGGTCTCCCCCCACAGGCCGGGTTGCAGGCCGCCGCGGGCGATCACCCCGTCGGGGATCAGCCGCAGCCGGATGATGCCCGCCGTCGGCCGGGTGGGGCGCGCGCCGCCCCGGCCGGTGCTGCCGGAGAGCCAGCCGTCGAGCTGCCAGCGCACCCGGTCGGCGATGGCGGCGGCGGTGAGCAGCCCGTCGTGCCGCCACACCCGGTGCAGTTCCTGGCCGTGCGCGGTGACCGCCTCGATGCCGAGACGGGTGCAGGCCAGCCCGTGCGCCGCGAGCCGGTCGTGCAGCCGCTCGGCCAGTGCCCGGGCGGCGAAGGCCGCCGCGTCGACCCGGTCGAGCGGCTCGTCGTGCTCGGCGGTGACCGCGAGGTCGGCCGGGGGCCGCCGGACCGCGAGCGGACGGTGGTCGCGCCCGGCCGCCAGCCGGTGGGCCAGCGCGCCGTCGAAGCCGAACCGGGCCAGCACGTCACCGGCGGGCAGCCCGGCGAAGTCGCCCAGGGTGCGTACGCCGAGCCGGCGCAGCAGGTCGGCCAGGGCCGGGCGGCCGAGTGCCTCGACGGGCAGGCCGGCGAGGAAGCCCGGGCTCCCACCCGGCGGGACGACCCGTCCGTCGCGGGCGGCCAGGCCGGCGGCGAAGACCCCGTCGGCGATGCCGACCTGGCTCTCCACCGCGCATGCCTGGGCGACGTGCTCGACGATCCGCTCGGCGGCCGCCTCCTCGCCACCGAGGTGGCGGCTCGGGCCCCGGGCCGCCACCGCGCAGGCGCCGGGGCGTACCACCTCGACACCGGCGACCAGTTCCTCGACGGCGGCGACCACCGGTTCGAACGCCCGGGCGTCCCGCCCGGGGTCGTACTCGACGACGGCGAGCTGCGCGCAGCGCCCCTGCGCCTCACGTTTGCGCAGCCCTCGGCGCACCCCCTCGGCACGGGCCCGTTCGGAGCAGGCGACCACCCGGTTGGCGTGCAGCACGGCGACCGGGTCGGTGGCGGGCACCCCGTCGACGATCTCCGCGGCGAGCACCGGCCAGTCCGGGCACCAGAGCAGCAGGGTCCGCACCGGCGCGCCGCTCACCCCGGACCGACCAGGGTGAGCGCGCCGTGCCGGGACGGGCCGGTGGACGCGGCGGCGACCGCCCGCGGGAGCGGGCGGAGCCGGCCGGCGGTCGACCGGCCGGTGGCGGAGGCGGCGACGGGGGCGGAGCGGGGAATGACCCGGGTGAGCCCCTCGCCGGGCAGCCAGAGCTTGATCTCCTTGGGGCGGGCGGCGGCCCCGCGACCGCGCGCGGAGACGGTGACCTCGCGCCGGCGCAGCCGGCCCCGGCCCGACCCGAGCCCCTCCCAGGCGCCCCGGACCACCTGGAGGGTCACGTCCGCGCCCTCCCACCGCCCGTACGGCACGAGGACGCTGCCGCGCTGCCGGGCCCGGGCGGCCAGCCGGTTGGCGACCGAGGCGGAGACCGCCGCCGGCACCGCGGTCACCACGACGTCCACCCCGTCGATCAGCGCGGCGATGACGGTCGCCCACTCCGGGCCGGGATGGGGCACCAGGGCGAGCCGGTCGAGGGCGATGCCCAACTCGGCGGCGGCGCCCGCCCCGAACGTCGGGACCCCGACCACGGCGCACCACGAACCGGCCCGGGACGCCTCGGCGAGCAGCGCCAGGACCAGCGAGGTGCCGCCGCTGCGCCGGGGTTGGCCGGTGGCGACCGCGATCGTGCTGCCGCGCCGCAGCCCCCGGTTGGGCAGCAGCCCGGTCAGCTCCGGGGCCACCGGCAGCATCCGGTGGCCGCCCGCCGGATCGGGAGCGCTCGCCGGGCGCACCAGACCGGCCAGCGCGGCGGAACCGACCACCATCCGGCCCGCCATCGGACCTACCCCCCGTCGTGCTGTCGGATCGGACGTGCGCGTGCCGCCCCGGCGCCCGGCCTCCGCCGGACGGCCGGGGCGCGCGGGTCAGGCGGCGAGGCCGTCGAGCGCCGGTTGGTGGGCCAGGCCGAGCGAACTCTCCACCACCGTGACGAACTGTTCGGCGGCGCGCAGGAGGTCGTCGGCCTCCCGGGCGGTCACGACGCGCGGGATGCCGGCCTCGGCGGCGGCCCGCTTGCCGGCGCCGACCGCGAAGAACCGGGCCCACTCGTCGAGCTCGGGGGCGACGCCGGTGAGCAGGACCCAGACACTGGTGATCCGGTTGCGTCGGGTGGGGGCGGGACGCGCCCGGGCGGCGAGCACGGCCGCGGCCGCCCGGAGCGCGGCCAGGTGGGCGGCGGCGTAGCGAAGGCCGTCGGGACGGGTCTGGGCGGCCTCGGCCAGCCCGTGCCGGGCCACCGCGAGAAGCTGGGCGGGGGTGCGGTGCGGCAGCACGTGCGCCGGCACCGTCGGTGCCTGAGCCGGGTTGGTCGGCATGGACTGTCTCCTCCACGTGGCCGAGGCGACGCCCGGACGGCCTGGGGCCGCCGGCGGGACGCCGGGTCGAGTGGTGCGGAGGAAGACGCACCGGTGTGGTGGCCGGCCGGGTGTGGACGCTTCCCCACACCACACCCGGCCGGCGTACCGGCGGGTTCGTCGCCCGCCGCCCGGGGGTCGTGGGCGGCGGGCGACGCTCCTGCCTGACGGGCCCGGACTCGCGACTGCCCGGAACCCAGGTGCGGCCCGCGGAGCCGCACCGCCCGGAGCCGGTGCCGCGAAACACCGCTCCGTACCGTTGGAACGGGCGTTCGAGGCAATCGAACACTCGTTCTAACTACTGCTGACAGTACACCCTCCCTCCGACGAAAACGCAACGTGTGGCCGCGCCGCGGCCGGTCGACGCCGGTGGCTCCCCCGTGCGGGACGACCCGTACGTCGGCCCCGTGTCCCCCGTGTCGGGGCGCGACGCGCACGGCCGGTCGAGCCGGCGGCCGGCGTACCGGGAAGAATGGCGGCATGCAGCCACACCCGAACGTACGAGCGGCGCAGCACGTGCCCGGCGCCGTCGGCGCCCCGGACGGCCCCGGCGCCCCGCGGGCGGCCCTCCCCACCGCGCACCCGGAGCTGCCGCGGGCCGCCGCCACCCCGGCCGGGGTGGCGTGAGCGGGCGGAACCGGCGGACCGCGGGGCCCGACAGCGTCCCGGAACTGGTCACCCTGCACGTGTGGCGCACCTCCCGGGCCGCGCTGCCCCGGGCGCTGACCCGGATGGCGCTCGATCCCCGTCGGCTGCGCGCCCTGCCCGGCGTGCGGTTCGGCAAGCTGCTCGGCACCGGGACCGGCACCGGCTTCGGGCCGGGCGACGCCGACCTGACCCGGTGGGCGGCGCTGACTGTGTGGGACTCCCCGGCCGCGGCCGCCGGCTTCGACGACTCGTCGGTGGGGCGCGCCTGGGCGCGGATCGCCCGCGCGACCGCCCGGGTCGACCTGCGCCCGCTGAGCAGCCGGGGCGAGTGGTCGGGGCGGCGGCCGTTCGGGGAGCCGCCCGGCGGCCGGGTCACCGGCCCGGTGCTGGCGCTGACCCGGGCCCGGCTGCGGCCCCGGCGGGCGGCCACCTTCTGGCGGGCGATCCCCCCGGTCGCCGCCGCGCTGCACGCCGCGCCCGGCCTGCTGGCCCGGTTCGGCGTCGGCGAGGCCCCGCTCGGCTGGCAGGGCACGGTGAGCGTGTGGCGCGACCCCGCGGACCTCGTGGCGTTCGCGTACCGTCACCCGGAGCACCGCGTCGCGATCATGCGGACCCCCACCGAGGGGTGGTACGCGGAGGAACTCTTCGCGCGGTTCGAGGTGCGCGACGTGGCCGGCGACCGGGCGGTGCTGGGGTGGGTCGCGGAAGGCGGTCCGGGAACGGCGGAGGGTGCACGGGCATGAGGTTGGTGCGGTGGACGCCGGACGATCTCGTCCGACGGCTGGACGACGTGGTGGCCGTCTACGGCGAGGCGATGGGGTACCGCACGGAGCTGCTGGAGGCCCGACGCGGCTACATCGCCACCCACGCCCGCCGACCCGGTTTCCGCGCCGTCGCCAGCCTCAGCAGCGAGGGCCGTCTGGCCGGCTTCGGCTACGGATACCTGGGCTCGTCCGGGCAGTGGTGGCACGACCAGGTCTGGCGGGCGCTGGACACGCCGGCCCGGCAGCGCTGGCTGACCCGCTGCTTCGAGGTGGTCGAGCTGCACGTCCGGCCCGCCGCGCAGGGGCACGGCCTGGGCGCGGGGCAGCTGCGGGCGCTGCTCAGCCTGGCCGAGGGGACCACCACGCTGCTCTCCACCCCGGAGGCCGACGAGCAGCGGTCCCGGGCCTGGCGGCTGTACCGCCGGTTCGGCTTCGTCGACGTCCTGCGTGACTTCCACTTCCCCGGCGACGAGCGCCCGTTCGGCGTGCTCGGCCGGGACCTGCCGCTAAAGCCCCCGGCGCCCGCCCCGCCCGACCGGGCCGCCCCGTGACCCGACGGCTGTCCTGGGCGCTGCTGGCCGTGCTGGTGCTGGCGCAGATCTGCTACCCGCTGACCACCGGGCAGACCCGGGCCCGGCTGACCGTCGCCACCGTCGTGCTCGGCTACCTGCTCTCGGTCGGCCACGCGCTGCTCAGCCGGGGTCCCCGTACGGCGGCGGCGCTGGTCGCGGTGGCCACGCTCGGCGGGTTCGCCATCGAGGCGCTCGGCGTGGCCACCGGTTTCCCGTTCGGCAGCTACGACTACTCCGGCGAACTCGGACCGAAGCTGGCCGGGGTGCCGCTGATCATCCCGCTGGCCTGGACCTGGATGGCCTGGCCGGCCTGGCTGGCCGCCACCCGGCTGACCGGCGACGGGGGCCGGCCGGGGCGCCGGGGCGACCGGTTCCCCGTCCGACGGATCGCGCTGGCCGCCGTCGGGCTGGCCGCCTGGGACCTCTTCCTCGACCCGCAGATGGTGGCCGAGGGCTACTGGGTCTGGCGGGACGCCACCCCCGCGCTGCCCGGCCTGCCCGGCATCCCGGTGAGCAACTACCTGGGCTGGCTGCTCTTCGCCGTGCTGATGATGAGCGCGCTGCGCCCGCTGGCCGGGCCCGCCGTGACCGGCACCGACGAGCGGGACCACCCGATGTTCGCGCTCTGGCTGTGGACGTACTTCTCCAGCGTGCTGGCCCACGCGGTCTTCCTCGACCT
The DNA here is from genome assembly GCF_036906775.1 of Micromonospora sp. CPCC 205561. Lineage (NCBI taxonomy): Bacteria > Bacillati > Actinomycetota > Actinomycetes > Micromonosporales > Micromonosporaceae > Micromonospora > Micromonospora sp. CPCC 205561. Next base: position 5,110 of record NZ_JBAKHV010000054.1, on the reverse strand, counting down.
GCCCGCCTCGGCGCTCTGGGGCGCGGCCGGCATGTCGGTGGCCGCCGTGCCGCTGGCGGTCACGCTGCTCCGCGCCCGCCGCGGCGACCGGCACCGGCCCCGCCGGCCGCAGCGCCCCGGCGTCGACGCGCCGGCATGACCGCCGCCCTCGCGCTGCTGCTCGGCGTGGCCGCGCTGACCGCGCACACCCTGGTCAACGCCGGCCGCTGGCTGCGCCGCCCGGCCGACCGGCCGCCGACGCTCACCGAGCCGGTGGCCGTGCTGCTGCCGCTGCGCGACGAGGCCGGACGGGTCACCCCGTGCCTGCGCGGGCTGCTCGCCCAGCGGGGCGTGCCGGGGCTGCGGGTGGTGGTGCTCGACGACGGATCGACCGACGGCACCGCGGACGTGGTCCGCGCCGTGGCCGGCGACGACCCCCGCGTCGTCCTGCTCGACGGGGTCGCCCCGCCGCCGGGCTGGCTGGGCAAGCCGCACGCCTGCTGGCAGCTGGCCACCCGGGCCGACCCGGCGGCGACCGCCCTGGTCTTCGTCGACGCCGACGTGGTGCTCGCCCCGGACGCGGTCGCGGTGGCGGTTACCGAGCTGCGTGCCGCGCGGGTGACGCTGCTGTCGCCGTACCCCCGGATCCTGGTGGCGACGGCGGCCGACCGGCTGGTCCAGCCGCTGTTGCAGTGGTTGTGGCTGACCTTCCTGCCGCTGCGGGCGATGGAGCGCTCGCGGCGGCCGTCGCTGGCCGCCGCCGGCGGGCAGTTCCTGGTGGTGGACCGCGCCGGCTACGACGCGGCCGGCGGGCACGCCGCGGTCGCCGGGAAGGTCCTGGAGGACGTCGAACTGGCCCGCGCGGTCAAGCGGGCCGGCGGCCGGATCGCCCTCGCCGACGGCTCGCGGCTGGCCGCCTGCCGGATGTACGAGAACTGGCCGCAGCTGCGCGACGGCTACTCGAAGTCGCTCTGGGCGACGTTCGGCCACCCGGGCGCGGCAGCCGCGGTGGTCGCGCTGCTGCTCCTGCTCTACACCGCTCCCCCGCTGCTGGCGGTGGCCGCCCTGGCCGCCGGCGCGCCGACGGTGGCCGCCGCGGCCCTGGCCGCCTACCTGCTCGGGGTGGCCGGACGGGCGGTCAGCGCCCGGGCGACCGGCGGCCGGTGGTGGCCCGACGCGCTGGCACACCCCGTGTCGGTCGTGGTCCTCGGTTGGCTGACCCTGCGGTCGTACCATCTGCGAAAGCGGCGTCGCCTGTCCTGGCGCGGCCGCCCCGTCAGCTAGGAGGCGCGCCATGGCGCGGATCGTGGTAGTCGGCGCCGGGGTCGGGGGGCTGGCCACCGCCGCCCGGCTGGCCGCCACCGGACACCAGGTCACCGTGCTCGAACGCGCGGACACCGTCGGCGGCAAGCTCGGCCGGTACCTTCACGACACCCCGGCGGGCCCGTTCCACTTCGACACCGGACCGAGCCTGCTCACCCTGCCGGACGTCTTCCACGACCTGTTCGAGGCGACCGGCGCGAAGCTCGACGAGTACCTGGACCTGACGCCGGTGGACCCGATCGTGCGGCACGTCTTCCCCGGCGGCGGCCCGACCCTCGACTCGTGCGCCGACCCGGCCGCGTTCGCCGCCCGGATCGGCGCGGCGTTCGGCGACCGCGCCGCGGCGGACTGGCAGCGGCTGTGGCGCCGGGCCGCGCGGGTGTGGCAGGCGTCGCACCGGGACATCCTGCGCCGCCCGATCGACTCGCCGCTGGACCTGGCCGCGCTGGCCTGGCGGCTGGGCGACCTGGCAGCCATCGGCCCCGGCCGGACGCTGCGCGGCCTGGGCCGGCGGCACCTCTCCGACCCCCGGCTGCGGATGCTGCTCGACCGGTACGCCACCTACACCGGCGCGGACCCGCGCCGGGCGCCGGCCGCGCTGGTCGCCGTGCCCTACGCCGAGCTGGCCTTCGGCGGCTGGTACCTGCGCGGCGGGCTGGGCACGCTCGCCGACGCGCTGCTGACCCGCTGCCAGGACCTCGGCGTCGTCGTGCGGACCGGCGCCACCGTCACCCGGATCGACGCCGCGGGCGGCCGGGTGCACGGCGTACGCCTGCGCGGCGTCACCGCGCCGGTCCCCGCCGACGTGGTGGTGGCCAACGTCGACGCGCTGACCCTCTACCGGGACCTGCTGCCCAGCCCGCGCCGGCTGGCCGGGCTGACCGACCGCAGCCTGGCCGGGTTCGTGCTGCTGCTCGGCGTCGCCGGGAACTCGGGGCTGGCGCACCACAACGTGTTCTTCCCCCGCGACTACGACGCCGAGTTCGACGCGGTCTTCGGTCACCCGGGGCGCGGCGTGCGGGCCAGGCCGGCGGCCGATCCCACCGTCTTCGTCACCGTGGCCGACGACCCGGCGGTCCGGCCGGCCGGCCACGAGGCATGGTTCGTGCTGGTCAACGCCCCCCGGCACGGCACCGCCACCGGTGCCGTCGACTGGCGCCGGCCGGGCCTCGCCGAGGCGTACGCCGACCGGGTCCTCGACGTGCTGGCCGCGCGCGGCGCCGACGTGCGGGACCGGGTGGTGTTCCGGGAGGTCCGCACCCCGGCCGACCTGCACGCCGCGACCGGGGCGCCCGGCGGGTCGATCTACGGCACCGCCGGCGGCCTGCTGCGCCCGGCCAACCGGGGGCCGGTCCACGGGCTGTGGCTGGTCGGCGGCTCCAGCCACCCGGGCGGTGGCCTGCCGATGGTGACCCTCTCCGCCCAGATCGTCGCCGACGAGATCGGCCCCGCCTGGTAGGGAGCGCCCCGCTGGTCCGGTCGGCCCTGCCGCACCCGTCGGCGCGCGGTCAGCCGGCGTCGATCAGGGCGCGGCGGACGGCGGAGAGGAGCTGGCCGAGACCGAACCCGGCCAGCAGCACCCAGACGGCGGTCGCCATCGTGATGGTGCCGGCCGCCAGGTCCGGCTCGATCAGCCCGGTCAGCCCGGCCAGCAGCAACCCGACCAGCGCCACCGAGACCCGGGTGGGCCGCTCCCCCACGGTCACCGCGCCGATCTCCCGCATCCCGGCGGAGACCGCCCGGGCGCGGACGTACTCGTGCAGCCAGGAGAGCGCGCCGCCGGCCACGACGAGCACCCCCGGCGCGCCGATCAGCCAGAACGCGGCCAGCCAGGCGACCTCGCCGAGCCGGTCGGCCAGCGAGTCGTAGACGTAGCCGAGCCGGGTGGTCCGGTTCGTGGCCACCGCCACCGCGCCGTCCACGCTGTCCGCCACCGCGGCGAGCAGCACGAACAGCGCCGCGAGGAAGGGGCCGTCCTGCGGCCGTACGGCGAACAGCGGGACGCAGGCGCAGAGCAGCGTCCCGACGACCGTCACGGCGGTCGGGCCGACCCGCAGCCGACCCAGCACGAAGCCGACGTGGTAGGCGAAGCGCAGCCAGGCGCGGACGACCGGGGCCGCCGCCCGGGGGTCGAAGCCCCCGTGCAACCGCGCCCAGGCCGTGGCGTACTCGTCCCAGTTCAGCTGTGTGCCCACCACGGAACAACCGTCGCACCGTCGCTCAGGTGTCGCGGCAGCGGGGTCACACCCGCGAGCCCACCTGGAGGTTCTGCCAGACCTCGCGGGTGGCGGTGGAGCGGTTGAGGGTGATGAAGTGGATGCCCGGCACGCCCTCGTCGAGCAGCCGCCGGCACATCTCACTGGCCTGTTCGACGCCGAGCCGGCGTACCGCCTCCGGGTCGTCGGCGACCCGCGCGAACTGCTCGGCCAGGGCCGGCGGGAAGGGCGCCCCCGAGAGCTGCGTGGAGCGCTCGATGGTGCCGATCTGGGTCACCGGCATCACGCCGGCCAGGATCGGGGTGTCGCAGCCGGCGGCGGCGACCCGGTCGCGCAGCCGCAGGTAGTCGTCGGCGTCGAAGAACATCTGGGTGATCGCGAATTCGGCGCCGGCCCGGCACTTGCGCACGAAGTGCTCCGTGTCGCTGGCCACGTCCGACGAGCGCGGGTGCTTGTAGGGGAAGGCCGCCACCCCGACGCTGAAGTCGCCCGCGTCGCGCACCAGGCGGACGAGGTCCTCGGCGTAGAGCACGCCCTCGGGGTGACGGACCCAGTCGCCGCCCGGGTCGCCCGGCGGGTCGCCCCGCACGGCGAGCACGTTGCGCACCCCGACCCCGGCGAGCCGGCCGATGACGTGCCGCAGCTCGGCCACGGAGTGGTTGACCGCGGTCAGGTGGGCCATCGGCAGCAGGGTGGTCTCGGTGGCGATCCGCTCGGTGACAGCGACGGTGGTGTCGCGGGTCGACCCGCCCGCGCCGTAGGTGATCGAGACGAACGACGGACGGAGCGACTCGAGCTCGCGGATCGCCTGCCACAGCAGCCGCTCGCCCTGCGCGGTCTTCGGTGGGAAGAACTCGAAGGAGAAGGTCGGCTGGCGCTCGCGGATCAGCTCCCCGATCGCCGGCTGCGGATTGGGGAGGACCGATGGAAGACCGAGCGCCACGCCACGACTCTAGCGGTCCGGGCCCCACGGACCCAGGCCTTCCCATCCTGACGGACGCAGGGCCGCACGACCGGAGAATCCGGTGGCGGCCCCGCCGCCGGCCGGAGCGGGCCGCAGGGGGCCGGAAAGCGTCGTACCCCCGGAGTAGTCATGTGGTTGCGCGGGGTGGGCCGGCCGAGGGCCGGCCACCGGGGGCACGCGCGGGGGTCAGCATCCACCGGTGGCGCACCGGTCCCGTTCCGGGGCCCGCGCCGCCCCGCGCCGACACCCCGCCCGGAGGACCGATGACGCCGCCCCCGCCGCCCGGCCCGCAGCTGCTCGGGCCGCTGCTCGCCCAGCTCCGGCTGGCCCGCGGCTGGAGCCAGCTGCGGATCGCCGGCGAACTCTGCGCGGCCTCGGGCGTGCCGACGCTCAGCCGGCACGAGGTGTCGCGGTGGGAGCGGCAGCTGCGCGTGCCCGGCGAGTTCTGGCTCGGCTGGCTCGCCGTCGTCCTGGCGGTGCCGGTCGACCTGCTGGCCGAGGCCGCGGCCCGCACCCGGGGTCTGGGCCCGCCGCCGGCCCCCGGCGGATCCCGCCCCCGGGCGGCGCTGCTCGCCCTGGCCCAGCGCTGGCTGGCCGACCCGCGCGCCGCGCTGCTGCCCGGCGCCCC
>NZ_JBAKHV010000053.1:0-41019 GCF_036906775.1 Micromonospora sp. CPCC 205561 | reverse complement strand
CGGGACCGCCCGGCCCACCGGGGCCGCCGGCCCGTGGCTCGTCCGGCGACGGGGACCAGCGGTCCCCGGCCGGCCGGGCGCGGCCGGCCGCGTCCCGGCCGGGGCCGGGCACCGAGGCGCGCCCGGCGCTGCGGTGCAGGTGCGGGAGTGGAACACCGGCGGGCATGGTCGCTGACATGTAACTCAGGGTACGTACGTGCGGCCACCCCCGCCCCCAGGCGCCGCCGAGGCGTGCGGCGGCGCCGGGGCGGATCGGCTAGACCAGGCGCTCGCGGAAGTACGCGATGGTGCGTCGGAGGCCGTCCTCGGGCGCCACGGTCGGCTCGTATCCGAGCAGCTCACGCGCAAGGGTCAGGTCCGGGCGGCGCATCTCCGGGTCGTCGGCGCTGCGGGTGATGTAGGTCACCTCGGAGCTGCTTCCGCAGAGGGAGACGATCGTCTCGGCCAGCTGCCGCATGCTCATCTCGTGCTCGGTGCCGCAGTTGACCGGCCCCGTCTCGCGGGAGTCGAGCAGCAGCAGGATGCCGCGCACCAGGTCGGCCACGTAGCAGATCGAACGGGTCTGGTTGCCGGTGCCGTGCACGGTGATCGGCTCGCCGCGCAGCGCCTGGGAGATGAAGGTGGGGATGGCCCGGCCGTCGTCCGGCCGCATCCGGGGCCCGTACGTGTTGAAGATCCGCACGATCGCCGTGTCCAACCCCCGGCTGCGGTGGTAGGCCATGGTGGCCGCCTCGGAGAAGCGCTTGGCCTCGTCGTAGACGCTGCGGATGCCGATCGGGTTGACGTTGCCCCAGTACGACTCGCGCTGCGGGTGCTCCTTCGGGTCCCCGTACGCCTCGGAGGTGGAGGCCATCAGGAACCGGGCGCCGTCGGCGACCGCCCGCTCCAGCAGGTGCAGGGTACCCACCGAGCCGACGCGGAGGATCTCCACCGGCAGCTTCTCGAAGTCGGTCGGGCTGGCCGGGGAGGCCATGTGCAGGATGGCGTCGAAGCGCTCGGCGATCGCCGGGTGCCGCGGCAGGCCGTCGGAGATGTCGGCCTCGACCAGCGTGAACCTCGGCTCGTCCAGCAGGTGGGCGACGTTCTCCTTCGAGCCCGTGACGAGGTTGTCCAGCGCGACCACGGTGCAGCCACGGTCGATCAGGGCGTCCACCAGGTGTGACGGCACGAAACCGGCGCCGCCCGTGACGAGGACGCGGTGACCGGGGCCGAAGCGGGCAGCAACGTTCATGCCGGTCAGCCTACCCACCGCCGCGCCCCGCCCCGGCGCGAGGAAGGGGCCCCCTGACGCCTCGACGACAGGGGGCCCTTCCCCCGGGTGGCCGGGCCGTCAGTGGGCGCCGGCGCCGGTGAGCGAGCGCACCTCCAGCTCCGCGTACTTCCCCTCGTCGTGCTCCTTCGAGATCACGGTGCCGAGCCAGCCGCACAGGAAGCCGAACGGGATGGACAGGATGCCCGGGTTGGACAGCGGGAACCACTGCCAGTCCTGTTCGGGGAACATCGAGGTGGGTGCGCCGGAGACCACCGGCGAGAAGAACACCAGCAGGACGGCGGAGAGCAGGCCGCCGTAGATGGCCCACACCGCGCCCGAGGTGTTGTACCGCCGCCAGAACAGGCTGTAGAGGATCGCCGGCAGGTTGCCCGAGGCGGCCACCGCGAAGGCCAGCGCCACCAGGAAGGCGACGTTCAGGTTCTGCGCGAAGATCGACAGCACGATCGAGATCGCGCCGATCACCAGCGCGGAGACCCGGGCGACCCGGACCTCCTGCCGCTCGGACGCCGTCCCGTCCTTGATCACGTTGGCGTAGAAGTCGTGCGCCAGGCTGGACGAGGAGGCCAGGGTGAGGCCCGCCACGACCGCCAGGATGGTGGCGAAGGCGACCGCCGCGATGATCGCCAGGAGGGTCGCCCCGCCCAGGTCACCGCCGAGGAACTCGATGCCCAGTGCCTCCGCGAGCTGCGGCGCGGCGGTGTTGCCGGCCTTGTCCTGCGCGGTGATCGCCTGACCGCCCACCAGGGCCGCCGCGCCGAAGCCGAGGGCCAGGGTGAGCAGGTAGAAGGTGCCGATGATGCCGATCGCCCAGAGCACGCTCTTGCGGGCCGTCCTGGCGGTCGGCACGGTGTAGAAGCGGATCAGGATGTGCGGCAGCCCGGCCGTGCCGAGCACCAGCGCGATGCCGAGCGAGAGCAGGTCCACCTTGTTGTAGAAGGTCTGCGTCGGATTGCCGGCCACCTCCTGGCAGTAGCGCAGACACGGTTCGAGGAAGGCGTCCCCCTTGCCCGAGGCGGCGGCGGCGTCGCCGAGCAGCGACGACAGGTTGAACCTGTACTTCGCCAGCACCAGCAGGGTCATCACCAGCGCGCCGCCCATCAGCAGGAACGCCTTGACGATCTGCACGTACGTGGTGCCCTTCATGCCGCCCACCGTGACGTAGACGATCATCAGGGCGCCGACCATGATGATGGTGGCCACCTTGGCGGTGTCCGCGTCCATGCCGAGGAAGGTCGTGCCCGGCTTGATGCCGAGCAGCAGGGCCACCAGCGCGCCCGCGCCGACCATCTGCGCCAGCAGGTAGAAGATCGACACCGTGATCGTGGAGACCGCCGCGGCGGTCCGCACCGGGCGCTGGCGCATCCGGAACGCCAGCACGTCGGCCATCGTGTACCGGCCGGAGTTCCGCAGCAGCTCGGCGACCAGCAGCAGCGCCACCAGCCAGGCGACCAGGAAGCCGATCGAGTAGAGGAAGCCGTCGTAGCCGTACAGCGCGATGATGCCGGCGATGCCGAGGAACGACGCGGCCGACATGTAGTCGCCGCCGATCGCCATGCCGTTCTGGAAGCCGGAGAAGGAGCGGCCGCCGGCGTAGAAGTCGGTTGCCGTCTTGGTCTGCCGGCTGGCCCAGATGGTGATGGCCAGGGTCACCGCCACGAAGACCAGGAAGAGCGTGATGGTGAGGTTGCGGGCGGTGGTGCTGCCCGCCTCAGCCGCGAGGACCGTGTTCATGGTTCACCTCCCCGATCTCGGCGCGGATCCGGTCGGCGACCGGGTCGATCCTCCGGTCGGCGAACCGGGAGTAGAGCCAGGCGATCAGGAAGGTCGAGACGAACTGGAGCAGGCCGAAGACGAGGGCGACGTTGATGTTGCTGCCGAAGAGCTTCGTGCCCATGAAGTCCCGCGCGTACGCGGAGAGGATCACGTAGAGCGCGTACCACAGGAAGAACGCGACGGTCATCGGGAAGACGAAGCCGCGCAGGGCGCGCCGCAACCCGGCGAACTCGTCGGATCGTTGGACGGCGAGGTACCGGTCCGCCGCCGGGGCGGAGGGCGTCGACGCGGGTGTGTCCGTGGACATTTGTGGATCACCACCTTCACAGGCGTGGGGAGTTTCGCGCACGGTAGAAAGCGCGCTCCCCGCCGGGGAAGGGCGAGATCGACGCCGGTCGGCGGCTGCGCCGAACGGCACGGTGGCTGCGCCGAGTGACCCAGCTCACTCCGTTCAGCGGTCGCCGCCGCGGCCCGGGCCGGCCCGGCGGTCGCCGGCCGGCGTCGTCAGGTCAGCTCGCGGTACCGGCCCCGGTAGTGCAGCAGCGGGTCCGTCTCCCCGGCCAGCTCGACGGCCTCGATGGTGGCCTCCACCAGCAGGCCCCAGCCGTACTCGCGGGCCGCGTCGAGGCGGCACCCGGCCCAGCCGCCGGCGTCGGCGGGCACCGGGCCGTAGGGGGTGTCGGTCCACGTGCCGGTGGCGAAGAGCCCTCCGGGAGAGGGGAAGAGGCCCGCGAAACGGTCCGCGAGCTGCCGGTGCGCCGGGTTCAGCGGGGCCACCGCGAAGCGGCCCGCGGACTCCACCGCCGCCCACAGGTCGGACTCCGGGTCGACCAGGCCGAGCAGCCGGTCCGGCTCACCCTCCACGACAAGCGTGGACGACACCGTCAGGCCCGCCGGCTCGGGCGCCGTCCAGAGCGTCACCGGCGACGCCAGCCGGCCGCGCAGCCGGCGTACGGGGGAGCGCTGATCGGCGGAGACGGCGAACGGGTCGACGTGGTGGATCTCTGCACCCGGCTCATGATTCACGTGAAACATTGTGCCGCCCGGGTCCCCGCCCGGCGGGCGTACGCGGTGGCGCTCCGGTCCTATCGTGCCGGGCATGGCCCATGTGACGCCGCAGCAGCTCGCCCAGGCCCGTGCCGTCGGTGCCGACGCCGTGCTGCGCAACGAGGTCGACTTCCGCGGCTACCCCTACCGGCACCTCGCCCTGGTCGCCCGGGCCGGGTTCGCGGACAATCCCGTCACCCAGCTGTTGGCGGCCGTCGAGTACCTCTCGCAGTACGGGTGGGAACTGGTCAACGTCACCGCGGCGAGCGGCAGCAGCCAGCTGTACGCCTTCATCCGCCTCCGCTGAGACCGGGCACCAGGACGGCGACGGCGGTCGGGCCGCCGGGGCCGGGGCGACCGGCTCAGCCCGTGCCCCCACCGTCGCGGTCCTCGCCGGCGAGGGAACGGCGGGCGGCGGCGAGCACCTCCGGGTCGGCGCAGCCGGCGGCGTACCCGGCGATCCGGCGGCGGATGTCGCGGCCGAGCAGCCAGCCGCCGACCCGGTCCGCCACCGGGCGGAGGAACGCGGGGCGGCAGCGGAAGTTGTACCGCCAGGTGGCGATGGTGGAGCCGGGCTCCGGGCCGGGCGCGAACCGCCAGCCGCCGGCGAACATCTCGAAGAACCAGGGGCCGCGCACCATCTTCATGCCGACGTGGCTCGGCGGCGCCCAGGAGACGTACTCGCTCACCATGACCAGCCCGTGCCGCGACCGGGTGTAGGTGCGCACCCCCTTGCCGGGCCGGGTCGCGCCGTCGGTGAAGTGCTGTTCCCGGACGAACGGGTCCCACCGGTAGCGCACGGGCGCGGTGGTCTGGGAGACCGCGAAGGCCAGCTCGGGCGGGACCGGGACGGTCGCCACCGCTTCGACGACGGGCATCAGGCCATTGTGCCGCCGCCCGGCAAGGCCAGCGCGACTCGGGAACGCCGGTCGGGGCCGCCCGCCGGTGTCCGCTGTCAGCGGCGCGGGGTCACCGTGGCGAGCAGCTCCGGCATCCGGTGGTCCAGCACGTCGCCGGCCGCGTACGCGCCGAGCAGCGCCGCGCCCAGTCCGTACGCCGCGCCGACCGGCAGGGCCAGCCAGAGCCAGACGTCGCCGAGCAATCCGGCGGCGGCCACCATCGGCACCGCCGCCACCGCCGTGGCGAGCATCGCCAGCAGGGTGAGGAAGCTCTTCGCCACCCCGGCACCGGTGTTCAGCGCGAACGGGTTGCTCGTCTCCGGCAGCGAGTACGCCCCGAGCACCGAGACGAAGCAGTTCACGGCCAGCCCCGCGCCGTAGGTGGCGAGCAGGGTGCCCGCCATCAGCCCGATCCAGCCCGGCTCGCCGAGGACCACCCCGACGACCACGGCGATCACCGCCAGCATCGGCAGGACGTAGATCGAGAACGCGGTCATCCGGGCGCGCAGCTCCTGCCTGCCGGAGACGCCCGCCACCACGTTCGCCGCGTACGCGCTGCCGTCGAAGCCGAACTGGTTGGCCAGCGTGACGGCGGCGAGCAGACCGACGAAGAGCATGGAGAGGCTGGCCAGCAGCGGAGACGAGTCGGGGCTGGCCGAGAACCCCTGCCCGCCGCCGGCGACGAAGCCCGAGCCGCCCAGGTTGACCATGACCGGCACGAAGAGGCCGGCGACCGCGACGGTGATCAGGTTCGCCCGGCGTCGCGCGTCCCGCCACCAGTAGCGGGCCTCCCGGGCCACCAGGGCGCCGAACCGGTCCCGCCGGGCCCACCCGACGGCCTTCGGGAAGAGCTGGGCGACCGCCCCACCGGTGACACCCCGTTGGGCGCGGCCCGGACCGGCGCTGGCCGCGCCCACCATCGCGGATTCGAGCGAGCGGGACCACCAGGCCAGCAGGGCGACGACCGTGGCCGCCGTGATCAGCAGCTTCAGCGGCGCGGCCCAGAGGCGGCCCTCGGCCACCTCGATCCCGGCCGTCCAGGGGGCGCCGAACGGGGTCCAGCCGACCACCTCGGCCACGCCGTCGAGCCGGTCCCAGTCGGCGTCGCCCAGGGCGGCGACGCCGACGAGTTGCAACGGGCCGAGCAGCGCCGCGAGCACGGCGAGCAGCACGGCGGCCAGGTCGCGGACCCGGCGCGACCGCAGCGCGGTGGCGAACGCGCTGGTGACGGCCCGCGCCGCGGCGACGCAGAGCAGCAGCCCGGCGACCACGCCGACCGCGGCGACGGCGGCGGCGGGCCAGCCGCCCAGCGACCCGGCGGTGACCACCAGACCGCACAGCGCCAGCAGCACCGCGATCGTGGGGACGCTGACGAAGGCGGCGGCGAAGAGCCCGGTGACGAGCGTGCGGCGGGGCAGCGGCAGCAGCGCGAACCGGGCCGGGTCCAGCGTCTCGTCCACCCCGAAGAAGACCAGCGGCAGCAGCAGCCAGCCGAGCACCGTCAGGCCACCGCCGAACGCGGCGACCATCAGCGCGTAGCGGCCCTCGTCGGCCAGGCCGGGCGCGGCGAAGAGGAAGAAGCCGGTGCCGGCGAACCAGAGGCCCGCCACGATGCCGCCCACGAAGAGGGCGATCCGCCAACCCTGACCCCGGAAGTTGTTCCCCATCACCCGCAGCTTGAGGCGGACGAAGTGCCGGGCGGAGACCCGCCGGGCGGCCCGGGTGGAGACGGCCGGGTCACTCACCGCGACAGCCATGCCAGCTCCTCGCCGGTCGCCGTACGGCCGCCGACCACCTCGACGAAGACCTGTTCCAGGGAGCGGCCGCCGCGCACCTCCTCGATGGCGCCGACGCGCTTGATGGTGCCCGCCGCCAGGATCGCGACGTGCGAGCAGAGCCGCTCGACGACCTCCATGACGTGGCTGGAGAAGACGACCGTGCCGCCCCCGGTGACGTAGCGGTGCAGGATGTCCCGGATCAGCGCGGCGGAGACCGGGTCGACCGCCTCGAAGGGCTCGTCCAGCACCAGCAGCCGGGGGCCGTGCAGTAGCGCGCAGGCCAGGCCGATCTTCTTCTTCATGCCCGCCGAGTAGTCCACCACCAGGGTCCGGCCGGCGTCGCCGAGCGCGAGCACGTCCAGCAGCTCCGCGGCCCGCTGGTCGACGACGTCCGGGTCCATCCCCCGCAGCAGGCCGTGGTACGCCAGCAGCTCCGCGCCGCTGAGCCGGTCGAAGAGGCGTACGCCGTCGGGCATCACGCCCAGCAGTTGCTTCGCCCGCACCGGGTCGGCCCAGACGTCGTGCCCGAGCACCCGGGCGTCACCGGCGTCCGGCCGGAGCAGCCCGACCGCCATCGACAGGGTGGTGGTCTTGCCCGCGCCGTTCGGGCCGAGCAGGCCGTAGAAGGAGCCGGCCGGGACGTCGAGGTCGACGCCGGCCACCGCGACCTTGCCGTCGAACTGCTTCGCCAGGCCACGAAGGGAGAGGGCCGGGTGCTCACCAGTCATGCGTCCGACCGTAACGGGCCAGGTCCACCGGCCGGTCCGGCCGCAGGATGATCCCCGGTCATCCTCGGGGCGTACCCGGGCGGTCGGGGGCGCCACCCGTCACAGGCGAAGGGCCTCCGGGGCGTGCAGGCGGAGCATGGTGGCCCCGACGTCGGCGGGCGCGCGGCGGCGGGTGGCCACAGAGACCGCCACCATCACGGTGAACGCGAGCGGCACCGTCCAGGCGGCCGGCTGCGCGGTGAGCGTGGCCGGCCACCCGGAGAGCGGCGGGCCGAGCACCGTGACGAGCACCGCCCCGACCGCCGCGCCGCCACCGACCAGGATCCCGGCGGCGGCCCCCAGGTCGGTGAGGCCGCGCCACCAGATGCCGAGCACCAGCAGGGGGCAGAAGCTGGACGCGGCGACCGCGAAGGCCAGCCCGACGACCTGCGACACGTCCAGCCCGGCGAGGTTGAGCGCGAGGACAGTCGGCACGGCCCCGGCGATCACCGTGGCGAGCCGGAAGCCGCGTACCGAGCCGCGCCCCAGCACGTCCGTCGAGATCACCCCCGCGACGCTGGTGAGCAGCCCGGACGAGGTGGAGAGGAAGGCGGCGAACGCGCCGGCCGCGACCAGCGCGGCGAGCAGCCGGCCGGTGGTGCCGTCGCCGAGCGCGGCGCCGGGCAGCAGCACCACCACCGCGTCGGTCTGCCCGGTCACCAGCAGCTGCGGGGTGTAGATCCGGCCGAGCACCCCGTAGATGGTGGGGAGCAGGTAGAACGCGCCGACCAGGGCGAGCACCACCAGCGTGGTGCGGCGGGCGGCGGCGCCGTCGGGGTTGGTGTAGAAGCGCACCAGCACGTGCGGCAACCCCATGGTGCCGAGGAACGTCGCCAGGATCAGGGAATAGGTGGCGAACAGGCCCCGGTCGTCGTCCCCGGCGGCGCTGGGCAGCAGCCAGTCGGCCGCGTCGGTGGCCACCCCGGAGACCTCCGGCACCGGGTCGCCGGCGGCGAAGGAGAGCTCGTCGCCGGGGCGTACCTCGACGATCCGGCCGTCGGGCAGGGTGAGGGTCGCGGAGTGCTCGACCACGACGGTGGTCGCGGTCCGGAACGCCGGCCCGTCGGGCGGGGTCACCGCCGGCCGGGCGTCGGCCTGCCACTGCAACGCCAGGAAGATCGCCGGTACGGCCAGCGCGGTCAGCTTGAGCCAGTACTGGAAGGCCTGCACGAAGGTGATCGCGCGCATGCCGCCGAGCGCCACGTTCGCGGTGACCACCACGGCCACCAGCAGGGCTCCCAACGGGTACGGCGAGCCGGTCACCGTGGCCAGCGTCAGCCCCGCCCCCTGGAGCTGCGGCACGAGGTAGAGCCAGCCGATGAAGATCACGAAGGCGGTGGCCAGGATGCGCAGCCGACGCGACCCGAGCCGCAGCTCGCAGAAGTCCGGCAGGGTGAACGCGCCGGAGCGGCGCAGCGGCGCGGCCACGAAGAGCAGCAGGGCGAGATAGCCGGCGGCGAAGCCGACGGGGTACCAGAGCACGTCGACGCCGTACTTGAGGACCAGCCCGGCGACCCCGAGGAAGCTCGCCGCCGACAGGTACTCCCCGCCGATCGCCGCGGCGTTCCAGGTCGGGCTGACCGCCCGCGAGGCGACCAGGAAGTCGGAGGTGGTCCGCGCCAGCCGCAGCCCGTAGAAGCCGATGCCGACGGTGACCAGGGTGACCGCCACGATCGCCGGGACGACGAACCCGTTGCCCACCTCAGCGCTCCGGCCGCTGGACCAGGTCGGTGAAGTCCTGCTCGTTCCGCTCGGCCAGCCGCACGTAGGCCCAGCCGACGGCGATCAGGAACGGGAACGACGCCACCCCGAGCAGCAGCCAGGGCAGGTTGACGCCGAGCACGGTGACCCGGCCGACGGCGGGCGCGACGGCGAAGAGCCACGGCAACCCGCCGAGCCCGATCGCCACCACCAGGGAGAGCCGCAGCGCCAGCGCGAACTGGGCCCGGACCAGCCCCCGGACGAGGGCCTCGCCGACCCGGGTCTGCTCGGCCAGCTCGGCGCGGGTGCGGCGCGCCCGGTCCTCCCGGCGGGACACCTCGGCCAGCACGATCCGCGCCCGGGGCTGGGGGGCCGGGGGCTGCCCCGACACCCCGGGCCGGCCGGCCCGCTCCGGGGCTCCGGACCCGCCCGGCCGGGGCACCGGGACGGGATCGTCGGCATCGGCCACCCCGGAAGTCTCGCCCGATCGGGGCGATTGTCAAGGGGAGCCGTCGGCGTCGCGCGCGCGGCGGGCCGGTGCGACGGACCCGTCCACAGCCGGCTGTGGACAACCTGTGGAGAACGGGTCACCCCTGTGGATAACTCGGTGGAACGTCCGCCCCGGATCGGACCGCCCCGCGAGCGTCAGCTCGGCCCGACGCGCTCCGGGCGGGCGGAGGCGGAGCCGAGCCAGGTGTGCGGGTTGCCGTACCAGCACCAGCCGAGCTTCGGTGCGCCCTGGCTGATCCAGAGCGCCGGCACCCGCTTGTCACCGCAGCGGGAACCGACCAGCGAGAAGCACTTGTTCTTGGCCAGCGCCTCCGGGTGCAGGGTGACGAAGGCGAGCCCCTCGTCGATGGTGAGCGGCAGCCGGTCCCGGCCGGTGATCACCTCCATGGCGGCGGCGGGGGCCAGGTTGAGGGTCTCCTCGCCCCGGTCGACGTCGAAGAGCAGGTACGCCGGGCCGGCCGGCACCTCCAGCTCCTTGATCGGGTCGAACTTCGGCAGGTCGCCGTCGGCGTAGTGCCGGTCGACGATCCCCGGCTTGCGCTTGCCGGCCAGCGTGGTCAGCGCGACGCGCTCCTCCACCGGCACCAGGTCGCGGGTGATCACCAGCAGGAACGGCACCCGCTCCTCGGTCGGGGCGGGCAGGCCGGCCGACCCGGCGACGGCCGCCGCGCGCAGCGGCGTCACCAGGTCGCGGAAGGCGCCCTCGGCCAGCCCGGCCAGGGCCGGGTAGCCCAGCTCCACCAAGCGGTCGAGCTGGCGGTCGAATTCGGTAGCGGCGTCGAACAAGGCGGTCTCCCTCTGTCGTACGACGTACCGTACAGCGTACGACGAAGCTCGCGTATTCCCGGCCCGCGAAGAAGATCGCGGTCAGCGGTTCCAGTCCTGCTTCGCCGCGCGGACCAGCTTGTCCTTCAGCTCGCGGGTGTGCCGGCGGCTCACCGGCAACTCGGCCGAGTCGACCATCACCACGTAACCGGAGTTGACCAGCCGCAACTCGGCGATCAGCTTGAGCTGCACCAGGTAGGAGCGGTGGATCCGGACGAACCCCGCGTCCGCCCAGCGCTCCGCCAGCGTCGCCAGCGACACCCGCACCAGGTGCGAGCCGTCGGCGGTGTGCAGGCGGGCGTAGTCGCCCTGCGCCTCCACCCAGCGCACCGCCGAGCGCGGCAGCATCCGCGTCGTGCCCGCCAGCTCGATCGGGATGGTCGGATCCTCCTCCGCCCGGGCCAGCGCCGCCGGATGCGACGGCACCACCCGCGCGCCGATCACCCGGCGCAGCGACTCGGCGAGCCGTTCGGCGCGTACGGGCTTGCGGACGTAGTCGGTCGCGCCGAGATCGAACGCGTCCACCGCCCCGTCGTCGTACGCGGTGACGAAGACGATCGCCGGCGGCCGGGCGAACCGGCGCAGCACCCGGGCCAGCTCCATGCCGTCCAGCCCGGGCATCCGGATGTCGAGGAAGACCACGTCCACGTCGCCGTCGCGGAGCACCCGCAGCGCCTCCGTCGCGTCGCCCGCCGTGTGCAGCCGGGCCACCCGGGGATCGGCCCGCAGGTGGTACGCCAACTCGTCCAGCGCCGGCGGCTCGTCGTCCACCGCCAACACCCGCAGGAACCCGGCCGCGCCCACCCCGCCGTTCACGGCATCACCCCGGTTCGCGGCTGCGGGGCTCGCAGACCCGGCTCACTCCTCGCGCTCACGAGCCGGCCCGTACGCCGGGGTGGAACTTCGGCACCCGCATGCTCACCCTCGTACCCGAGCCGAGGCCCGTCTCGACGACGAGGCCGAAGCCGTCGCCGAAGACCGACCGGAGCCGCTCGTCGACGTTGGAGAGCCCGACGTGCTGGCCCGGTTCGTCTCCGACGCCGGCCAGCGCAGCGTCGCCCGGGCCTCCGGCGGCGGCACCGGCCAGCTCGGCGATGCCGGCGGTCAACGTGGTCGGGTCCATCCCCACTCCGTCGTCCTCCACCGTGATGTGACACTCCGTGCCCGCGTCCCGGGCCTCGATGCTCACCATGCCCGTGCCCGGCTTGCGGGACAACCCGTGCCGGACGGCGTTCTCCACCAGCGGTTGCAGGCAGAGGAAGGGCAGCGTCACGGGCAGCACCTCCGGGGCGATCTGGAGGCGCACCTGGAGCCGGTCGCCGAAGCGGGCCCGCTCAATCGTCAGGTAGCGGTCGATCGAGCGCAGCTCCTCGGCCAGCGTGGTGAACTCGCCGTGCGCCCGGAACGAGTAGCGGGTGAACTCCGCGAACTCCAGGATCAGCTCCCGGGCCCGGTCCGGGTCGGTGCGGACGAACGAGCCGATCGCGGTCAGCGCGTTGTAGATGAAGTGCGGGCTGATCTGCGCGCGCAGGGCACGCACCTCGGCCCGGGCCAGCCGCTCCCGGGAGGAGTCCAGCTCGGCCAGGGCGAGCTGGTTGCCGGCCCAGTGCGCCGTCTCCAGGGTGGCCTGCACCAGACCCGGCGCCGGCTGTCCGTCGGCGACCGCGACCAGCGCCCCGACCTCGCGCCCGTCGGCGCCGGTCAGCGGGGCTACGACCGCGCCCCGTACCGGGCAGTCCACCCGGTCGCAGCTCAGCTCCGCCTCCCCGAGGACGGTCGAGCGGCCCGTCGCCACGGCCCGCCGGGCCGCCGCGACCAGTTGCGCGTCGTGGTGCCCGCCCCGCCCGTCCAGGGCGAGCAGCGTCTCGCGGTCCGTCAGTGCCAGCCCGGCCGCCCCCACCAGCGCCCGCAGGTGACGTACGGCCTTCGCCGCGTTCGTCCCGCTCAGCCCCGCGCGCAGCGGCTCGGCGGCCAGCCCGGCGGTGTGCAGCACCTCGTACGTCGCCCGCTGGGTGGCCGTGGCGATGCCGCGTCGCGCGCGCAGCCGGACCACCGCGAAGAGCGCCGCACCCAACGCGGCGAGCAGTGAGACGACGCCGAAGACGCCCGAGAGGTTGCCACCCACGCAGCGATCCTGGCCCCTGCCGGCCCGCACGCCAAGGGTCAGTACGCGCCCTTGCGGGCGAGCACCACCCCGACGGTGCGCCACAGGATGCTCAGGTCGTACGCCAGCGACCAGTTGTCGACGTAGTAGAGATCGAGCCGGACCGCCTCGTCCCAGGAGAGGTCCGAGCGGCCGGAGACCTGCCACAGGCCGGTCATACCCGGTCGGACCAGCAGCCGCCGGCGGACGTCGCCGAGGAAGTCACCGTCGTCGGCGGGCAGCGGGCGCGGCCCGACCAGCGACATCTCGCCCTTGAGTACGTTGATCAACTGCGGCAGCTCGTCCAGCGAGGAGGCCCGCAGGAAGCGGCCCACCGGGAAGACCCGGGGGTCCTCCTTCATCTTGAACAGCATGCCGTCGGTCTCGTTCCGGTCGACCAGGCTGGCCAGCCGGTCCTCGGCGTCGACGTACATGGTCCGGAACTTCCAGACCCGGAAGGTGCGGCCCTCGTGGCCCACCCGGGGCTGACGGAAGAAGACCGGGCCCGGGTCGGAGACCCGGATGGCGATGCCGATGGCCAGGAAGACCGGGGTCAGCATCAGCAGGCCCAGCCCGGCGGCGACCCGGTCCATCAGGTTCTTGGCCAGCAGCGCCGGCCCGGAGAGGGTCGGCTCCTCGACGTGCAGCAGCGGCAGGCCCTCGATCGGCCGGATGTGCACCCGGGGCCCGGCGATGTCGGTCAGCTGCGGGGCCACGACCAGGTCGACGCCGGAGCCCTCCAACTGCCAGGCCAGCCGGCGCAGCTCGCCCGGCTCCGCGCTGGCCGAGCCGCAGACCGCGATGGTGTCGCCGCCGACCTCGCGGACCAGGGCTAGGACGTCGCGGCCCGCGTACACCGGAACGGGGGTCTCGATGCCCTTGGCGGCCGCGTAGCCGTCGGTGACGTGGATGGCGACCGGCACCAGGCCCGCGGCCGGGTTGCGGGTGACGGCGGTGTAGACCTCCAGGCACTCGGGCAGGGTGCCCACCAGCACCATCCGGTGCCCGGCCTGGCCGATGTTCCGGCGCACCACGTGCAGCACGAAGCGGCAGAGCATCCGGTTCAGCAGGATCAGCAGCAGGGCCGCGAGCAGGGCGGTGCCGACCGTGTACCGGGACAGGTCGGTCTTGGTGGCGAAGGCGAGGAAGGAGACCGTCGCGGCGACGGCGACCCCGGCCCGGATCACCCGCTTGTACTCGTCCGGCCCGAGGCCGAGGTAGCGCCGGTCGAAGGCCCGGTTGGCCCAGA
The DNA here is from genome assembly GCF_036906775.1 of Micromonospora sp. CPCC 205561. Lineage (NCBI taxonomy): Bacteria > Bacillati > Actinomycetota > Actinomycetes > Micromonosporales > Micromonosporaceae > Micromonospora > Micromonospora sp. CPCC 205561. The sequence goes on along the minus strand of NZ_JBAKHV010000053.1, from coordinate 27,054 downwards.
GGCTGACCAGCCAGCCGAGCGGCAGCAGCACGAACGCCACCGTGTGGAACCACGTCGGGTCCTCTTCGGCGTTGTAGAAGCCGGCCCGGGACTGGTCGAACGTCTCGATGGCGATGAGGCTGGCGACCGCGGCGGCCGCGAAGTCGAGCAGCAGCAGGAGGGCGATGTAGGGGCGGTGCCAGCGCGACACACGGCGACGGGCCCGGGCCCACGCCGACCGGGGTACGCCGTTGTGGGACGGCGGTGCCGGCGGCTGGATCTCGAAGCTGTCGACGTGCCGCACGAGTTTGCTCCGGCCTGTGTTGGTTACCGGGCGCTGGAGGCTTGTCGTCACCTCACCCATGTCCTCCCGCATGACACGTGCCGCTCACTCGCCGTGAGGGCCCGGGTCGCCCACCGTCCCAGTCTTCCACGCGGTCACCACCCGTACGTCGACCCGAGGGACATTGCGCGGGTATGGCGCCGCCTGGCGTCTGGCCGGCTCCGCGCCATTTCAGAAGCCGGGGACCGAGCCACTATACCGATGGAGGACGGGCCCGGTAGAGCCGCAACTCAGACCTTCGACGCGGGTTGGCCGATTCCGTCGCGTAGTCGGCAGTGTTGTCACTCACCGTACAAGGCGCGACAACCTTCGGTCAGCCAGCGGCTTCCCGCCGGTCTGACAGGTGGGGCAGTACTGGAGGCTGGAATCGGCGAACGAGACCTCGCGTACGGTGTCCCCGCAGACGGGGCACGGCTGCCCGGTGCGGGCGTGCACCTTCAGCCCCGAGCGCTTCTCGCCCTTCAGCTCGGCCGCCTTCTGGCCCACCGACCGGGTGACCGCGTCGCCGAGCACCTGACGGGTCGCCGCGTGCAGGGCCGCCAGCTGCGCGTCGGTCAGCCGGTCGGTGATCGCGAACGGCGACAGCCTCGCCGCGTGCAGGATCTCGTCGGAGTACGCGTTGCCGACGCCGGAGAGCACCGTCTGGTCGGTGAGCACCCCCTTGACCTGGCCCCGGCGGCTGCGCATCCGCTCGGCGAAGGTGTCCAGGTCGGCGGCGAGCGCGTCCGGGCCCAGCCGGGCCACCCCGGGCACCGTCGCCGGGTCGGTGACCAGGTAGACGGCGAGGCTCTTCTGGGTGCCGGCCTCGGTGAGGTCGAAGCCGGAGCCGTCGTCGAGACGTACCCGGAGCGCGACCGGACCCTTGCCGGGACGCAGCGGCGTGGTGGACGGGAACTTCTCCCGGTAGTGCAGCCAACCCGCACGCGCCAGGTGCACCACCACGTGCAGGTCGCCGTCGAGCACCAGGTCGAGGAACTTGCCGTGTCGACGGGCGTCCGTCACCGGCCGCCCGGCCGCGGCGGTCGGCGCCGGATCGTACGTCTTGAGGGCGCTGATCGCGGCGACCTCCAACCGGTCGACGCGCCGCCCCACCGCGCGCTCGCGCAGGTAACCCGCGAGCGCCTCAACCTCCGGTAGTTCGGGCACCTGCCAACGGTAGCCTTCTTTCCCGTGAGAATCGTGGTGGCGCACAACCGGTACCGGGAGGCCCAGCCCTCCGGTGAGAACACGATCGTCGACGCGGAGATCGCCCAGCTCACCGCGGCCGGGGTGGAGGTGCTGCCGTTCATCCGTAGCTCGGACGAGATCCCGTCGATGTCGAAGTCGGCCAAGGCGCTGCTGCCGATCTCGCCGATCTGGGCGCCCCGCGCGCAGGAGGACCTGAGCCGGCTCATCGCCGAGCACCGGCCGGACGTGCTGCACCTGCACAACCCGTACCCCCTGATCTCGCCCTGGATCGTGCGGACCGCCCACCGGCACGGCGTGCCGGTGGTGCAGACGGTGCACAACTACCGCCAGGTCTGTTCCTCCGGTCTCTACTTCCGCGACGGGATGATCTGCCAGGACTGCCGGGGCCGGGCGCTGGGGGTGCCGGCGATCGTGCACCGCTGTTACCGGGGCTCGCGGGCGCAGAGCGCGCTCATGGCGACCACGCTGGCGGTGCACCGGGGCACCTGGCGCTCGGTGGACCGGTTCGTCGCGCTCACCTCGGCGGTCGCCGACCACCTGCGCGACTACGGCATCCCGGCGGACCGGATCGTGGTCAAGCCCAACGGCATCCCCGACCCGGGGGCGCCCGCTCCGCTCGGCGACGGCTTCCTCTACATGGCCCGGCTCTCCCCGGAGAAGGGGCTGGGCCTGTTGCTGGACGCCTGGCGGCGGCACCCGGACGGCGCGCTCGGCCCGCTGCGCATCGCCGGCGACGGCGAGCTGCGCCCGCTGGCCGAGGCCGCCGCCGCCGAGCGCGCCGACGTGACCTACCTCGGGCCGCTGGACCGTGCCGGGGTACGCGCCGCGATCGAGGCCAGCGCGGTGATCATCGCGGCCTCCACCTGGCACGACGTGCTGCCCACCGTGATCATCGAGGCGCTCGCCGCCGGCCGCCCGGTGCTCGGCACCGCCCTCGGCGGCATCCCGTACCTCGTCGGCGCGGACGGCCCGCGCGAGCCGGCCGGCACCGGCCCGGCCGCCGTCGCCTCGGCCGTGGCCGGCGGCGACGGGATGCCGGTGCCACCCGCGGCGAGCGGACGGGGCGTGCCTGGCCGGACCGGCGTGCCTCGGGGGATGGCCGTGCCTGGCGGGATGGCCGTGCCTGGCGGGACCGGCGTGCCTGGCGGGGTCGGCGGGACCGTGGCAGGTGCGGCCGGCTGGGTGGCGCCTCCGGAGGCGGCGGCGTTGGCCGCCGCCCTGCCGGTGGCCAGCGCGGGGGCTGCGGCGATCGCGCCGGCCGCCCGGCTGCGCTACGAGCGGACCTTCCATCCCGACGTGGTCACCAAGCGGCTCCTCGACATCTACGCCGGCGTGAAGCGGGCCGAGCTTCCGACCGACCGCTGAAGACGCCCCGCCGCGGACACTCACCGTGACGAGAGGGCCGGACGCCCGCCGAAGTCACGCAGCGTATGTGCTCCTGTCCTCGCGCTGAGCCCGGAAACCTGCCACTCCGAAACGGACGGCGCTGACCAGCGAGTTCTTCCGCCTCCCGCGCCGACCCGAGATTCTTCCTTCCACCCCTTTGCTCTGCAGCCGCCGACGCACCAGCCACCCTCGGTGGCTGGTGCGTGCATGGCTGCAGAGCAAAGGGGGCGAGGCGAGTACCCGGGGTCGGCCGAGAAACGCCGACATCGATCACGTTGAGTAACGATCGCAGCGCCTGGTGCTAGCGCCGAGCGCCGAGCGGCAGGCAATAGGCGGCGGGCCGCAACCGGGCGGCAGGGCCGCAGCCGGACGGAGCCAGCAACCCCCCGAGCCCGGCCCCGAGCCCGGCCTTGGAGTCCGCAGCACCAAGCCCGCAGCCCCGGAGCCCGCAGTGGCAGCCCGCGAACCGACGGCGCGGCCGGGCGTCCGCAGCCGGTGGGCGCGGACGCTCCGGCCGTGGCGGCTCAGCGCAGCGAGGCGCGGGCGGAGAAGGCGATGCTGGCGAGCAGGAAGCCGCCGTTGACGATCGTGAACGCCACGATCACCCAGATGACGAGGGCGGGGGCGAAGGCCAGCACCAGGGCGGCGGCGAAGATCACCGCGCCGTAGTCGCGGACCAGCTTCACCAGGCGTACGGGGAGCGAGGTCGAGGTGACCATGCTGGCGGCGTTCGGACCGGCCTGCATCACCGACGTGACCAGGTTGACCATCCAGGTGCCGGCGAAGACGGCGACCAGCCAACTCGGCGTCGACGGCTCCTGCGCCACGGCCGTGGCCGACAGGGCGGCGACCAGGGCGATCTGGGCGGCCACGTCGCAGAGCACGTCGACCCGGGCGCCCGCCGCGCTGCCCTGCCCGGTCACCCGGGCGAGCTGGCCGTCGGCGCAGTCCAGGGCGTACGCGACCTGCCAGCCGACCAGGGCGAGCAGGCCCACCGCCCAGGCCGGCACGTCGCCGGCGGCGACCCGCCCGGCCAGCGCGACCACGGTGACCGAGGTGGCCAGGCCGAGCACCAGGTTGGCGACGGTCAGCGCGGTCGGGCGCAGCCCGAGGCGCTGGGCGACGAGCGCGAAGACCGCGCCCAGCCACTGGCTGATCGATTCGCTGAACAGGCCGCCGCCCCGGTTCACCCGGTGGAAGTCGGCGACGGTGGGACGGGGCTCAGCCAAGGTGGTCGCGGATTGCACCGGCGTAGTCTGCCAGCCGCTCCCGCGTCTCGGTAGGCGACATCGCCAGGTGTTCGAGGATCGTGTAGCGGTCCGGTCGGGTACGGGGCGCGAACTGCACGGCCTCCACGAACTGGTCGTCGCTCAGGCCCAGGTCGGCCGGGGTGGTGGCGAGACCGTGCCGGTGCAGGCAGCGGGCCAGCTGGCCGAACCGGTCGGCGTCTCCCCGCAGGAAGGTGCAGAAGAGGGCGCCGAGCCCCACCTGCTCGCCGTGCGATCCCGTGCCGGGGTGGAGCCGGTCGATGGCGTGCGAGATCTCGTGGTCGCCGCCGCTGGCGGGGCGCGACGACCCGCACACCGAGCTGGCGATGCCGCCCATGATCAGTGCCTCGGCCAGCGTGGTGAGGAAGCCGTCGTCGGTGATCTTGCCGGGATGGTTGAGCAGCGCCTCGGCGCCCGTTCTGGCCAGCGTCACCGCCAGCCCGTCGATGGGCTCGCCTCGTACCTGGTGGGCGAGCTCCCAGTCGGCGCAGGCGCTCAGGTTGCTCACCGCGTCGCCGATGCCCGCCTGGGTCTGCCGGTCCGGGCCGTTCTCCACGAAGTCGAGGTCCACGATGACCGCGATCGGGATGTGCACGCCGTAGGAGCCCTTGCCGCCCTCGTGGTCGAGCGAGGCGGTCGGGGAGGCGATCCCGTCGTTCGCGAGGCTGGTCGCCACGGTGACCATCGGCATCCCGTACCGGGTGGCCGCGTACTTGGCGGTGTCGATGGTCCTGCCGCCGCCGATGCCCACCACGGCGTCGTAGTGGCGCCGGCGCAGCCGGTCACCGAGATCGTTGGCCGCGTCGATGGTCCCCCCGGCGACGGTGAAGACGTCGGCCGCGCCGAGCGACGGCCGGCACAGCTCGACGATCCGCTCACCCTGGCCGGGGCCGACCACCACGGCCACGTCCCCGCCGGCCGAGATCCGCCGGTCGGCCAGCAGCGGCCCGAGGTCGGCCACCGCGCCCCGCCGGACCTCGATCACGAGCGGGGTGTTGACCGTGCGGGCTAGTAGTGGCACGCGATCTCCCGCGCCCGGGCCAGGTCGGCGTGGTTGTCGACCTCGACCCAGGGGACGTCGCCGATCGACGCCGCCCGCACCTCGCCACCCCGCTCGGCGAACTCCTGGTAGCCGTCCTCGTAGTAGAGGTTCGGGTCGCGCCGCCACGTCGCCTCCAGCGCGTCGGCTAGCGCGTCGGCCACCCTCGGCTCGATCAGCGTCGCGCCGATGTACTCCCCGTACGCCTCGCCCGGGTCCATCAGCTTGGTGATCCGGGTGAGCTGGCCGGCGGCGTCGAAGGTGGTCTTCATCTCCTCCTCGGCCAGCGGCTTGAGGGTGTCGACGGCGAGCAGGATGCCGGGCCCGCGCTCGGCCAGCAGGGTCTTCTCCACGCTCACCGGGTGCACGGTGTCGCCGTTGACCAGCAGCACGCCCCGGGCGAAGTGCTCCCGGGCCAGCCAGAGCGAGTAGGCGTTGTTCCACTCCTCGGCCTTGTCGTTCTGCACCAGGGTCAGCGTGACGCCGTAGCGGCTCTCCAGGTCGGCCTGCCGCTCGCGGACCGCCTCGGCCGCGTAGCCGACCACGATCACGACGTCGGTGAGCCCCACCGCGGCCAGGTTGCGCAGCGAGATGTCCAGGATGGTGGTCTCACCGTCCACCGGCACCAGCGCCTTGGGCAGGGTGTCGGTGTACGGGCGCAGCCGACGCCCCGCCCCGGCTGCGAGCACCATCCCGATCATTGAGGCGTCCTCCCTCGTACGACTCCCGGTCACCGCTGGAGGATAGCGCCGCGCGCCGCCGCCCCCGTGGCCAACCGGGTCAGCCCGGTAGGGCCGCCAGGTCCGCCAGCACCGCCAGCCGCTCCTCGGCGGTCAGCACCGCGTACGGGCCGGCCGCCCGCCGGTCGGTCTCCAGCTCGATGGCGAGCTGCTCGGGGCCGGGCGGCAGCGCGGCGACTGTCGCGGCGGTGTGCCCGGCGGCGGTCCACGCGGCGGCGTGCGCGTCGGCCCGGTGGTAGCGCATCGTGCCGAGCCGGTTGAGCAGCAGCACGCCGGGCGGGGTGCCGTCCGGCTCGTACGGCGGCGCCATCGCGGCGAACGCCGCACCGGCCGCCGGGCCCTCCTCGTCGGCCAGCACCAGCGCGTACGTCAGAAGCCGGCCGAACGCCTCGACCAGCCGCAGCACCCGGTCGTCGTGCCCCGCCCAGAGCTCCTCGGTGACCTCCGCGTGCACCTGCCAGATCTCGGCGAGGAAGGCCAGCCCGCGCTCGGTGGCGGTGAGCCCGCCCTCGGGGCCGCGGTGGATCATCCCGTACGCCACCTGCTTGTCCAGGGCCCGCCGGCAGTCGCCGGCGTCCCGGTAGCGGGTGACCGCCGCGAACCCGGCCTCGTCCACCGTCCCGCCCGGCGCCGCGAGGCGGGTGCGGAACTCCAGCAGGAAGCCGGTGGCCGCCGGCCCGCCGTACCGCTGGCTCAGCTCTGCGCCCCCGCCGTCGCGGCCGGCGAGGATGCCGGCGACGAACGCCCGCTCGACCGCCGGGGCGACCAGGCCGGCGAACCGGTGCGGCGCCAGCTCGACGGTGTCGTTCACAGACCTATCGAACGCAGGGCGGCGAAGGCATCCTCCGCGATCCGCCGGATCAGACCGTCGTTGACGTCCCGGTGCTCGTCGAGCAGGGCCAGCTCGTCGGCGGCGAGCCACCGGAACCCGGTGTGTTTGCCGACCTCCAGCCTCGGCCGGGTCAGGTCGCCGTCGACCCGGACGAGCCAGTCGCGCTCGACGCGGGCCCGGCCGTCGTCGGCGACGTAGCGGTACTCCCCGACTTGGCCGAGCACGTGCGACACCGACCAGCCGGTCTCCTCGGTCACCTCCCGGCGCAGCGCGTCCATCCAGTCCTCGCCCGGTTCCAGGTGACCGCCGACGATGTCCCAACAGTCGGGAAAAATGCGCCGGTGGGGTGATCGTCGCTGGACGAAGAGTCGACCGTCGTCGTCGACGATCAGCGCGCCGGCGCAGCGCAGAGGCTCGGTGGACACGCCACGACAGTAGCGAGCGGCGGGGCGTTCCGGCGACGCCCGGTCTTGTCCGGGGCGCCGCCCCGGCGCACCATGTCCCCTACCGGGTGCCACCGTCCCACAGGGGTGATGCGTGATGCAGGTTCGGGAAGCGATGTCCAACGAGGTTCTCATGGTCGGCCCGGAGCACACGCTCCGTCAGGCGGCCCGGATGATGTCGGCCCGCGGGGTGGGGTCGGCGGTGGTGATCGATCCCGATTCCGAGGGGGTCGGCATCATGACCGAGCGCGACGTGCTCAACGCCATCGGGGCCGGCCTGGACTGCGACGTCGAGCGGACGGCGGCCCATCTGACCTGGGACGTGGTCTACGCCGGGCCGGAGTGGACGGTGCAGGAGGCGGCCGCGGCCATGGCCCGGGGCGGCTTCCGGCACCTCGTGGTGCTCGACGGCCGCGAGGTGGCCGGGGTGATCTCGGTCCGGGACATCATGCGGGTCTGGGCCGCCAGCCGGGCCGCCGAGGCGACGCCGGCCGCCGGCCGGCCGGGGGTGTGACGGGCCGATCGAAGGGTAAGGATCCCGTTGCGGGCACGGACGGGCCGCGACCCGCGACGGAGGTCCTCATGCCTGACGCGGATCGGCTGGTCGACCAGCAGTACGCGATGCTCCTGCGGCGGGACGTGGCCCGGTTGCCGGACCTCTACGCGGCGGACGCCTTCTACTCCATGCCCGGCGTGACGGTGCGCCCGATCGAGCTGCCCGCCCTGCTGCGCACCTGGACCGGGGCCTTCCCGGACCTCTCCGTGGACCGGCTCGGGTCGGTACGCACGGCCGGTGGCGCGGCGGTCGAGCAGCGGCTCACCGGCACCCACACCGGGGTGCTGCACACCCCCTTCGGCACCGTGGCGCCGACCGGCCGGGTGGTGAGCTGGGACGTGGCGGACGTCGTGCGGGTCCGGCGCGGCCGGATCTCCGCCTGGCGGTCCTACTTCGACTGGGGCCAACTCATCGCGGCGCTCGGCCTGCACGTGGACGGGCTCTCCCGGGAGGCGCAGCACGACCCGCTCAGCCTTCCCGTCTGACCTGTCTCCGACGGATCCGCGCCGGTCACCCGTCCCGGTGGCTCAGGATGCGGACATCGCCGTGCCTTGCGCACGCCCCCGGTCGCCTTCCGTACGCTGAACAGCCATGACCGCCGAGCAGCTGATCTCCTTCGCCCGTGGCGCTCCCTCGCTGGACATCGTCGATGTCGAGGGGCTCAAGGCCGCCGCCGTCCGCGCGTTCGACGCCGACCCCGCCGGGGTGACGGCGTACGGCACCTCCGTCGGCTACCTTCCGCTGCGGAAGTGGATCGCCGAGAAGCACGGGGTCTCCGCCGACCAGGTGCTCGTCACCAACGGTTCGTTGCAGGCGGACGCGTTCCTCTTCGACCACCTGGTCCGTCCCGGCGACGCGGTGGTGGTGGAGCGTCCGACGTACGACCGGACCCTGCTCAACCTCCAGCGGATGGGTGGCGAGCTGCACGGCGTCTCCGTCCAGCCGGACGGGCTCGACACCGCCGAGCTGCGCAAGCTGCTGGAGTCGGGGGTTCGTCCCCGACTGGCGCACGTCATCCCCAACTACCAGAACCCGGCCGGCGTGACCCTCAGCCTGGAGAAGCGCCACGAGCTGCTCGACCTCGCCGCGGAGTACGGCTTCACGATCTTCGAGGACGACCCGTACGCCGACATCCGGTTCCGGGGCGAGGCGCTGCCGTCGATGCTCTCGCTCGACACCCGCGGCGTCGTGGTGCACGCGTCCAGCTTCACCAAGACGGTCTGCCCCGGCGTACGCGTCGGCTACCTGATCGGCCCGGCGGAGCTGATCGCCGACATCGCGAAGAAGGCGACCAGCCTCTACATCTCGCCGGGGATGGTCTCCGAGGCGATCGTGCACCAGTTCTGCGTCTCGGGCGACATCGAGCGCTCGATCGCGACCGTCAGCGCCGCCCTCGGCGAGCGGGCCCGGCTGCTGGGCGAGGCGCTGCGCCGGCACATCCCCGAGGCCCGGTTCGTGGAGCCGGACGGCGGCTACTTCCTCTGGGTCGAGCTGCCCGAGGACGTCGAGGTCGACAGGCTCGCCCCGGCCGCCGCCGAGCGCGGGGTCGCCGTGGTGAAGGGCAGCGACTTCGTGCTCGACGGCGGGCGGCACGCCCTGCGGCTGGCGTACTCGGCGGTCACGGCCGACCGGATCGACGAGGGCGTACGGCGCCTGGCGGAGGCCATGGCGGCCGTACGGGGCTGAATTTCTGTCGGATTTCCGACAGTTGGACGATCGCGGCCGCCCGGGTCTCCCGCCGGGGCGGCCGGCGGCTCACAATGCTGCGAGCGTCACTCACCAGGTGTAGCGGGAATGACCGTCCGGGGCGCCCGCACCGGACACCGCCCCGCCCCGGCCGGCCCTCCGCCGGCGCACCCGCAGCGACGCGACCAGCACAACCCCCGCCCCCCAAGGGCGCGGGCGGGCCGGGTCGTCCCCTCACCCCCCCCTGAAAACGACCCGGCCCGCCCGGCGCCGCCCCGCCGCCGTTCGTCACCGCCGGTGATCATCGTTGGCGGCGTACCCTGCTAGCCGCGGGTGGCCCGGTGCGTCCAACCGCTCGTGACGGCGTGGGGAGGGGCGCGATGACGGACCGGGGGCAGCAGGGGCGGACGGCCTCGCCGAACGGCGGACGGGTGCTCAGGCCGCGGGACTGGGTGGCACCGGTGCGGGCCATGACCCGCCGGCTCAACTCCGAGGCTCCCGAGCGCCTCCCCGTGCCGGCCGGGCCGCGGCGCAGCGCGGTGGTCGACTGCGCCCTCTACGTGGACGGGCGGCGGCAGGCCGGCGACTGGCGGTACGCCGAGGCGCTCGCCGCGGCCCGCCGCGAGGAGCACGGCTTCGTGTGGCTCGGCCTGCACGAGCCGGAGCTGGACGAGATGACCGCCATCGCCGCCACGTACGGGCTGCACGAGCTGGCCGTCGAGGACGCGGTGAAGGCGCAGCAGCGTCCCAAGCTGGAGCAGTTCGGCGAGGTCAGCTTCCTGGTGCTGCGCACCGCCCGGTACTGCGAGCACGCCGAGCTGACCGAGCACTCCGAGGTCGTGGAGACCGGCCAGGTGATGCTCTTCATCGGCCCGAACTTCCTGATCAGCGTGCGGCACGGGGACGCCTGCCGGCTGGCGCCCGTCCGGGCCGACCTGGAGACGAAGCAGGACCTGCTGCTCCAGGGCCCGTGGGCGGTCGCGTACGCGGTCACCGACCGGGTGGTGGACGTCTACCTGGAGGTGGCCGACCGGCTGGAGGACGACCTCGACACGCTGGAGGCCGACGTCTTCGACCGCCAGACCAGCGGCCGCATCCAGCGGATCTACCAGATGAAGCGGGAGCTGGTGGAGTTCAAGCGGGCGGTGATGCCGCTCCAGCGCCCGTTGATGACGCTCACCGCGCAGATGAACCGCGACGTGCCGAAGGAGATCCGCCGCTACTTCCGTGACGTGCAGGACCACCTCAGCCGCACCGTCGAGCAGGTCAACTCCTACGACGACCTGCTCAACTCCATCCTCCAGGCGCGGTTGGCGCAGGTCACGGTCGACCAGAACAACGACATGCGCAAGATCGCCGCGTGGGCCGCCATCGCGGCCGTCTGGACCGCCATCGCCGGCATCTACGGGATGAACTTCGACGTCATGCCCGAGCTGCGGATGACGTACGGCTATCCGGTCGTGCTCGCCCTGATGCTCGCGATCTCGCTGGCCCTCTACCGCTGGTTCCGCCGCAACGGCTGGCTCTGAGCCGCCCGCCGGACGCGGAAGCGCCGGCGGGGCGGGGTCAACCGCTTCGCCGGCGCTTTCCGGGTCTGACCGGGGGTCAGCGGCGACCGTTGGTCTTGGCGCCGCCCTTGCCGAGCGCCTCGGTCAGGTCGTCCGCCGGGCGGCCCGTCACGTCCTTGGCGCCCTCGGCCACCGACGGGACCTTGTCCGTCGCGTGGATCGTCGGCTGCTTGCCCGGGGTGGTGGTGGAGGCGCTGTCGCCGCCGGCCACCGCCGAGCTGCCGGCACCGGTCGGGCCGCCGGCCACGCCCGAACCGCTCGACATCGTCGAGGCGTCGGTCACCGGGGTGCGGATCTCCATGGTCTCCACCTCGTCGCGCATCGGCTCCAGCTTGCGGGTCGGGTCGTACTCGGACCACTCCTGCTGCTCCCGACGCCGCCGCATCGCCATCGCGGCGACCCCGGCCACCGCGCCGGCCGCGAGCAGGCCGGTCATCACGGACCCGCCCCGGCGGGAGTTCTTCTTGCGGGAAGACTTCATGTTCTTCGCCTTGACCTTCCTGGTGGCCGCGGCCTGCTTGGCAGCGGCGGTCTTCTTGCCGGTGACCGCCTTGCCCGCCGCCTCCGCCTGGGCCTTGCGAACGGCCAGGGCCAGCGGCGCGAGCGCGGCGACCGTGGACGCGAGGCCGCTGGACGCGCGGTCGCGCACCACGAGGGCGGTCGGCGCGACCGCGCCCCGGGCCGCCTGGACCCGCGGGGCGACGGTGGCGCCGGCACCCTTCGCGGCGTACGTCGCGGCCTGCCTCAGGTGACCGAGTCCCTGGTTCAGCTCCACCTTGGCCAGCTGCCCCTGGGTCTTACGCCGCCCGATTCCAAACACGGTCCCACCTCCTGGGAGTTGTTCCTTCGTCATCCTCCACCTTCGGATGCCTCCGCACTGCCAGATCGGGCACATGGGAGGATCCGCATGGAACTGACCAACGAGTGAGGAGTACCCGTGGCCGAGGCTGTCTACGCCACCCTGCACACCAACGCTGGCCCGATCCGGCTGGAACTCTTCGGCAACCACGCCCCGAAGACCGTGAAGAACTTCGTGGACCTGGCCGAGGGCAACCGCGAATACACCGACCCGCGCACGGGCCAGCCGGGCAGCGGGCCGTACTACGACGGCACGATCTCGCACCGTGTGATCAGCGGCTTCATGGTCCAGATGGGCGACCCGACGGGCACCGGCCGCGGCGGCCCGGGCTACAAGTTCGGTGACGAGTTTCACCCCGAGCTGCGCTTCGACCGGCCGTACCTGCTGGCGATGGCGAACGCCGGGCCGGGCACCAACGGCTCGCAGTTCTTCATCACCGTCTCGCCGACGCCGCACCTGAACAACCGGCACACCATCTTCGGGCAGGTGGCCGACGAGCAGTCGGTGAAGGTCGTCGACGCGATCGCCAACACCCCGACCGGCCCGAACGACCGGCCGTTGCAGGACGTCGTCATCGAGCGGGTCGAGATCGAGCGGACCGCTGGCTGAGGCTCCGGCGAGGTACCTTTGCCGACATGACTGAGCGCTCCGAGGGCCTGGTCCGGTCGGGAGGCCGCGTGGCCGGCGACGGGTGGCGGGCGTGGTGAGCGAGTCCCCGCCCACCGCCCCGGTCTGCTACCGGCACCCCGGCCGGGAGACGTACGTCCACTGCACCCGCTGCGACCGGCCGATCTGCCCGGACTGTATGCGGGAGGCCTCGGTCGGGTTCCAGTGCCCGGAGTGCGTGGCGGAGGGACGTCGTAGCGTGCGGCCGGCGCGTACCGCCTTCGGTGGCGGTGCCGCCGGCCGGCACGGCTACGTCACCAAGGCGTTGATCGCGCTCAACGTGCTGATGATGCTGCTCTCCATCGCCTCCGACCGGGGCGGGGACGCGGCGGTCGGCGGCTCGGGCTTCGGCGGCCTGATGGGCGGCAGCACCCCGCTGACCGACTGGGGCTCGGTGCTCGGCGGCGCGCTCTTCCCGGACGGCACGGTCGGCGGCATCGCCGAGGGCGAGTGGTACCGCCTGGTCACCGCGATGTTCCTGCACTACGGCGTGGTCCACCTGCTGCTGAACATGTGGGCGCTCTGGGTGCTCGGCCGGTCGCTGGAGGCCAGCCTCGGGTCGCTGCGCTTCGCGGTGCTCTACCTGGTCGCCGGGCTGGGCGGCAACGTCGCGGCCTATCTCTTCAGCGCGCAGAACCAGCTCACCGCCGGCGCCTCCACGTCGATCTTCGGCCTCTTCGCCGCGCTGGTGATCATCGAACGCAAGATGGGGCGGGACATCTCCCAGGTGCTCCCCGTCCTGGTGATCAACCTGGTCTTCACGTTCACCGTGCCGGGCATCTCGATCCCCGGCCACCTGGGTGGCCTGCTGGTCGGCGCGCTGCTGGCGCTCGTGCTGGCGTACGCCCCACGGTCGCGGCGGACGCTCGTGCAGCTCGCCGGCGGCGCGGTGATCGTGGCGGCGCTGATCGGTTTGGCCCTGGTCCGCACCTCGGTCATCCTCGGCGGCTGACCTCCGGCCCGGTCCCCCGGGTCGGGGCGCGGTGCCGCTCAGCGCGGGCGGGCCTCGCGCAGTGCCTCGGCCACGTCGGCGGGGTCCGCGCCCAGGTCGTGGCGGCCGAAGAGGTGCAGCGACTCGCCCGCGTCGACCTCCAGCAGCGCGCTGCCCAGGCCGAGCCGCGCGCGGCGGTCCACGGTCACCCTCTCCACGGCGGCCCAGGGCAGCCGGCGGCGACCCGCGAAGCCGTGGATGACCGTGACGCCCTCGGGGTCGACCGCCAGCCGGACCGGCGCGACCAGGTCGCGCGCCGCCCAGCCGGCCAGCCCGGCGGCCGCGACCACGGCCAGCGCGAGCTGGACCCGGTCGCCGACGTCGAGGAGCAGCGCGAGCGCGGGCAGCGCGACCGCGCCGGCCAGCTTCAGCGCCGGCAGGGCCGGCGGAACCCGCCACTGCCGGCCCGGGGACTCGGGTTGCCGCATCCGCTCAGCATGCCAGGCACCCGGGGGAGGACGCCCGGCCCGCCGACGACGTAGGATCGGGACCGGCCCAAGTTACCGGGGAGTAGTCATGAGTGACGCAGTCATCGTCGGCGCGGTCCGCACCCCGGTGGGGCGGCGCAAGGGCAGCCTGGCCGGTGTGCACCCGGTCGACCTCTCGGCGCACGTGCTGCGCGCCCTCGCCGAGCGCACCGGCATCGACCCGGCGCAGGTCGACGACGTGGTCTGGGGTTGTGTGTCCCAGGTCGGCGACCAGTCGTGGAACGTCGCGCGCAACGGCGTGCTCGCCGCCGGCTGGCCCGAGTCGGTGCCCGGCACCACCCTCGACCGGCAGTGCGGCTCCAGCCAGCAGGCCCTGCACTTCGCCGCCGCCACCGTCCTCTCCGGCCAGGCCGACCTCGTCGTCGCCGGCGGGGTCGAGTCGATGACCCGGGTCGCCATGGGCGCCAGCGTGGCCGGCGGCTCCCCCTTCAGCGACCAGCTGCGCGACCGCTACCGAGGCGTCGAGGGCTTCGCCGACGACGCGCCGCTGCCGTTCAACCAGGGTGTCGGCGCGGAGCTGATCGCCGGGCGCTGGCGCTTCTCGCGTACGCAGCTCGACGAGTTCGCCCTCGCCAGCCACGAGAGGGCCGCCGCCGCCCAGGACGCCGGCGCCTTCGACGCCGAGATCGCCCCGGTCGCGCTGGCCGACGGCGGGAAGTTCGCCGCCGACGAGGGCATCCGGCGGGACACCTCGCTGGAGAAGCTCGGCGAGCTGGCCACCCCGTTCCGCCCGGACGGCGTCGTCACCGCCGGCTCCGCGTCGCAGATCTCCGACGGCGCGGCGGCGCTCGCCGTCACCACCAGCGAGTGGGCCAGCCGGCACGGCCTGCGTCCGCTGGCCCGCGTGCACACCGCCGTGGTCGCCGCCGACGACCCCGTCACCATGCTCACCGCCCCCATCCCGGCCACCGCCAAGGCGCTGCGTCGGGCGGGGCTGGGCATCGAGGAGATCGGGGTGTACGAGGTGAACGAGGCGTTCGCCCCGGTACCGCTGGCCTGGCTGGCGGAGACCGAGGCGGCCCCGGAGCGGCTGAACCCGCGCGGCGGAGCGATCGCCCTCGGCCACCCGCTCGGCGCCTCCGGGGCACGGATCATGACCACGATGCTCGCCCACATGCGCGACAACGACATCCGCTACGGCCTCCAGACGATGTGCGAGGGCGGCGGCATGGCCAACGCGACCATCGTCGAGTTGCTGTAGGCGGGGGGAAAACGCCTGGCCCGCCGCCGGGGCGCGGGCTAGGTTGCCGGGCGTGACAGCTCCCGCGACGCCGTACGACGACTGGACCGACCCGCGCTGGCCCGAGGCCGCCCACGACTGGATCGCGGAGCGGCTCGGCCGACTCGGGCGGCGGGTCGTCGGTCCGGTCGAGCCGCGGGTCCGGCCCTGGTCGCTGGTCTGGCGGGTGCCCACCGACTCGGGGGACGTCTGGTTCAAGGCGAACAACCCCGGCACCCGGCACGAGGCCGCGCTGCTGGCCGCGCTGGCCCGGCTCGCCCCCGGCCGGGTCCTCGACCCGCTCGCGGTGGACGTCGCGCGGGGCTGGGCGCTGCTGCCCGACGGGGGCCGGTCGCTGCGCGACGCGCTCGGCGGCGACCGCGCCCCGCTCACCCGCTGGGAGCGGGTGCTCCCGGAGTACGCCGACCTCCAGCGCGCGGTCGCGCCCCGGGCCGGCGAGCTGCTCGCCCTCGGGGTGCCCGACCACCGGCCGGAGCTGCTGCCGGGGCTCTACGACGCGCTGCTCGACGACGAGGAGTCGCTGCTGCTGGGCGCCGAGGACGGGCTGACCGCCGAGGCGCACGGGCGGCTGCGGGCCCACCGGGCCGCCTTCGCCGAGGAATGCCGGCGGCTGGCCGGGTTCGGCGTCGCGCCGACCGTCCAGCACGACGACCTGCACGACGGCAACGTGTTCGTGGCCGGCGACGGGCACCGCTTCTTCGACTGGGGCGACGCCTCGGTGGCCCACCCCTTCGGCACCCTGCTGGTGACGCTCAACTCGGTGGCGGACGGCTTCGGGCTGCCCGCCGGCGACCCGGCGCTGGCGCGGCTGCGCGACGCCTACCTGGAGCCGTGGTCGGACGGGCACGACCGGGCGACGCTGCGCGAGGCGGCGCGCCTGGCCGTCCGCGTCACCCGGGTCAGCCGGGCGCTCTCCTGGCGCCGTGCCCTGCGGAGCCCGGATCCGGCCCGCGCGGAGTACGCCTCCGCGGTGCCCGGCTGGTTGCGGGAGCTCTTCGAGCCCGATCCGGTCTGACCGGCCCGCCCGCCACATCGACCATCACCACGGCCTCGACAGGGGCTGTCGACTGTGGTGAGAATCAGCGGGGCCGGCACGTCTGAGGACGCGGATCGTCCACCTCGCCGGCCCGTCCGACCGAACGGACAGAACGGGGAATCGTGAACTCCACTCTCTCGCCCGGCGCGCTGCGTCGCGCCGCCCGCCGGACCGTGGCGGTCGCCGCCGCCGGCACCCTCGGCGCCGGTCTCGCGTTGACGGCCGTCACCGGCCCGGCCCACGCCGCCGTACCGCCCCAACCCGGCACCTACACGGGTCTCGGCTTCGACGCCTGCACGGCGCCGACCGACGCCCAGATGAGGGCCTGGCGCGACCACTCGCCGTACCGGGCGGTCGTCATCTACTTCGGCGGCTCCAGCCGCGGCTGCGCCCAACCCGCGCTGACGGCCGAGTGGGTCGCCGCCCAGACGGCGGCGGGCTGGCACCTCGTACCGATGTACGTCGGCCTCCAGGCGCCCTGCCTCGCCACCGGCCGACCGCGCATCGACCCGGCCCAGGCGGCGGCTCAGGGCCGCAGCGAGGCCGACGACGCCGTCGCGCAGGCGGTCGCCCTCGGCCTGCCGCAGGAGAGCGTCCTCTTCTACGACATGGAGGACTACGACGGCGGCGACGCGACCTGCACCACGGCGGTCACCACGTTCATGAGCGCGTGGACGTCCCGGCTGCACGACCAGGGCTACCTCTCCGGCTTCTACAGCAGCATGGCCCGGGGGATCGCCGACCAGGTCGCGGCGTACGACACGCCCGGCTACGTGCGTCCCGACTACGTCGACTTCGCCCGCTGGGACGGCGTCGCCACCGTCTCCGACCCGGGCATCCCCGCCAGCTACTGGGCGCCCAAGCGGCGGATCAAGCAGCACGTCGGCCCGCACGACGAGACGTGGGGCGGGGTCACCATCAACATCGACGGCGACTACCTCGACGTGGCTCCGCTGCCCGCCGCGCGGTTCGGCGACTTCACCGGCAACGGCTGGTCGGATCTCGGCTACCGGGACCCGGCCACGGGGCAGCTGCACGTCTACGGCGGCAACGGCACGGTGCTGAGTGGCCGGGTGACGCTGGGCTCCGGTTGGAACGGCATGGACGCGCTCGTCCGGGCCGGCGACTTCGACCGCTCCGGCGGCGAGGACGTGATCGCCCGTGAGAAGGCCACCGGCTACCTGTGGCTCTACCCGGGCACCGGGTCCGGGGTCGGCAGCCGGATCAGGCTGGGCGCCGGCTGGAACAGCGTCCGGGAGATCACCCCGATCGGCGACTACAACCGCGACGGATTCCAGGACCTGCTGGCGGTGCAGACCTCCACCGGGGCCCTCTACCTCTATCCCGGCACGGGCACCACGTTCACCACCCGGGTGCTGCTCGGCTCGGGCTGGAACACCGTGGACGAACTGAACGGCGGCGGGGACTTCAACGGCGACGGCTACCCGGACGTGGTGGCCCGGGAGAAGAGCACCGGCGACCTCTACCTCTACCCGGGTCGGGCCGGCGCGCCCAACACCCGCACCAAGGTCGGTGCCGACTGGGACACGATGCGCGACCTGGTGCAGCTCGGTGACTTCGACCGGGACGGCCGGCCGGACATGGTCGCCGTGCAGAACTCCAGCGGCTACGTCTACCGGTACCGCTGGACCGGCACCGGCTGGGCGCCGCCGATCCGGCTCGGCACCGGCTTCGGACCGATGACGCCGCTGCTCTGAGCGCCGCCGGGCCGGGTCCGCCGAGCGGGGGACCCGGCCCGGCGACCGTGGTCGCCGGCCTCGACAAGAACGGCCGGCGCGGGCAGAATCGGCGCGCCGGCGTCGAGCCAGAGACGTGCCCACGTCCGCCCGCCGGCCATCCACAACGAGGATCGGGGACTCGTGACGCTCCACTCCACTTCGCCCGCCGGCCGCCCGCTTGGCGTCCACCGGGCCGTCGCGGCGGCGACCGCCGCCGTACTCGCCGCCGGCGTCGTCCTGACCGCCACGGCGACTCCCGCCCGCGCCGACTACTCCGGGCCGCACCCGGGCACCTTTACCGGCCAGGGCTTCGACACCTGCACCGCGCCGTCGAACGCGGCGATGAAGGCGTGGCTGGCCTCGCCGTACCGGGCGGTGGGCATCTACATCGGTGGGAACGGCCGGGCGTGCGCACAGCCGAACCTGACCCGGGAGTGGGTGGCCACGCAGGCGGCGGCGGGCTGGCGGTTCTTTCCGCTCTACGTCGGCCCGCAGGCGCCCTGCCGCAGCACCAGCAAGCCGCGGATCGATCCGGCGCAGGCGGCGGCGCAGGGCCGCGCGGCGGCCGACGACGCCGCGGCGCGGGCGCGTGACCTCGGCCTGGCCCGGGAGAGCACGGTCTTCTACAACATGGAGAAGTACCCGGGCGGGGACGCGGCCTGCTCGGCGGCGGTGCAGACCTTCACCCACGCCTGGACCACCCGGCTGCACGACCACGGCTACTTCTCCGGCTTCTACACCGACGTGGCCTCCGGCGGCCTGGCCGACCAGGTCTCCGGGTACGAGCGGTCCGGCCACGGCCGCCCCGACTACCTCGACTTCGCCCGCTGGGACGGCGTGCAGACGGTGACGGACGAGGCGCTGCCGGAGTCGTACTGGATGCCGAAGCAGCGGATGAAGCAGTACCGGGGCGACCACCACGAGACGTGGGGCGGGGTGACGATCAACATCGACAGCAACCTCCTCGATCTCGCCGTGCTGCCGGCCACCCCGTTCGGCGACTTCACCGGCAACGGCTGGTCCGACCTGGGCTACCGCGACCCGGCCACCGGCCAGCTGTACGTCTACGGCGGCAACGGCGCCACGCTCAGCGGGCGGAGCTCGCTCGGCGCGGGCTGGAACGGCATGGACGCGATCGTCCGGGCCGGCAACTTCGACCGCTCCGGCGGGGAGGACCTGCTGGCCCGCGAGAAGTCGACCGGCTACCTCTGGTTCTATCCCGGCGACGGCTCGGGCGTGACCACGCGGCTGCGGGTCGGCAGCGGCTGGAACAGCATGCGGGAGATCACTCCTGTCGGCGACTGGAACGGGGACGGCTACCAGGACCTGGCGGCGGTGCAGACCTCCACCGGCACGCTCTGGCTCTATCCCGGCAGGGGTACCGGGTTCGGCAGCCGGGTCGCCCTCGACGGCGGCGCGGGCTGGAACGAGCTGGACGAGTTGACCGGCGGGGCCGACTTCACCGGGGACGGGCGCCCCGACCTGCTCGCCCGCGAGAAGAGCACGGGCCGCCTGCGCGTCCACCCGGGCGGCGCGGACGGGCTGGTCGGCAGCCCGTTGGACGCCGGCGCCGGCTGGGGTGGCATGCGTGACCTGGTGCAGCTCGGCGACTTCGACCGCAACGGCCAGCCGGACCTGGTCGCCGTGCAGCAGTCGACCGGCTACGTGCTGCGCTACCGGTGGAACGGCGGCGGCTGGCTCAGCCCGACCCGGCTGGGCAGCGGCTTCGGCGTGATGCAGCCGCTGCTCTGAGGCCTCGCCTCCCGGGCCCGTCGAGGCGGCGGGCCCGGGAACCACACAGGCGGTGCGACGGCCGGCCGTGGAACTTCTGCAATTTGCACGTGCCCCATGTCACCCCCGTGCCGCCGTCGTTGGGCAGGGCATGGACGTCTTCTCCCGTACGTTCCTCCCGGCCGCCGCCGAGGCCGGGCTGGCGGTGCAGACCGTCACGCGCCACGAGCCCGTCTTCCGCCGGTGCGTCGGCTCCGGCGACGCCACCATTCTCGTCACCCGGTGCGGTCGCCCCGACCGCCCGACGTCCGGCGAGTACCTCCTCCTGCTGACCCACCGGCGGCTGGTCGTCACCCAGCAGACCCGCGTGCTGCACCGGCTGCGCCTGCACCTCAACACCGAGCTCCGGGAACTCAGCAACGTCACCTGGAGCCCCGACCCGCGCCTGCACTCGGTCGAGCTGGCCGCCACCGCGATCGACGGGATCCGCGAGCGGTTCCTCATCCACACCCGGCACCCGAAGCAGGTGTGGCACCTCGACGCGCTGCTCAACCACGCCTTCCGGACCCGACTGCGCACGCCCCGGGAGCGGCTCGTCGCCACCGTCGGAGAGGCCTCCGCGACCGCCCGGCCCGCCGCCTTCCGCCCCGCCGTGGCGCGCTGAGCGTTTCCTTACCGGATCCGAACGTCCGCTGAGCGGCGCGGCGGCGCCCGGTCGGCAATCATGGGTCGGTGAGTGTCGACGCCGCGCCCCGCGGGCTCGTCCTGGTGGTGGAGGACGAGCCGGCCATCGCCGACCTGGTCCGGCTCTACCTGCTCCGGGACGGATTCGGCGTACACCTGGAACGGGACGGATCGGCCGGGTTGGCCGCCGCCCGCCGGCTGCGGCCGGTGGCCTGCGTCCTCGACATCGCGCTGCCCGGCCTGGCCGGCACCGAGATCTGCCGGCGCCTGCGCGAGGCCGGCGACTGGACCCCGGTCATCTTCCTCACCGCCCGCGACGACGAGGTGGACCGCGTCGTCGGGCTGGAACTGGGCGCCGACGACTACGTCACCAAGCCGTTCAGCCCCCGCGAGCTGGTCGCCCGCGTGCGGGCGGTGCTGCGGCGCACCGCCGGGACGCCCGAGGGGACCGGCCGGCCCCGCGTCGTCGGCCCGGTGACGCTCGACCCCACCCGGCGGACGGTCACCGCCGGGGGCACCGCCGTCCAGCTCACCTCCACCGAGTTCGACCTGTTGGCGTACCTGATGGCCCGGCCGGGCCGGGTCTTCACCCGCGAGGAACTGCTCGCCGGGGTCTGGGGGTACGCGTCACACGCCGGCACCCGGACCGTCGACGTGCACGTCGCGCAGGTCCGGGCGAAGCTGGGCGCGGCCGGCGTGATCCGCACCCACCGGGGCGTCGGGTACGCCGCCGATGGCTGAGCCGACCGGCGCGCCGCGGCCGGCCCGGCCTGCGGCTCCGCCGCGCCGGGCCCGTCCCGGCCGGACGCTGACGTCCCGCGCGGTGCTGGTCACCTGCGCGGTCGCCCTGGTGTCGGTGCTGGTCACCGCGATCGTCGCGGTGCCCCTCGCGGTACGCGGCGCGGAGCGGCGCGACCGGGAGGCCCTGGCCGCCCAGGCCCGCCTCGCCGCCGAGGTGCTGCGCCCGAGGCTGGAGACCGGGCGGACCGCCGACGAGGAGCGGCTGGTCCGACAGCTGAACGCCCAGGGGATCGACGCGTACCTGGTCCGCGCCGGGGTGCCCGGCCGGGCCGGCCTGCCGACGCGGGTGGTGCGGCGCATCACCGAGGGGCGCAACGTCTCGACCCGCGGCCTCCTGGACGGGCGGCGGACCCTGATCGAGGGGCGCGCCCTGCCCGGCGGCAACGGGGTGGTGCTGGCCCGTTCCCGCGCCACCGCCCCCTGGCGGCAGGTGCTGCCCAGCCTCTGGCTGCCGCTGCTGGCCGGGCTCGCCGCCGGGGTGACCGCCGGGCTGCTGCTGGCCCGCCGGCTGGCCCGGCCGATCCGCCGGGCCGCCGACGCCGCCCTCCGCCTGCGCGCCGGGGACCGGGCGGTACGCGTGCCGGTGGAACCGCCCGACGAGGTGGCCGACCTGGCGGACGCGCTGAACGGGCTGGCCGCCGCGCTGGCGGCGAGCGAGGGGCGGCAGCGGGAGTTCCTGCTCTCGGTCTCGCACGAGCTGCGCACCCCGCTGACCGCGATCCGGGGCTACGCCGAGGCGCTCGCCGACGGCGTGATCGGGCCGGCGGAGGCGGCCGGCGCCGGCCGTACCGTGCTCGCGGAGGCGCAACGCCTCGACCGGCTCGTCAGCGACCTGCTGGCGCTGGCCCGGTTGGAGGCCGCCGACTTCCCGCTCGAACCGGTCCCCGTGGACCTGGCCGGGCTGGTCGCCGACGCGGCGCGCACGTGGGCCGGCCGGTGCGCGGCGGTGGGGGTGCCGTTCCGCGCCGAGGTGCCGGCCGGCACGGTGCCGGCGTACACCGATCCGGGGCGGATCCGACAGGTGGTGGACGGGCTGCTGGAGAACGCCCTGCGGGTCGTACCGCCGGGGGCGCCGATCGTGCTCGCGGCCCGCCCGGCCGGCGCGGGCCCGGTGGCGGGCGGAGTCGTCGAGGTCCGCGACGGCGGGCCGGGCCTCACCGACGACGACCTGGCGGTGGCCTTCGAGCGGGGCGCCCTGCACCAGCGCTACCGGGGCGTGCGCAAGGTCGGCAGCGGGCTGGGGCTGGCGCTCGCCGCCGGACTGGTCCGCCGGCTCGGCGGGGAGATCGCGGCCGGGCACGCCCCGGAGGGCGGCGCCGCGTTCACCGTCCGGCTGCCCCCGGATCCTTACCGAACCCGAACATCGGTCTGACCCGCCGCTCGCCGGGCGGCGGGAGGCTGGGGTTCCACGGACGAGAGGGAAACCCATGGCACGTTGGGCAATCGCCACCACATCGCTGCTCGCGGCGGTCGCGCTCGCCGCCGGGGGGTGCGGCGCCGCCGAGAAGGCAGGCCAGCCGGCCCGGGAGACGGCCGTCGAGGTCGCCGCCGCCCTGGGCGCGGAGGGCCAGGCGCTGGTCGCGATGGGCTTCGAGGCCGGCGACCTGGACGTCGAACCGTTGGCCGCGCCCGCTCCCGCCTCGCCGCAGGCGTCCCCGGGCGCGCCCGGGGAGAAGCGGCGTGAGCGGGCGGAGGAGCGGCGCGAGCGCCGGCAGGCCCGGGTGCAGCTGCGGCGTGGCACCCTGCACGGCGAGGCCGTGGTGCGGACGAAGGACGGCGGGACGAAGACGGTCGCCGTGCAGCGGGGCGAGGTGACCGCGGTCGACGGCGACTCGATGACCGTGAAGTCCGCCGACGGCTTCACCATGACCTGGAGCTTCGGCGACGAGCTGCGCGTCGTGCAGCGCCGCACCACGATCCGTCCCGCCGACGTCAAGGTCGGTGCGAAGGTCGGCGTGGCCGGCGCCAGGGAGGGCGCCGGCGGGGTGGCCCGCCTGATCGTGGTGCGGGCCGGCCAGAAGTAGGCGGGGTGCGGCCCGTCGGCGACGGCGGGGCGCCCCACGCCGGTCGGCGCGAGCGGTGCCGCCCTCCTCGGGCGGCACCGCTCGCGTACGGGGGCCGAACTCAGTAGACGCGGGAGCCGACGAAGTCGTCGTGCCCGTAGCCGACCGGGTTGGCGAAGTCGCGGGACTCGAAGGACCACTGCTGGCGGGTGCTCGTGGAGCAGTTCGCCAGGCGCAGCCGGGGGGTGCCCAGCAGCGGGTTGTCGAACGCCAGGCAGAGGCTGCCGTTGCCGGCGGCCTTGATCTGGTTGCCGGCGAGCACGAACTGCTGGTTGGCGCCGCCGTGGCAGTCGTGGATGTTCACCGCCGTACCGGCGCTCAGCGAGCCGTCCGAGACGTCCAGGCAGCGGTCGTGGGAGAGCTCCGAGTGCAGGGACTGGCGGGTCGGGTCGTACCAGAAGCCCTGGTTGCGCCCGCCGTGGCAGCCGTACGACTGCTGGGGCGTGCCGTTGCGCGAGTCGTACCCCTTGCCGTCGACGCAGGTGCCGGTGGCGGCGTTGCGGAGCTGCTTGAACTCGAGGAGCCCGTCGTGGAGCACGCCGTTGCCGGTGCTGGCCGGGTCCACGCAGGTCGCCTGCGGCCGGCCCGAGTTCCAGAACTGGGTGACGCACTGGGCGAACATGCCGTGGCCCCGTTTGTTCGGGTGGAACGACTGCCGCGCCGCGTTCTCGTCCCAGATGCCGATCTCGATGTACAGCCCGCGCACGGCGGTGCTGTCGGTGCACACCTCGTGGCCGTGGAAGAGCCGGCTGGCGTCCAGGTAGCGGGTTCCCGTGTTGGCCGCCGCCGCGCGCAGCGCCGACTCGAACAGCGGCACCGCCTTGTTCCGGGCGAACGCGGCGTCGGCCAGGTAGAGCAGGCAGCCGCCGGAGTACCAGCCGGGGAAGTTCGGGTTGTCCTCCACGTCCGGGCTGCCCGGGCTCGGGTAGGACATGAGCACCAGTTCGTAGTCCGACCGCAGGTAGCCGGCGCCGGTCATGGTCTGCCGGATGTCGTCGAGCGCGTCCTCGACCGCCTGCCGGCTGCCGTCGGTGCGGACGGTCCACTGGTCGGTGTACGTCGGGTAGCAGGCTCCCTGGAGGAAGACCCGCCGGACGGCGCAGTCGGTGGCGACCGGGCCGAACTGGATCGTGCCGTCGCCGTTGGCGCCGACCACCACCCAGATCAGCCTGATGTGCGTGTTGCGGGCCTTGATGGCCAGGTGGTCGCCCTGGTTCAGCTCGTTGTGCTGGGTCGGCCCGCCCCGGATCAGGTTCCACGGGGTCGCCCCGGAGCAGGCGATGTTGTATTTCTCGTCGGCGGCGATGCCGGTGCGGAACACCGCCTGGTCGTACGAGCGGTCGCACCAGTTGCCGGGTTGGTGGGTGCCGGGCACGTAGTTGCCCACCCCCTCGCCCGAGATCTCGCTGTCGCCCATCGTGATGAGCGCGGTGCGACGCTGCTCGATCGGGCGGACGGCCGGCGCACCGTAGAGCGCGGTGGCCTCGGCGGCGCGGATCGTCTCCAGGTTGGCGGGGAGCGGCTGGACGGCCGGGCGGTCGGCCGCGGTGACGGGGGAGGCCGTTCCGGCGAGCATCGGCAGGACGAGAGCGGCGGCGGCGACGACGGTGAGCACCCGTCGTCGGGTCGCGCGTTCGCGCCTGGCGGGGGAACCAAGCATCGACGCACTCCTTTCTGCTCGATCGCGGGACGTCGATCGAGTTACCAGAAGGTAGCGCCGGGTTCGAGGTATGTGAATACGTCTCGGAATCGTTGCGCGCCGAGTGCAGAACCGGACGCTCCCGGCAAATTGGATGCCGGCGCCCGCCAGCCGGGCCGCCGGTGCGGCCTGCGGCGATCAGCGGCCCGGCGGGAGGGCGAAGCCCGCGTAGCCCCGGAACTGCACGCGCCAGCCCGCCGGCACCAGCGCCGTGCACGCAGGCCGGCTGCCGGTGCAGACGATCGCGTCCACCGAGGCCGGATCGGCCGGCGGGCGCCCCGGCAGCACCGACTGCAACGCCACCAGCTCCGGCGGGCGCCCGTCCGCGTCGCGCAGCAGCAGCCACCAGGGGTACTCCCAGTTGTCGTTCTGCTGCACCAGGCCGATCCGGCGCGCGTCCGTCGCGCGTACCGCGTCGGCCGCCCAGCGGAACTCCTCCGCCCACTGGGGACGCCGCAGGAACCGGGTCTCCCACTCGCCGGTGGTGAAGACCGAACCCGCGCCGACCAGCCGGCGCGGAAAGCCGTACGACACCGCCAGCACCCCGGCCAGCGCGCAGGTGGCCAGCACGGCCACCGCGAGGCCGGCCGCCAGCGACCGCCGCCCGCGCCCGTCGTCACGGCGGCATAACAGCGCGTCCAGCCAGAGTGCTC
Organism: Micromonospora sp. CPCC 205561; assembly: GCF_036906775.1. Lineage (NCBI taxonomy): Bacteria > Bacillati > Actinomycetota > Actinomycetes > Micromonosporales > Micromonosporaceae > Micromonospora > Micromonospora sp. CPCC 205561. The sequence goes on along the minus strand of NZ_JBAKHV010000053.1, from coordinate 1,376 downwards.
CCAGCGGTACGGCCAGCACCAGCGCGTAGAGCAGCAGGCGGTTGCCCCACGGCTGCCACTTGACCATGGCGGTGTGCAGCAGCACGGCGGTCACCACCACCACCGCGTACGCGCGCACCGCCCCCGCCTGCCCCGTGCCGAGGCGACGGGGGCGGATCGACGCGACGGCCGCCCCGATCAGCGCCAGCCCCCCGGCCAGCGGGAAGGCCACCCGGTCCTCGTCCGGATACCAGGCCGGCACCGGGAACCGCTCCCGGCCGAAGGTGGTGGCCCGGTCCTGCGGGTCCACCCCGATCACGCCGGCGCCGCCGACGATCGCGTCGGCCCCGGCACGACGCAGCGGCGCGAGCGGGGTGTCGAACGCGGTGTGCGCGATCCGCAGCGCGTTGACCAGCACCGACGGTGGGTCGTGCCGTTCCATGGGGATCGACTCGCGCAGCCGGGGCGGCCCGAGCGGATGCCCGAACTCGGCGGTCACCCGGGCCAGGAACGGCCCGACCACCACCCCCGCCACCAGCAGGATCAGCACCGAACCGACGATCGTGCGGCCCGCCTGCCGCCCCGGCCCGTCGGGCGACAGCGCGCCGGCGCGGGCGGCTCGGGGGCGGTCGTCGCCGGACCGGTCGACTCCGGGGCCGGCCGTTCCGGACGGGTCGGACCGGGAGCCGAGCCGGGCCAGCCGGAGCTGCGCCAGCCCCCAGAGCACCAGCAGCGGGCCGACCGCGATCAGGCCGCTGGTCTTGGTCAGCGCGGTCAGCCCGGTGGCCGCTCCCAGCCCCAGCACCGTGGCGACCCCGCTGCGCCGGCGCAGCCCGTCCAGGGCCAGCGTGCCCGCGCAGGCCACCCAGGCGGCGCAGACCAGGTCGGTCTGGGTGCTGGTGGCCTGGAGCGCCACCATCGGCGTGGTGGCGAGCACGAACGCGGTGAGCAGCTGGGCCCGCCGGCCCCCGCCGAGCTGCGCGGTGATCCGGGTGGCCGCCAGCAGTACGCCGACGCCGGCTCCCCACTGCACCAGGTTGTGCAGCGCGTCCCCGCCCGTGAAGAGGCGCAGGTGCAGCAGCAGGTACTCGGCACCGGGCGGGATCGTCACCTGCCGGTGGATGGCGGTGGGCCAGAAGTCGAGGCCGCCCTGGGCCACCCAGTGCTCCACCTTCGGCAGGTGGTACGTCTGCGAGTCGAAGTTGTTCGGCTCGGCCAGCAGGGCGATCAGCAGCTCGACCAGCAGGAGCCCGCCGACCGTGCCGGCGAGGAGCCGCTCGCCCCGGCCCGCCGTACGCCAGGTGCCGGCCAGCCGGGCCGACCAGCCGGCGCGGCGGTGGGCGGTGGCGCGGGCGGCGCCGGTCCGCGGTGCCGGCCGGGCGGCCGGCGTCCCGGCG